>NZ_JAMYQC010000029.1:0-94838 GCF_040320645.1 Mesorhizobium sp. M0633
GTGAAGTACACTTGATTGAACAAGAGACCGTTGTGACAGGCTCTCTGGCCTTCATCTCAAGACTTTGCGATGCCGACCTCGCCGCGCTGACCAAACGGTGGCATGAGCGCAGCTATCGACACAACGAGCTAATCATTTCCCACGGCGACACTGGTCGCGATGTCTTCTTCCTGCTGGAAGGACGGGCTCGCGTGACACTGGTTTCAGCGGACGGCAGGGAGATAGCATATCGCGATGTCGAACCGGGTGACATTTTCGGGGAGCTCGGAGGCATTGACGGGATTGCACGCTCTGCCAGCGTCGTCGCGCTGGAGGCAACCCGCGCTGCACGGCTGTCCGGCACAGCATTCCGGGATATCGTGATGACCCACCCGACTTTTGCCTGGATGCTGCTTGAGCATCTGTCTGCCCAGCTCCGGCGCATGACCGAGCGGGTATTCGAATACAGCACTCTGGTCGTGCGAAAACGGCTGATCGTCGAGCTCCTGCATCGGGCGGAGAAAGCCGCACTCGTGGACGGCGAGGTGTCCATAAGCCCGGCACCGACGCATTCCGAGCTGGCGGCAACGATGAGCACGCACAGGGAAGCGGTCTCGCGCGAAATGAGCGACCTCGCCAAGAGAGGCCTGATCGAAAAGCGCGGCAGCAGGTTATTGCTGCATGATGTCTCGGCACTACGGGCGCTGGTCGACAAGAAGGAATAGCGAAGACTGTCGCCGCGGCGGGGGGCACCGCACGTTTCATACTCCTCGGCCGCAAGTGATTATTCCTTCCGGCAAACCGGGCAACCTAGCGTGCCAGCGCGCGGGTCGGGCTTTGATCGCTTCACCCCTTGCAAGAATCATGACTCGGCTTCTTGATGCGGGCGCGGAACGTTATCCCCAGCCTGCTTGCAGACTTACAAGGGCGGATCGAAGGGTGAAGCCGCATGGACGTTAAATACCAAATCTTCGTCAGCTCGACCTATGCCGATTTGGTGGACGATGCACGCATGGGTCGCGGCCACGTCCCGACCCTACAGTGGCAGGCCGGCGTCTTCATAGCCATCCATGAAATGTTGTCGATCGGCCTCGTGCCGGAACGGTTGTGTGCTTGCCCAGTGCTGTATCGAGAAATCCGGATTGGAGGCGAGGAATTGCCTTGCTTCCTCCCTGGCCTCTTCCATATGCCCTAGACGTCATGTTCCGAGGCGGAGAACGGTGGCCCGCCCTTTCGTGCGATTAAAAGACGAGGGTTGCTCGGATGGGCCGAGCCGATCCTCACGCACGGAGAGCGAGCCATGGGAGAGTATAGCGAAGCATTTGTCGCGTTTGATGTAGCTAAGAAGAAGCACGCGGTTGCGATCGCGGAGGGCGGCCGCACCGGCGAGGTCCGGTTCGTCGGCGAGGTCGAGAATAGTCCGGCGGCGATAGAGCGGACGATCAAGAAGCTGGGAAGAAAGTATGATCGACTGCACGTCTGCTTCGAGGCTGGGCCGACGGGTTATGGGTTGTGCCGGCAGGTCAGCGATCTTGGTCACGACTGCATGGTGGTTGCGCCGGCCCTGATCCCGAAGCGGCCGGGCGAGCGCGTCAAGACCAACCGGCGGGACGCGGTCACGCTGGCGCGACTGCATCGGGCGGGCGAACTGATCGGGGTGTGGGTGCCGGACGTAGTCCACGAGGCTGTCCGCGATCTGGTCCGAGCCCGCGAAGCCGCAGCCGACGACCTGCGCCGCAAACGCCAGCAGCTGCTCTCATTCCTTCTGCGCCATGGGCGGATCTACCAGAACGGCGGTCATTGGACATTGGCGCACCGGCGCTGGCTTGCCCGACAGAACTTCGAGCATACCGCGCAGCAGATCGTGTTCCAGGAGAAGATCGACGCGATCGAGGACGCGGCTCAGCGACTACACCGCCTGGATGAGCAGTTGCGCGCCGTCGTGCCAACTTGGTCCATGGCGCGAGTCGTTGAGGCCTATCAGGCCATGCGCGGCGCCTCGTTCCTGGTCGCAGTGATATTTGCGGCCGAGATTGGGGATGTGCGTCGCTTCGATACGCCGCCGCAGTTGATGGCCTTTCTCGGCCTTGTCCCGGGGGAGCGCTCGACCGGTGACACGGTTCGCCGGTCGAGCCTTACGCTCGCCGGCAATCGACGCGCCCGCCGCGCCCTGGTCGAAGCGGCATGGACTTACCGCTATCCTGCCAGGGTCAGTGAGACCCTGAGGGTGCGGCTCGAGGGGCTGCCCAAGGCCGTCCGCGATATTGCCTGGAAGGGGCAGCTCCGGCTCTGCGCCCGCTATCGTCGCCTCAGCGCCGCCGGCAAGAAGCCGCCGGTGGTCGTGGCTGCGATCGCACGCGAGATGGCCGCCTTCTTGTGGGCCATCGGCCGGGAGGTCGCGCCGTCATAGCCGGTCTCGACCCAACCCGCTGCACAGTGTTGGGGGTGGGGCCACGGTGGGGAACTCCCGTCGCTAGTTATGTGGCCAAGCCGATGCGCCCGACGCCCGCCCTCTAGACCGAGGACAGCCCCGAGACGAAGATACGGAAGGCCGGTACCCAACCCGCGGATGAGAGTCTGATCAACCGTCGTCTCTGAGCTCCACCCCCAGCCCTGTGCAGCTTCAGCCGGTCCGACTGCTTCGCAAACCTGCCAAGCAGGCGAGCCTTCTTGCCTTCAACCTTGACAGGGAACATGAGAGACTAGCGGCTATTCATACTCCCCTGAGAGACACGATTGTGCGGCCAAGGTCAGGCATGTGGCCGGTCATCGCTGTGAGGCAGGGCTTAATGGCTAAGCTGCCAGCTCCAATACGCGCTGCCAGCGCGGATGTTCGTGCAGTGGCGCAAAGTCAGAATCCTGCTTCACCCATGCCTTGGTTTCGTGGTTGGCATGAGGCAACAGGCGTTCCAGCAGGTCGAATGCACGATCGAACTCGCCGAAATGACAGCAAAGGCAGGCGGTGTTGTATTGCGTCAGGAGATCGTCCGGATCAATCGCCAGCGCCCGCGCGCTCCACTCCTTCGCACGTTCGGTCTCCCCGATTAAGGCGAGGGCATTTGCGCCGAGATAGGCTGGCCGGGGGTTCTCAGGATATTTCGCCAATTCGCGCTCGGCGCGTTCGACGCCTCTGCGAGCCGCATCCCTTTCGTCTTCCGGCCGCCCTAGAGAACGATAAACCTGCATAAGCAGAAGAACAGATTGGTAGTCATCGGGCTTGATCTCGGCGGCCCGCTCGTAGTGGTGGGCAGCCGCCTTAAGCTTACCTTGCGCATAGCAGGCGCGCGCGTAGAAATAGTGCGCTTCGAACAGATTGGGATCACTTGCGATAGCCTGCTCGAACTCCTTTTCTGCCTCTTCATATCTTTGGCCGACCGAGAGAGCGAGACCACGCGACGCGTGTGCTTCGGCCAGCCCACTTTCGATATCGAGCGCCTTGCCACTGTTGGCGAGGATGCTCTCGAGCGAGACCTTCTCGTCGTAATTGAGGAATAGAAAGGAGTCGCAGTCGGCGATGCCGGCGTAGGCGCGCGCATAAAGAGGGTCGAGCTCGATTGCCTTGCCGAACATCCGCTTCGCCAGCACATAGTAGGTCTTGGACGTCCGGTGGAAAAACTCTCTCCCCCTCAGATAGTAAGTATAGGCCTCGACGTTCTCAGTGGGAGCCGCCTTGATCGCCCTTTTTTCGGCCGGCAGCAGCTTGACCTTGAGCTGATCGACAATGGTGTGAGTGATTTCGTCCTGAATGGCGAAGATGTCGGTGAGTTCACGGTCGTATCGGTCGGCCCAGACGTGGCCGCCATCCGCCCCGTCGATAAGCTGTCCCGTTATGCGGACGCGCTGACCGGCCTTGCGCACACTCCCTTCGAGAACGAATTTGACGCCGAGTTCCCGCGCAACTTGCTGCACCTTCACCGCCTTGCCCTTGTAGGTGAATACCGTGTTGCGGGCGAGCACGTGGAGTCCGGAGATTTTCGACAGGTCGGTGATGATGTCTTCGGTAATTCCGTCGGAGAAATACTCCTGCTCGGGGTCGCCGCTCATATTTGTGAACGGCAGGACGGCGATTGAAGGTTTTTCCCTCTCGCGCCCCTCGGGCGATGCTGTTGCCGCGCTGTTCTCGAAGCGGAAAGGCGCGGCGAGTGCGACGTGGTAGACTCTGACCGGCCGGTCGATATTCTTGAGCTCGTGTTCCCCCGTGTCCTCGAAATCAAGATCAAGATTCTTGCCGAGATGGTCGCGAACCGTGCCGGAGATTGCGACGCCCCCGGGCCGGGCGATGCTTTCAATTCGCGCCGCCACGTTGACGCCGTCGCCATAAATGTCGTTGTCATCGAAGATAATGTCGCCAAGATTGACGCCGATGCGAAATTCGATGCGCCGCTCCTCTTGCACGTCGGCGTTGCGCTCGCGCATGCGGCGCTGGATGTCGGTCGCGCAGGCGACCGCGTTCACCACGCTCTGGAACTCGACCAGCATGCCGTCGCCGGTGAGTTTCACGATCCGACCCTGGTGCTCGGCGATCTTGCCGTCGACCAGATCTCGCCGATGCGTCTTGAGCGCCGAAAGCGTACCGCCCTCGTCGAGACCCATGAGCCGGCTGTAACCGACCACATCGGCGGCAAGTATTGCGCTAAGTCTTCGTTCCATGCGCGGCTAGCCTGTTTTACGGCGAGTCAGGGTAGCAGGTTCTCACAGCAGCGGCATCACACTAAATCCGCTCATCGTAATTCGGAAGAGAGAGCATTGAAACTTAGGTGCAGACGAGGCGTGGTCACGGAGATGACAGCGGAAGCGATGAAAGCCCGTGCGTCAAAAGGCCTTTGGATTTTTTTACGGCGATCACGGAGCGTCCGCTTACTGCACCTATCCGAAGTCGACAGGCACGTTCTGGAAGGTCCGCTACTGGCGCACCTTACTCGTTCCAGTGGACGAGGCGAACAGCAACAAACCATCCATCTCGGCCATTGGCGGCAGCCAGTTGGTAGAGTTTGACCCTAGAACGCCAGCCTGTGAGACCACCGCCGCCGGGGCGAGCGCATGCCGGGTCGGCACCCACCGGGTTGATCGGCGGGCGGGGGCGGGATGGTTTGTGGGGCCCCGCATCAATGCGCGTGACCCCTCGCTCACAGACTGGATGATCGCGTTGAAGGCGGTGATCACTATTGAACAGAAGCCGCCGATACCAGGACGAAGCCGCGGGTCTTGTTCTCGTTGTCGGAGTCCTGGGTGTTCATGGCATCGAAAAGCTCAGACGTCTTCACCCACACTGGAGGGTATTTATACCGTGCGACATCAAGGATGAGGAAGCGGTCTGCTTTCCCATCATAGGCTGCTAGCGGCGAGATATGGCCGCCCTTCTCCTGTCCGATTGCCTTGCGGAGGTAATTGACGATCACGAAATGGTTCGACTGGCCGAGATGGGAACTCGCCAGCTTGCGGAACTCGTCGACTGAGCTGTCGGCGGCATGATGGACTTCTGACTTGACCGGCTGCGTCGCAAGAATTCCACCGATCTGATCGAGGGTCATACCTTTCTTCGCCAAAACATCTCGGGCGAGAATGGCGTCCGTTCGTTCATCGAGGACATTGTCCTGCGTGAAAGTGCGATATGGCTCGTACTCCGGAACCGAAGGCGCCGGTACATTGACCGCGTTCAGCACCATGACGATGCTGGCGACACCGCAATAGGACTGTGTCTTCTGCGTCAGAAAGTTGCTTGCGAGAGGGAAATAGGCCTCCCGTGCATCGCTTTCGACGAAGTAGTTTTCGCCAATATCAGAACTAAAGCCGGCCAGATTGTCAGGAAGCTTCAGGGTTTCGGCGCTTGCGCTGGTGACGAACAGCCCCAATGCGACCACTGCCCCATGAACGAAGTGCTTAGACATGGCAACGTCTCCGCTGGGTGATCGTGCCACTATACCAGAAGGACGGGCGTGTATCACCATCCCCGTTCGGGGTCGAAGGTCGGGTTCGAGAGGAGGGGCCGTATCCGGCGCGCCCGGCCGACAACTTCGTTCAAAGTTCGGGATCTCCTCATGGCCGGCTGCTCTCGCCGCCAAAACCATCCAAATCGCTCTGAACGACCGAGTTCGACCCTTTTGGCGGTCGTTCAGTTGCGAGCGTCGCATGACGCGATCTGACCCAGAGTTGCCCTTCATCAGCCCATTTCGCTGCCTGATAGCCGACATTCGCGGCAACCGGCACTGATGGCTCTTGGCGGACAGCAACACGACTACAAGAAAGCCAACTTAGGTGGCTTCCGAAGTCATTTCCTTTGCCAGTTCGCCGATCATTGAACGCAACCACCTGTGGGCCGGGTCGTGGCGGTAGCGAACGTGCCAACCCATCTGCACTGGAAAAGTGCCGAGGTCGACGGGCGCGGGTAGTACCTTCAGGCGCGGATCCCGCTCAAGGCTCCGGCAGATGAGGCTCGGCAGCGTTGCGCAGTAGTCCGTGACGGCAAGCATCTCAGGCACGGCTAGGAAGTGCGTGACAGAAACGGCAACCTCTCGCTTGAGGTTCTGCTGCCCCAATGCCTGGAAGAGGCCCGCTCGCAGCCGGCCCGGTGGGAGCACGTTCACGTGCTTGAGTCTCTCGTACTGATCTCGGGAAATACGGTCTCGTACGTCGGGATGGTCCTTGCGCACCACGCAGGCGAGCCCATCGTCGATAAGATGCTGGACGACAAGATTGTCCGGCGGATCGATGATCCGGCCAAGCACCATCGCCGTGGTACCGGAAATGACGCCGGTTTCGGCGAGATCGTTGCCAAAAGCTGTCATGCGGAGCTTGATGCCAGGCGCTAGCTCCCGGGTCCTCGCGACAAGGGCCGGCATCAACACAAGCTCCACGTAGCTGTTGGGAGCAAGCGTGAACAGTCGTTCGGCGTTTGCTGGCTGAAACTCCTGCTGGTTCAAAATGAGATCGTCCAGTTGCGCCAGCGCTGCTTCGATTGTCGGAGCGATCTCCTCGGCCAGTTGCGTCGGCTTTATGCCGTACCTTTCCCGGATGAACAGCGGATCCCGCAGGGTGTCGCGCAGGCGGTTCAACGAATTGGACAGCGCCGGCTGGGTGATGCCCAGTCGCGCTGCTGCCCGTGTCACGCTTCGCTCCTCCATCAGGGCCAGGAAAACCGGGAGCAGGTTCAGATCGTATCTCATCGAGATATAATTCCATCTGAATATCTAAAATCAAAGAAGTAAATTTCTGAAATATGTGGGCAGGTGCGATTATCAGCTCATCGACAAGCCGATGCGGCTGATCGAGCTTCAGTGCAACCGGCCACGGCGCCTCATGGCGCGGCATCACCTGACGAAAGGATGCAAACGATGAAAGTGCTAATGGTACTCACCTCCCACGACGTTCTCGGTAGCACCGGCAAGAAGACCGGCTTCTGGCTCGAAGAGCTGGCAGCGCCATATTACGTTTTCAAAGACGCCGGTAACGAGATCACCCTCGCCTCGCCGAAGGGCGGCCAGCCACCTCTCGACCCGAAGAGCGACGAGCCGATGTTCCAGACCGACCTCACGCGACGCTTCAACGCCGACGAGGCTGCCAAGGCGCACCTCGCAGAAACTGTGCGCCTGGACAGCGTCGACCAGAAGGACTTCGATGCGGTCTTCTACCCCGGCGGCCACGGCCCGTTATGGGATTTGGCCGAAGATCCGAATTCGATCAGATTGATCCAATCCTTCATCGCGGCCGGCAAGCCGATCGCCCTCGTGTGCCATGCACCGGGCGTCCTGTGTCGCGTAACCAATCCCGACGGCACGCCGTTCGTTCAAGGCCGATACGTGACCGGCTTCACCAACAGCGAGGAAGAGGCTGTAGGCCTCACGCAGGTCGTGCCGTTCCTCGTCGAGGACGAGCTCATCAGCCTCGGTGCGGTCTTCTCCAAGATCAAGGACTGGGGCGTGCACACAGTCGTCGATCGCCAGCTCATCACCGGTCAGAACCCGGCATCATCGAGTGAGGCAGCGGAGGCGCTTTTGGCTGCTCTGAGCCAAATGAAGGCAAAGACCGCCTGAGCGATTGGAAGCATCGTGATCTGCCAACGGCTCGTGTCGGCAGATCACCATCAGAGGCGGGAGTTTGTCATGTCCTGCCGTCAATTCCACGATATTGCTGTCGGATGCCCAGCAGATGATCGAGAGATCGATCGCCGCCGCTCGCGCGCTGAATGTTCCCTGCTCAATCGCTGTCGTCGACTCGTCTGGGCATCTGCTGTCCTTTGTTCGCCAGGACGGGGTCATGGCAGGATTGCGAAAGGGCGATGCGGGACGCGTCGTCGATGCAGACATGGACGAGCTCCCAGCCGGCGCTCCGAGACTTACCCTTTTTCGGATCACCGGTGATGCGATGGCCGACTTGGCTGAAGCGGCCAAGCTTCTTGATGTCGATATGGATCATCTCGCCGGGGTTCTCGCGCTCGTAGCGTCGGACCGGTTCGGCCGGCTCGATATCGCTCAGCCGCGACAGCCCGGCACGCTTGAGAACCCGCCTGATGGTGGCGGGCGAGCCGCTCACTCACCACTAACGGCGCGCTCGCGAGCGGCTTCGTAACCGCCGAGCTACACCACCTGACGGGACATGACCGACGAGCCTTCCCAAGGCCGGTAACTTGGCGGGCGGGCTGTCCAACTGGGTGCGTCCGAGCAATTGGATTCCCGGTGTAGAGTTGCCACCCTGGATCTCCGGCTGTATTCCTAGCTGTGTCCCCTAGGATACATTGTCGAGCAGGGTCGACTTATCCAAGCCTTGTGTCGGCTCAGGCGGCCATTCACCATTCGGCGTCATCTCGTTGACTGTCTCGGGTAGATCCCGCGCAATCCTTCTGATTAGCTCCTCGCGCGAAAGACCCATCTGCATCGACATGGACCTGAGTGTACCTTCGTCCATTGCCGCTTCGACGTCCCTTGGCTCGATCGGTTGGTTTGGCCCGCTGCTAACCCACGAGTCGACCTTCGATCCTGCCCCCACCTCCCTGAACCGTTCGAGGATCTCACCAAGGTCAGCCCTCGACACGCCATTCGTTATCTGAGCCAGAATTCTGCGTTGTGGGTCGTTTGGGTTAAGATACCCTGCTCCCGGAATCAATTCACAGAGCTTGTCGCGATTTTGGTATGCCAGAACGCCAAGCATCGCGATCGCCAATCTTCCCAGATTTGCCATTTGGTCTCCTCCACGGTTTTGGCCCATGAGCGAATCGAAGCCAAGTCTTGGCGGATGCCGCTCGAACAACTTCTTGCCGGTCGGCTCGACGGCGGAGAGGACGCGTCCTCGCGGTACTCGTTTTCCATCTCACGTCTTCTCCTGACGCGGAACTTCGGGGCGCTTGGCCGCAGTCGCCCTGCGCCGATCGAACGCCCTAACCCGGCGCCTTCCGGGTTTGTTCCGCTTGTCAGAGTTTGTCGGGGACGGTGGGGGGCGCGACCCGACGGGTAGCTCTACCGGCTCGAGAAATAGAGTCTGCCCAACTTGACCATATTTCAGAACGACGGCGGCTCGGTTGGCCTCAGCTACCTTGGACTGCCGCCGGCTCGCGCACGAATTTCAATTTCGGCGGGACGGCGAACACCCTGAACCGCTCAGCCAGGCTGTCAAGAGCTTGACGCATGCCCACTCCCGCAGCAGCCGCACCGTGTCCACTGATGACCATCTGCGGGTTCAGGGCAGCCAGGTGCTTCACGGATCTTTCCGCCGCATCCCAGTCCGGCGTGAAGTAGCGCGGCGGACCGTGCATCTCAAGATCCTGAACGGCGACCTCATAGACTGACTCCTGACCGGTGGTGATGAAAGCGTCCCCTACGATCAGCGAGCGGTCCTTCTCGCGCCAGAGCGAGATATGCCCAGGAGCGTGCCCGGGTGTGTGTAGCCATCGCCATCCGGGCATTCCGGGGATCGATCCGTCGGCAGGTAAGAGTTCCAAACGGTTGCCAAGATCAATTGGCCCCCGTGGAAAAAGCGGCGAAAGCAGCGCCATAAGTCCACCCCCGACCCAGGGATCCGGTGGCGGATAGGATGCGGTTCCGTCCAAATAGGGGCGCTCGAGTGGATGCGCGAAGACAGGCACGTCCCACTTATTCGCAAGGTTTAGAACCGTTCCCACATGGTCGAAATGGCCGTGGGTCAGGATGATCGCGGCTGGCCGTGCGTTGGTGCCAAACCGCTTTTCCGCGACCGCAAGAATGCTGCTGCGGGACGTCGGCAACCCGGTATCAATCAGCATCCAGTTCCGATCTCCGCTGCCCGGTGCGCCGAAGAACACGACATTGACGATTGCTAGCCTCAAATAGCCCAAGTCCGGTGCGATGCTCCAAGCGCCGTCGCCAAGATCCTCGCGCCTGGCGTGGTCGATCTCGGAAAGTCGAATCTGAACGGTCATGTGATCCCGTGCCTCTCTTGTTGCTGAGCAGCCGCTCGAGTCGATCGGCGGCGGTGGTACATCGCCCCGAACTTGGCACGTCCCTCCTTGTTCCTCATTCGCCACCCAGCTCCGGACAGTCCACCACAGGAACAAAGGCTCGACCAATCGGTTCGGCATTACCCGGTCACGCAAGGACGAGCTGGACTGGACAACGAAGATGGCGCGCGCCCGATTGGATGCGGTATTTCGCCAACGCCGGTCCTAACAAGGCGGCCGAGTTAGAAGCCGACTGCTGAAAGGAGACTTCGAATGAGCGAAGTGGGGCGCAGGGACGAGCACCAGGTGGAGGCTCCGGTTCCGCAAGCTTCGCGCTTCGCCAGTTTTTCATCGCAGGCTTTGAGTGCTCTCGCACCGGCGCAAGGACGGAGTTCGCCTCGATCTTATTCGTGCGACCTCGCATAATTTGCATGCCCTGGGCGACTACCGCGGCTGCGCCGAACTCGGCCTTCGCACCATCCGCGACAGACTGCGGTGGCAGCCAAATGTCCGGAATACTATTGTCGATGTCGCCGAGAGACCTTTTGGCAGTGGCGCCCGACCGGCTGCCATCCTGTTGACCCACGGCCATTTCGGGCAGCGGCGACGGCAGAGAAGGAGGACAGGCGTGGTGCCGGTCAACCAGCACATCGGTTCTGGCCGGCAGATGTCGACCTCTCCGTCCGCGCAAGGCCCCGCACGGCGGCCACTCCGCGTGGGAAGCCGCTGCGGTTGCTAAAATCCTGCGGTTGCGCGCGGCCGCGAGCGTGCCGGGCGCTTACCTTTTGGGCGCTCAACCAATCGATGAGCGTCACACCGGCGATGAGGACCAGAGCAAGGCCGACATTGTCACGTTTTGGATTGTCGCGCCGGAACGCCGGCAAGAGTGTTGCTATGTCGAGCGCGTCACCGGCCACACGGCTCCAAAGGCCTGCCTGTTTGTCTACCGACAGCGAGAGAATGCCGCTGCTGACTTCCCGCGCCCCGTAGGCACGGATGATGCTCTCCTTGCCGCGCATGCCGAGTGCGCGGGCGATCCGCTGGGAGGCCGCAAGCTCGGCGACACCCAGCGCTATGCTGAACCAGCCGAGTTTGCTTGCAAGCATATCGGAGGCTGTGAGCGCGGTCGGGCCAGACCTTACCACCCTGGGGTCGCTTGGCGATCTGCTGAGATTGCCGAATTTGGTAAGCATGTTCATGGCTCTCCTAGGGCTTCAGTACGACTTTGACGCAACTATCCTGCTTGTCGCGGAATACCTTGTACATCTCGGGTCCTCGTTCGATCCCGACCGTGTGGGTGATGACGAAGGAGGGGTCGATCTGACCTTCTTCGATGCGGCGCAGCAGGTCGTCGGCCCAGCGATTCACATGCGTCTGGCCCATCCTGAAAGTCAGGCCCTTGTTCATGGCCTGGCCCATCGGGATCTTGTCGACGAACCCGCTATACACGCCCGGGATTGAGATGACGCCGGCCGGCCTGCAGACATAGATCATCTCCCGCAGCACGTGTGGGCGATCGTTTTCCATCAGCATGATCTGTTTCGCGCGATCATAGAGAGTGTCTGGTTGGCCAAGTGACACATGGCTTTCCATCCCGATGGCATCGATGCATTTGTCCGGCCCTTTGCCACCCGTAAGCTCATTCAGCGTTTCGATTACGCTCGCGTCCTTGAAGTTGATTGTGATGGCGCCGGCTGCCTCAGCCATGGAAAGGCGTTCCGGCAGGCAGTCGATCGCCACAACCTGCTCGGCCCCGATCAGGATGGCGCTGCGTATGGCCATCTGCCCCACCGGGCCACAGCCCCAGATCGCGACCGTATCGGACGGCTCGATGTCGCACTGAACAGCAGCCTGCCAGCCGGTTGGAAAGATGTCGCCGAGGAAGAGGACCAGCTCATCGGAGAGGCCGTCCGGTACCTTGATATGCGTGGCGTCGGCAAACGGCACGCGAACATATTCGGCTTGTCCGCCCGGGTAACCGCCGGTGAGATGGGTATAGCCAAACAGCCCGGCCGTGGTGTGCCCGAATGCTTTGTCGGCGATATTCTTGTTGCGGTTGGTGCGTTCGCAAACCGAGAAATTCTTGCGCTTGCACTGCTCGCATTCACCGCAAATGATTGTGAAGGGGACGACGATGCGATCTCCCTTCTTGAGGACGCCGTTTACGCCGGATCCAACTTCCACCACCTCTCCCATCATCTCGTGGCCCATTATGTCGCCAGGCAGCATCGCCGGGATGAAGTTGTGATAGAGGTGCAGATCCGAGCCGCAGATCGCGCAGCTGGTCACCTTGATAATGGCGTCGCGCGGGTCCTCGATTTCGGGATCGGTAACCTGGTCGCAACGTATATCTTCTTTTCCATGCCAAACGAGAGCCCGCATGCTTCATCTCCTGTGGATGCCCGTCTGCAGCGCCGCCGGCAACGCGCTTGGCCGAACTGATGCCGCGCAAACGGGTGCTGAGAAACGGCTGCTTCCTAAATTCCGGAGCCAACCCCGGCCGCTTTCCTTCGGACTATGGAGGTTTCCTGCGCCGAACCCGTGAGGCAGCATCGATGTTCCCGCGTCTTTAAAAAACTCGGCCCCGCATTATCAGAAGAGTCGGTTTTCGCGGAGCACCAGGGTCCTTTCACAGCCGTCGCTGCCCGGTTGGGACATGGACTCCGGCTCAGCGGTTTGTTTCACCGGGTGTGGCGGCTTCAGGCCGAAGGCCTTGCCCTGGACGCAGCCGAACTAGGGTCAGTGATCTGCCGGGACATCAGTGATCTTCTTCCTATGTACCCACAGGACCAGGCTGGCAGGCCCATCTCACCTTCACATCCAGCAATCGCAGCTAGCGCCACGGCAGACCTGGATACTCGAGGGAAGTTGCCCGGACATGGACACAGGGATTTTCAAATCGGGATCGGCAGATATGGATGTCATGCGCTGGGTCCGGACGTGTCGGTGCACAAGCCGCGAACAGGACACGAGCTTTTTTGCACCAGAGCTGGAACAACAGCGCCGGAGCAAGGTTTGATTCCTGCAGCGTTTTCCTCCAGCTGCGTGATCGGGGTTGTCCGATCGGCCCGCGCCTATTCCCGGGCGCGGGCCATGTCAACGACCTACATACCCCGAAAATCCTATGAAGGCGGTGAAAGACCAAGCCGTCCCGTTGAACCGGATCCGTGGGCGCCGAGCAAATGCGGTTGCGCGCTGGGAACGGTGAGAAGCCGCCTCAGTCGCCCACGCGCCAGCGTGCTGGAGCTTCTCGGCGAAGCGTCGCGTGGACGTTGAAGGAAAGAGGCGATCACCTGCACGACGAGCAGCCGACTGCCACCGTGCGCAGCAATCCCTGATCCATTGCGCGCGAGCCGTGAGCAACCCCCGCCGGTGACAGAGATCGGTGCAGACTGGAACAGCACAACGTCCGCCAAACTCGAAGTGGCCACGGGAACGCGCGCCTTGCTGGCGGTTGCCGGATTGCGGAACTGGGCCTGAGCCAGGTCGACGTGGGACCCGAGGCGATTGCGATCGCATTTCGCATAAGGCCTTTGGACTCACAATGGCAGAACGTCATAAATGGGGCGGGTTCGAACGTCGGGGAGGCCTTTAGTGTAGGCGCCCGTGGCGCGAGGTCGCATCCGACATTAGCGGGTATGATCGAAGTCCACGGCGAGACCACAACTGACCGCATGGCCAGCGACCATGTTTTCGAGCTCGCGGTCTGAAATCGAGGGCGTCGGAACAATTTGCCTCGGCGCTATGAAGGTGAGCTCTGTCGAGATCAGGCGGTGGCGGCGACTTCGCGTGCCGACATATTTTTCGATAGGATCTTCACGCCGTCGCACCACACATCTCCAATTCAACTTCACCCCACATCAATTGCGGAAGTTTCTCAGATGCGCATTCACATCGGTTAACCGGACCAAAATAGACGCGCCTCCACTCAAGAATGAGCAGTTCGTTCCAGCATTGGCAGGACAAGCGAGTTGTGGGCCATGGTGAAGGAACAACAAGGCACTGGCCTCGTTAGAGCCGTACATCCATCGATAGCTTTCAACAGGAGATGAGAATGGCGACGACGAGAAGATCACAAGGCAGCTCCAAGGGCTTGGAAGACCTTTTCTACGATGGTCTGAAGGACATCTACTACGCCGAACGGAAGATTCTGACCGCCTTAAAGAAAATGGCAAAGGGCGCAGAGTCCGAGGAGCTGAAGGCCGCGTTCGAAAAGCATCGAGACGAGACAGAAGGTCAAATCGATCGCCTGCAGCAGGTTTTCGACGCGTTTGGCAAGAGGGCTCAGGGCAAGACCTGCCCAGCGATCGATGGCATGATCGAGGAGGGGCAGGAGATTTTGGAGGAATTCGGAGACGCTCCAGCATTGGACCCAGGGCTCGTGGCTGCAGCCCAGGCCGTCGAGCATTATGAAATCGCGCGCTACGGCACTCTTGTGACGTGGGCGGGCTTGCTCGGCCTAAGAGACGCAGTCCCACTTCTGGAACAGACTCTGGAAGAAGAAAAAGCCACCGATGAGGCGCTCACCCAACTCGGCGAAACTGGCGTCAACGAACGGGCAATGCAGCAGGCCGCGTGAGGTGGCGTATTGCTGGGGTGGCCAATCCGAAATTTGCATCTTCTTGAGCAGCGCAAGGAGCGAATTCGGATTTGGCCATTTCCTCTGTCGCTTGCCTGTCGAGCACACGTGTTTTGGCACCAACCGCATTGTACTACTGCGCGCATCCAATGTGGGCGCGCCGGTTACGCTCAGCGAAAACACCAACCCCGCCGCACGCGCCTATATCGACGCGGCAAGAAGACTCGAGGGCGAGGACCTGCCGGTCATTCTGCCTTTCGAGCGGAGGGGCCTCCTCGACCGGCTGTTGGGAAGGAGGGCAGCATGAACCTGCTCGATATCTTCAAGCGCCGCGGCAGCGCGCCGGTGGCGCGCGAACGCTTGCAACTGCTGTTGGCTTACGAGCGTCGAAGCCGCAACCAGCCCGATCTCGTCTCCGTGTTGCGCGAGGAGATCATGGCGGTGATCGCCCGGCAACGCCAACATGTCGACGTGATGGCAGCCGAATCGAAATCGAAGAGGCGACCGAACCCGGCAAAGGGCGATCGCCGAACGCAAGTGCTTGCGCCATCCCTGGCCGACAGGATGCCGGTATGAACGAGGAACCGGCTCGTCGGCATGCGGCAGATCCTTCTGGCATCGACAGCTTTTTCATGGCTGGTTTCGAGTGTTCCTCGCATCGTCGTGCCGACGGGGTGCGCCTTGATCTGATCCGTGCGACCTCACATGACACCCATGCATCCGGCGACTATCGCCGCTGTGCCGAGCTTGGGCTTCGCACGATCCGCGACGGCTTGCGCTGGCACTTGATCGAAACAGCGCCGGGAGTGTTTGACTGGTCGAGCTGGATGTCGGTGATCGAAGCAGCCCAAGCGGCCGGGGTGCAGGTTATCTGGGATATCTTCCACTATGGTTCGCCAGACCACGTCGACCAAGGTGGCCTCGGCTTTGTCGAGGCCTATGTCCGTTTCGCCGCGGAAGCTGTTCGGGTTCATCGCTTAGCCACCGGAGTGGCTCCCCTGGTATGTCCGATCAACGAAATTTCGTTCTTTGCATGGGCGGTGGAGGTCGGCTATTTCCCGCGCGTCGGGCAGAACAAGCGGGGATGGTTCAAACGCCACCTTGTCAGGGCAGCGATCGCCGGGATCAGAGCAATGCGGGAGGCCGAACCCAGTTGCAGGTTCATCTGGGCTGAACCGCTCATCCATATTGCTCCTCGTGACCGCACTCGCGCCGAGCGGCGGCGCGCCGAAAATGCTCGTCAGGGCCAGTTCGAGGCTTACGACATGCTGGTCGGGCGCGCGGAGCCGGAGTTGGGTGGCAGCGAGGACCTTGTCGACGTCATAGGCCTCAACTTCTATCCGCACAACCAATGGTACTTGAATGGGCCAACGATACCGATGGGGCACCACGAATACCGGGCGCTTTCGGAAATGCTGGCCGAGGTCGACGAGCGCTACAAGAAGCCGATGTTTATTGCCGAGACCGGCGCCGAGGGCTCAGGACGGCCGGCTTGGCTCCATTATGTTTGCGACGAAGTGCGCGATGCGATGAGCCTCGGAGCACCTATTCAGGGCATATGCCTGTACCCGGTGACGGCCTACCCCGGTTGGGACAATTCGCGCCACGCCGAAGTAGGCTTGTTCTCCACCATTCATGCGGACGGTTCGCGCACTCTTCACAAGCCGCTTGCCGACGAGTTGGAACGCCAGCGCCGATTGTTCGAGGCCTTCGAAAACGAGCCAGCAGGCGCGGTATAGCCCGCCGATAGTGCGCCGCGCTTTACTGGCATCGGCAACGCGGTAAGCCTAAATCTGTCCGCCGAGATAGATGCCTCCTTCCAGCGATGATCGCCTCGCGTGCGACCCTTGGCGGCTTTTCGCCGCGCAGGACGGCAAGGCACGCCTCGATTGTTGCGAGTCTCGACTTGCAAGCCGGCTCCGGCCAATCCTTCAGCAGAACCTGGGCCGCGTCCGTTACCGACACAACAAACCTGTCGCGATCGATCCGGCTGGGTTGAGCGACTATCGGCTTTGTGAAACGTCTCGTACGCACGACCCCTCCAACGGCATATTAGGTTCGGCTGATCTTTGCGCCATCTCAAATGTTAATGGTCGCCTCGAACGCAGCTTAATCCCGGCGCATCGTTCACTCCGCCGCCTCGCGCTGCGTCGGCATCTGCCCGATGCCGTTTGCCGGCATGCTCTTTTGAATGCGCGCGAACGTCGCCAAAGCCTGCCCGACGACCTGATCCATATTGTAATAGCGATATGTCGCCAGACGTCCGACGAACCAGACCTGTGGGCACGCCGCTGCCAACGCTTCGTAGCTCTTGTACAACGCCTCGTTTTCGGGCCGCGGCACCGGGTAATATGGATCTCCGATGTCCGAGGGGTATTCGTAGGTCAGGCTGGTCTTCGGACTCTTCTGTCCGGTCAGATGCTTGTACTCGGTGATGCGGGTGTAGTTTTCCGTCTGCGGATAGTTGACGACGGCGACCGGCTGAAACTCCTCGCAATCAAGCGTCACGTGCTCAAAGCGCAGCGAGCGGTAAGGCAAGCGACCCAGCTTCCAATCGAAAAATTCGTCGATTGGCCCGGTGTAGATCATCCGCTGGCACGGAATCTTGTCGCGAATCTCACGATAGTCGGTCTGCAGCATGATCTTGATCTTGGGATTATCCAGCATGCGCTGGAACATGCGCGTATACCCGCCTGCCGGAATTTTCTGGAAAGTGTCGCCAAAGTAGCGATCATCCCGATCGGTCCGCGTTGGCACCCGCGCTGTGACTGATTTGCTCAACTGGGAAGGGTCAACACCCCACTGCTTCCTGGTGTAGCCGCGGAAGAATTTCTCGTAGAGCTCCCTGCCCACGGTGCTCACGACGACGTCTTCGGCTGTGCGGACTTCTTCCACCGTCTCTCGCCGGGAAGCGAAGAACTCCTGCAACTGCTCGGATGTCAGCTTAAGGCCGTAAAGGCGGTTTATGGTGTCTAGATTGATCGGTATCGGCAGCAGCTTTCCGTCGACCAGCGACAGCACGCGGTGTTCGTAAGACCGCCATTCGGTGAACTGCGACAGGTAGTCGACGATCGATTGGGCATTGGTGTGGAATATGTGCGGCCCATAGCGGTGGATCAGGATCCCCGCCTCGTCATAACAGTCATACGCATTGCCGCCGACGTGATTTCGTCTGTCAACGATTAACACGCTTTCTTGTCGTTGCGATGCGATGCGTTCCGCCAGCACGCTGCCGGCGAAGCCGGCGCCGACGATCAGCCAGTCGAACATGCTCACGCTCCCCTCAGCAACGGCACGACGCTCTTCATCGCCTGGGCGCGCTGGATGTGGGCCGCCATCGCATTCCAGGTCTTCTCCCAGGACATGTCGGCGAGGTAGGCGTCGGCTTTCCCCACCAGGAAATCGCGGGGACGCGCCAGGATGGATCGAAGCTTGGCTTCGATATCCTCGGCGTCGACAATGTCGACCAGGCCTTCGGCGCCGTAGGTGCGCACGACGTCGACGATCGCTGTGGAAACCACCGGCAGTCCTGCCGCCAGGAATTCAGGAGTCTTTGTCGGACTGATGTAGCGTGTCGCCTCATTGAGCTTGAAAGGCATCCAGCCGGCACTCCAATGCCGGAGGTAGCGTGGCAGGTCGGCATAGGACTTGCCGCCCAGCCAATGCAGGTTGCTTGCCGTGGGCAGCCTCGCCGGATCGATCTTGACCACAGGGCCGAGCATGACGAATTGCACGTCCGGCATTGCTGCAGCCGTCTCCGCTACCAATTCGACGTCGAGCCGCTCGTCAATGACCCCGAAATACCCCACTCTCGGGTGAGGTATGTTGGCCTGGTCGAGTGGGTCCTCACCCGGCTCTCTCGCCTGATGGAAATGTGCAACGTCGATGCTGCTTGGGAAAGGAAAGATCGAACGATGCAGGCTTCGCTTGGCCTCGTAAAGGCTCTGCCCGCCCGTGAAGACGATATCGGCACGTTGGAACAGCGCCTTTTCCAGCTGATTCAACTCTGCGGGTGCGTTCTTGAACGCGGAGAGTTCATCCATGCAGTCGTAGACGCAGACGTCATAGGCGAGATGGTCGCTGAAACGTAGTGCCATGGGCGTGTAATACCACGCGGTTAACCGTTCATGCGGCGTAGAGGCGACGATCTGGTCGACGAATCTGCGCTGGAGCGCATCCGCCTTGGTCGCGGACGTGCCGACTGGAATAACCGGCGTCACAATTTTGATCGTAGGTGAAACATCGTTCACCCGCATCGAAGCGTGGCGCCTTTCGTCGAAGATCGGCTCCTCGAAATAAATTAGCTGCTGCTGTTTTGAGGCGAGCGTCAGGATCTGTTGCGGTCTTTGGAATACAAAATTCCATCGGAGGTGGGAAAAGCAAAGTAGAATTGACGACTGTACGGTGGTATCTGGTTTTATGGGGGTGCCCACCGCCATTTCCATATAGAAATCCTTCGTTACAATTAGAAATTGCCTCGGATAACATACGTTAATCGAGGCAGCTTCGATGAAATTCGCAGCCATCTCTATAACTTTCATCCCAGTAAGTTGTTCCATAGTTCCAAACTGTCTCGGGCAAGGCCAGCGGTCCGCGCCATTCCGGCCATGGCTCAAGAGAGAAGGTCAAGCCGAACGACCCTGCATCCGGCTGACATGATGGCCGCTCCAGAAGCTGAAGCCCCGCGCCGTGCGTGACCTCACCCAAAATGTGGCGCATTGCCACAGAACGGTTGAAATCGTTCAATCGTTCAACAACCGTTCATGGGCGGAGTTATAAATGAGGGCTGCGAATCGATTCGGCTGAGGCACGCAGACGGTCCAAATCAAAGGGGTCCGCGAAACAATCGCGGGAATGCTTGGGAATGAAGATCGACTTTGAAACCAACGTCTTTCCATTGTTTCACCCGCAGGCGGTGGATGATGTGAAGGACCCTTGTCCGGTGTTCGATGGCACGCTCTGGCACGTCTTCGGCTCCAGCGGCACCGTCACAACCGAGAGCTGGAAAATCCTCCACGCCACAGCGCCGGATCTTTATGGACCCTGGATAGAGCACGAGGCGATCGTTTTGCCGGTAACCGGATCGGGCATTGCGGCGCCCGGCGTCATTCATGAGTGCGGCGTCTTCCACATGTTTATCCAGACCGAATTCATGAAGTCCGGCGGACGTTGCGAGCACGCGGTCTCCAATGACGGCTTTCATTGGGTCGTGCTCAATCCGGCGATATTGTCGCTGCCCGACACCGATGAGGACGGCATCTACGATCCCCACCCCGCAATCATCGCCGGCAAGCGCTATATCGTCTATTCAGGCATGCCCAAATTCACCAGGGTGCCTCAGCCTGATGTCTATCTGGCGCGCAGCCAATCCGATTCTTGGTTCGGGCCATGGAAACGTCTCGGCAAGATACTCGATCATCTCGATGTGCCGCATCACAATGCGCGCGAGCACCCCGATTACGAGTGGGGAATAGAAGGGGCGCAACTGGTTGAATTGCCGGATGGCCGCGTGCTTCTCAACGCTACCTGCTTCCTCCCCGACGGCCCCCGTGGAAGCCGTCAACGCGTTTTCTTTGCTATCGCCGATAGGGTAGAGGGTCCTTATGTCTCTGTCGGCCCCGTCCTTGATCCTGGCGAGCCAGGAGAGAATGGCCATTCGACCGTAATGATCGAAGGCCGGCAATTGACTTTGTTCTACCAGAGCAGACGCGAGACGACGAACCACCGCTGGCGATATGGTCTGGCCAAGTGCGACTTGGATCGGCACATACTTTCCAGAGTTGCCTAGAGAACGTGATCCAATCGTAGCCGCTGGGCTACCCACCTCGTCCAGGTCGCATTGCCCGACGGACGCCGACAAAAACCCAAGAAAGGCACAGATTAAGCTCGCTCATCACAATGGTGCTGCCAGTCGCCGTTTCTGATCGATGGTCGTCCAGCGATAACCGATGGGCTAGATGTCCCAGGCTGATGACGTAGGCAGTCGGCGAAGCCTGCGACGAGGCAGGTTGAGAGTAAAAAAGGTAAGTTGGTCGCGTAAGATAATATATTTAGATTCTCTCGTCGAACTCCTCGGTGAGACCAGTCGTGCCAATCGGTTTCTGAGCGTCGGTGACAAGATAGCCGCAAGTCTGACAATTGGATGCCGATTTGGCTAAATGAAAGGAAGCAGCTGAAATTGGGTCACTATTTTTCTAACCGGGGTCGATGATATCAACCCGTTTTGATCCTGAGCAGGATGTCCTGATCGTAATTTCCAAAGCCCTTGCCGAAAATGTTGATCCCGCCGGGGCGCTTGGCGTCGTCCTTGACGCCGATACGGATACGGATTGAATGATGGTTCTTCAGGTCAAGTGCGGCGAGGCCGGTTTCGGAAATCCTGACCCCGTCGATATAGGTGCCTTCATTGACAATTCGCCAGTTCTTGAGCTTGCCGTATTGCGAGCCCTTGAGCTTCCACCATGAGGGCGTAAAGACGCCGCGCTTGTCGCCGAAATCGCCCGGCGACGTCCAGGTGCCGACATCGACGCCATTGATCGTCAGCGTGATGTCAGAGGGCCAATCGGCGCTGGTGCCCGGCACCTCCGAGGACAGCTCAATCGCCACTTCGAGTCCGGTGATCTCGGCATTGGCGAGCTTGGCATTGTTGGGGAACTGGTATTCGACAAAGCCGCGCGTGAACCACAGCAGCCCGGCTTTCATGCGGTCCGGATCAAGGAAAGTGTTGGGAACATCGAGCAGACCAATGATGCCGTCCGGCGAACAAAGGCCGCAGGGCGCGGTAACCTCGAAGCCGGTATAAAGCCCGATCGGCATCGACACTTCCATCGCGTCGTTCTTGACCGCACGATATTCGCCCTTGAACACGACGAGCACTTCTTCGGCCGTCGGATAACAGATTTTCTGATTGCCTTTCTTCGCCTTCCGGTTCTCGGTGCGGATCAGCCCCGCATCCTCCAGCACCTGGATGTTGGTCGAGACGGTCGATTGCGGCAGCGACAGCACGGCGGCGATTTCGTTGACATTCATCGGCCCTTTCTCATGCAGCAGTTTCAGCATCGAGATCCGCGCCGAGGAGGCAAGCCCCTTGAGCACGGCAATGCCTTCCTCAGGTTGGATCACCAGAAAATTGCCACTCATGAATTTGCCAGTCTATGCTCGTGGAAGAAGCTATCGCCTCGCCAATTCGTGTTCGGTAAGCTTGCGTTGGTGGGCGGGACCGTTGCAACGGCGTTGAAGGAAACGCCGAGCCGGCAATTTGGTTACATGCACGCGGCTACACCTTCGGTACGCATTGAAGCCACACCGCAACAAGGATGTTTGGCTACAGGTCTGAAATTGTTCGCCGCGCAATGTTGGCGTCCTTGGCTGCGGTAATGGACGCCTTACGCGCTATTCTTGGTGGCTTTTTGCAGCGCAGGTTGGCAAGGCACGCCTCGATTTGCAGCAAGCCGCGAGTCGCAGCGAGGCTTCGGCCAATTCTTCAGCAAAACTTCGACCGCGTCCGATACCGCGAAAGCGGTCCTTAGAGCTGCGGGCCTGGCGAACTGATCGCATTGCTGTTCCGTCCGTTTCCTTTAGTTCTGGAACACGAAGTCACAATCAAGGTTCGGCGGCCGCAGCAATGTCTCCCTCCCAATGCATGGCTGCAGATCGGTGCGCACCGATCGACCCTCGCCCCCTCCGGGAGGCCGCGGGCGCGGGGACAGCTCTTGTGGCGCAGATCACGACACGCGCGGTGCGCCCCTTTCGACGTAAAACGCAGGTCACGCGGAGACGCGTCGGCCGGCAAGTCGCGCCTGTAGGAGCACAGCCGCCAGCAGAAAAAAACGCGGATGACGCTCTGCCAATAGGCTGAGAGGGAAATCCAGCCCAGGCCGTTCTCGAAGTTCAGAACATTGAACAGGATACCGAGCAGCAGCACCCCGGCTAACGTCGTGATCACCGAGCCGGAGCCGCCGGTCAGCACTGTGGCGCCACAATAACCGCGGCGACGGCAAACAGCTGCCAGCCAACCCCTTATGGGCTGCCCGGCACCAAACTGGGCGGCAAGAATGACGCCGGCCAGCCCCGCGAGGCCGCCACTGGCTAGGTAAACCATGAATTTGGCGCGATCGGCCCGGAGGCCCATCAGCCGCGCGGAATGTCCTGACAAGACGGCAGCGGGCTGGGAGCGGGTGGGCAGACCGGCCGTGAGGACGCCTCACACGCGATGAGCGCCGGACGCGCTAGTCGTTAGCCGGCCTGAATTGGTTTGCCCTTCTTCTTCGGGGGCAGCTTGGTTTCCGCGTCCGCAGCAATCGGCTTCGACGGCGATGTTTCAGCGCTCAGTCGCTGCTCGCGCAATCGCGCAGTTTTCGCCTGGCGTGCAAGACGCTCGGAGTCGGTCAATGTGCGAGCTGCGATTGTGGTGCGCTCATATCTTTCCTTGTCGATCCGTCGGGTGCCCACGCTTTGCCCTGCCGCTTTTGCTTGCCTCGATGGCCCGCGCCTCTCGAAAACGCGGGCCGATCGGGCCCTTCAATCTGCCAGCAGTGAGTGAGGACCGCTGCCGGCACCGAACCACCATTGCGGCATTGTGTTCCTCTGCCTCCAAGAAAAACCAGTATATGCAAAGGCTGAACGTGAGAGGCCGTAGCGGCGTCGAGCGGCGGCCCACGCGGGCCAGTAAGGAGCTATGGACCTGCATATCGCGCCGGCGCCATCGGTTCGGGCCGACCACAATTCGCCTGGCTCATCCACATTCCTTAACGGCGGCCGCAACAATGCGTCCGACTTAAGTTCGGCTGCAGTCACACGCATTAGACCGACAATAAACTGCGTTCCCGGGCAGGGTGGAAACGCCGAGTATAGCCCCATAACATCATCAAGACCCTTCTGAGGCTCTGGCTGTAGCTGAGGCGGTGGGGGTATTCGCGTCCAGGTTCGCTGATGAACTGATAGCTTTCAGAACGCGGCTATCTGCCTAGCTCCGTTCTGCGCACCAGCGCGTCCCGATGACAGCCAGGCGAATGCCGGCCGTGCCGCGGACGCTACCCCTTGACTGCCGAGCCGACGATCGAATCCACGAAGAAGCGCTGCAGGAAGGCGAATAGCACCAATGGCGGCAGCACGGCGAGCGTGGCGCCGGCCATGACCAGTCCTGTATTGAGGGCGCCTCTGTTGTAGCTGAGCAGGCGGCTGAGGCTAATGACGATCGGATAATCCTCTGCATTGCCCTGCAAAACTGTCAGCGGCCACAGATAGCTGTTCCAATGATAGACGAAGGCAAACAGCGCCAGTGCCGCGATCGCGGGCGCCACGCTCGGGGCGACGATCTTGAACAGGATCAGAAGTTCCGACGCCCCATCCATCCGCGCGGCATCGATCAAATCGTCCGGCACGCCGGCGATGAACTGGCGCATCAGAAAAATACCGAACGCATTGGCGAGGTTGGGCACGATGATGCCGGCAAGGCTGGCATTCAGGCCGATCGATCCGACGAGACGATAAAGCGGAATCAGCGTGACGATCGGCGGCAGGAACATGGTGGCGATCAGCACCGAAAACAGCAGCGAGCGGCCGGGAAAGTGGTGCTTGGCGAAGGCATAGCCAGCCATCATGCTGGTCACCAGAATGCCGGCGGTGGTGATGGTGGCGATCACCAGCGAATTCCACATCGAGCGGCCGACATTGATCACGCCGGACACTTTCTCGTAGGCTTCGAGGCTCGGCGTGCGCGGTATCCACACCGGCGGCACCTGCATGGTTTCGGCCGGCGTCTTCAGGCTGGAAAGCATCATCCATAACAGCGGGAAGGCAGAGGCCACGGCAACCAGCAGCATCACCGTCGCGAGCAGCGCCCTGCGGCCCGCCGGGCGTTTGCGCGCCAACCGGCTCGACCATCCCGAGCGGCCAGGCGCGCTCATTCGGCGTCCTTCCGGTCGGCATAGGCGAACAGCGCGCACACGACGACGATCAGCGCCAGCATCAGCATCACTGCCATGGCCGAGCCCAATCCGCCTTGCGCGCGCTCGATGCCGACACGGCGGATATGGTAGGTCAGCACGTTAGTCGAGCCGACCGGGCCGCCTTGGGTGATCAGCGCAACCGGCTCGAATACTTGCACGGCGTTGATGATGGCGATTACGGCGCTGAACAGGAGCGTGCGCCGCAGCAGCGGCAAGGTGATGAAGCGGAACTGTTCGCGCCGGTTGGCGCCGTCCAGCGTCGCCGCCTCGTAAAGGCTGCCCGGGATCTGGGTCAGCCCGGCAACCGCCAGCACCGTAAAATAGCCGATCTGCTGCCAGACGTTGAGGACGACGATCGAGATCAGCGCCGAGCTTGGCGAGGATAGCCATGGTTGCGCGCCGATGCCGATCAAACCGAGCATCTGGTTGACCGGCCCTTCGCTCGGCGAATAGAGCTTCGACCAGACCAGCGTCACGGCGATCATTGGCACCATGTAGGTGGAAAACAACACTGTCCTGAGTGCCGTGCCGCCTGCGACATCACGCTGGTAGACCATCAGGCCGAATGCTAGCGAGAGCGGCAGGATGAGGACCACCGACAGCGCCGTGTAGATCGCGGTGTTGAGCAGCGCTCTCTTGAAATCCCGCCCGACCGAGGTCGGGCCGAATATTTCGCGAAAATTGTCGAAGCCGATGAAGCTCGCATTGGAAAAAGGCGTCTGCGTCGACCAGTCCTGGAACGACAGCCAGATGGTGAGCAGCATCGGCAGCAGGATGAACACGCCGATCAATGTCACCGCGGGCGCCAGCATGATGCCCGCCGAGGCACGATAGGTCTTGATCATCGCTCTGCTTCCAAAGCGCCGAGCTCTCGAAACAGCGCCTTCACTATTTGGCGGCACGCTCCAGGATCGAAACGGCATCGGCCTGCGCGTTCGCCTGCGCATCCTTCGCCGAGAGCTGCCCATACTGCAACGCTTCGAGCGTTTGCTGCAACGACTCGCTGAACTCCTGGCCACCCGGCACGACAGGGAAGGGCTTGGCGTCGGCAAGCACGCTGACATAGCCGGACAGGAACTCGGAGCCGAGCTTGTCCTTATGGGCTTCGATATCGGAGGCACGCGACGGCAGGATGCCCATCGACATCAGAATATCCGACATGGCCGAGGCGCCGTTCTTGCCGGACTTTGGATTGTTCAGCCATGCCAGGAAATCCCATGCCGCTTTTTGCTCGGCCTCACCGGCATTGGCGTTGACGACGGTCATCCACGAATAGGAGATCGAATGCGGCTTGTCGCCGCTCGGACCGACCGGGATCGGTGCGGTGGCGATGTTGGAGAACTTGTCGCCCATGCCGGTCTTCAACGCGCTTTCCCACCAGTTGGCCATGATGATCATGCCGGTCTTGCCGGAGACGAAATTGTCAAGGAAGGGACCGGTGGTGTTGGCGTCGGCGGTGGCCATCGCCGGATCGCTGGCGCCGGACTTGATCAGGTCCTCGTAGAGCTGGAAAGTCTCGCCGGCTTGAGCACTGTCGAGCACCGGCTTGCCGTCCTTGACCAAGTCGCCGCCATTGGAGACCAGCAGCGAGGCGAAGGGATGGACGACGCCCGCCGCCCAGGAGTTGATCATGCCGAAACCTTGCTGGCCGGCGTCTTTCCTGGTCAGCTTCTGGGCCGCATCCTTCAATTCGGACCAGGTCTTCGGTGCCGCCGTAATGCCTGCCTGCTTGAACAGCTTCTTATTGTAGTTCAGCGCATAGACGTCGATCTCGTTTGGAATGCCGTAGAGCGTGCCACCAACGGAGGCTGCGCTGACGACACCGGCCGGCCACGCACTTTTGACCTCGCCGGCAACCGTGTCGGGGGCTGGCGCGACCAGCTTGTCTCGCGCCAGTTCGGGCAGCCACAAATCGTAGATGCCGCTGATCGTCGGCCCATCGGAACTGCCGCCTTGGGAACGCAGTGTCGTCAGGAGGTCGCCGAAGGGAACGGCGCGGACGGTGACGGTCACATCCGGATTGGTCTTGACGTAGTCCTTGGCCGCAGCGTCCAGCAACGCCACCGTCTCCGGCGACCAGTGGGTCAGATAGGAGATGTTGACCGACTGAGCCCAGCCGACGGTGGGCGATGTCAACAACCCTGCAGCCAGTGCCAGTTTCGAAATCCAAGCCAAAGACATCCGGATCCTCCGCGCCGCACAGCGATATCAATGACGTTATGACAAGTTGAAGCAATGATGCAAGCGCTATCTTCCTGGAGAGTTCCTGCCGGCGCTGCGGCGATTTCTTACTTCGGTCTATAAAGTGAGTGATCGCATTTTGAAAACAAACAATTACCTGAAATAGCTCAAGCTGTTTCTCCCTGCCGGCCAGGCCCAAACATGCCGCGAGGCTCTTGCGATCGAAGTCATGTCGTTATAATGACATTACACAGGGATGCGGATGTCGGTAAGAGCGGGAGACTGAGCATGTTTTCGATTCATCGACACGACGCGCTCAGTCTGCTCGGCGGCTTTGCCGCCGCGTGCACCGGGGTATGTACCGCACTGCCGACCAGAGTCGCCGACACCTTGGGGAGCTGGCGCACCGAGGAGCGGGCGGCCGCCAGTCGGGGCCGCTCTCGATGACACGCGTTCTCGCCATCGATCTCGGCGGCACCAATTTGCGCGCCGCTATCCATACCGGCGATGTTCGTTGGCTGGAGATGCTGGGCCGCGAGCCTGCGCCGGCAAGCCTTGATGCCTTCGTCGCCCGCATCGACGTGTTGCGAGCCGAGGCCGGTCCGGTCGACGCCCTCGGGCTTGCGGTGCCCGGACTTGTCGAGGGCTCGGTTTGCCGCTGGATTCCGAACTTGCCCTATCTCGACGGCATCGATGTCGCGGCCTTGTTTCCTCGTCTGCCTGTTGCCATAGGCAATGACGCGCAGATCGCCATGCTGGCCGAGGTGGTCGAAGGTGCTGCAAAGGGCCTCTCCGATGCGATCCTGCTGGCGATCGGCACCGGCATCGGCTCCGCCGTTATGGCCAATGACCGCATCGTCGCCGGCGCACGTGGCGGCGCCTGCTCATTCGGCTGGGCCTGCGCCGACATCGAGGATGAAGGCGAGGACCGCAGCGGCTGGCTGGAGCGCTTCGCTTCGGGGCGGGCGTTCGACGCCGCGGCGCGTCAGATCGGGTTGGCCAATTGCGGCAGGTTGGTCGAGGCCGCCCGGGCTGGCAAGACGGCCGCACTTGACGCGTTGGAGCTGCCGGCGCGCCGGCTGGGCACTGCCCTTGCGGGTGCGGTCGCGCTGCTCGATCCCCAGGCAGTCCTGATTTCCGGCGGCCTTGCCGATGCACTGGACGTGATAGGGCCGCCGCTGCTTGCGGCATTGCGGCGTCAGCTGCCGCCGCATCTGCGGGATGTCGTTCTGCGGTCCGGCGAATTCGGCTCTCGCGCCGGTCTCGTCGGCGCCTCGCTGGCCGGTCTCGCCGGAGCACAGTGGAGGCAGATAAGGTGAGCGAGCCGAGCTTTCAGCAACCGGACCGCAGCAGGCCCGAGCCGCTCTGGTATCAGGTGGAGGAAGCGATCCGCACCATCGTCAAGAGCGGCGAGTGGGCGACCGGTGACCAGATTCCGGCCGAAGACAGATTGTGCGCCTTGTTCAGGGTGAGCCGTATCACGCTGCGCCACGCCTTGCGCAATCTTGAGGAGCACGGGCTGCTCAGGCGCGAACATGGCCGTGGCACCTTCGTGCGCTCCACGACCCTGGTCGCTGGCACCCGCGAACTGACCAGCTTCACCCAGGAAATGGGCAATATGGGCGTGGTCGCCGGCTCGCGCTTGCTCGACTGCAGCCTGACCACCGCCAATGCCGCCGCGGCCGGAGCGCTTGAGATCGAGGAGGGTGATCCGGTGGTGCGCATCCGGCGGCTCAGGCTCGGCAACAACGAGCCGATCGGCATCCAGACGGCACAGCTCTCGTCCGCGCGCGTGCCCGGCTTCCTCGATGCGGGCCTGCTGCAGGGCTCGCTCTACGAAGCGCTGGAACGCCATTACGGCATCGTGCCGGTCGCAGCACGCGAAAACTACCGTGTCGGCGCGGTCGGGGCGGCGGATGCCGAGTTGCTCGATCTGCCCACGGGGAGTCCCGCTTTCGTGGTCGAGCGCATCACCACCGACGAGCGCGGCCCGTTCGAATTCACCGTCTCGATCATGCGTGGCGACCGCTATGAAATCCGCTCGACGCTGCGCGCCGGCCGCGCCCCGCCAAACGCACGAAGCTGAGCCATTACCCAAGCCGACTTACATAACAGGAGTACCGACGTGTCCGATCTCTACATACCTCGCCTTGCCGCTCTCATCGAACAGGCCTCGAAAGCCAATGCCGAAGCCTTTGGCGAGGCGGCCAGCCGCTTTGCCGACACGCTCGAGAGCGGTGGGCTGGTTCATCTCTACGGTTCGGGCCATTCTGTGTTGCCGGTCCAGGAAGTGTTTCCGCGCTACGGCAGCTATGTCGGCTTCAATCCGCTGACCGACCCGCGCGTCATGTGGCATAACGTGCTCGGCGCCGGTGGCGTGCGCGAACTTCTGTGGCTGGAACGGACCGAGAAATACGCCGAGAAATTCCTCGACCACCAGCCGCTGAACAAAGGCGATTCGATTATCATCTTCGGCCACAGCGGCCGCAATTCGTCGGGCATCGATACGGCACTTTACGCGAAAAAACGCGGCATCTTCGTCGTCGCGGTGACCAGCAAAAACAATCTCGACAAGCCGGCGACGCACTCTTCCGGCAAACGGCTTGCCGATGCCGCCGACCTTGTCATCGACACCTGCTCGCCGATCGAGGATGCCATCGTGCCGGTCGAGGGCTGGAGCCGGCCGGTCTCCGGTTCGTCGACCGTGCTTGCCATGATCCTGGCGCATGAGCTGATCGCCCGCACCGCCGAGGCGCTTTCGAAACGCGGTATCGAGCTGCCGGTTTTCGCCTCGCCGACAATTGCCGGCGTCACACTGCACGACACCGACGTCATCTATGGGGTCTATCGCGAGAAAATGCTCGAGGCTCAGAAGAAGCATCTGCCGACCTTCCAGGCGACCATGCGCGGCGAATGACAACCGGGGAGGGCACGCAAACCGCTGGGCCCCCCAAGCGGTCATCAGTTCACAATGCAGGTCGGCACCCCGCGATCCGCTTGATCCGGTCAGCGTGTGCTTCGGGTTCGGGGTGCAACATTAGGGGGAGCCATTTGCACGGACAGCGGCGAACCAACCACCATGGCAGGGGCGCCAGATTGCTCACCACGTTGGCTCCCTGCTTCGCGGCTCATCCGTTGATGAGTGGCTTGCATCTCCGGAACGGTGAAAACCGGCACCTCGCCCTTGAAACCCTGGAGCTCAAATGCGCCCGCCTGGACGACCGGCATGGATGCTCCTTCCGCAAAGCCGGGACCAAGCACCAGGGGAATGCCCAGCTTCTTGGTCGTCGACTCGAGCCGTGCCGTGCGGTTCACTGGCGAGCCGATCGCGGTGTAATCGAAGCGCCGTTCGGAGCCGAAATTGCCTACCGAGCAAATGCCCGTCTCGATGGCGACGCCGATTGCGATGGAGGGGTGGCCGTCCGCGCTGAAGGCGGCGTCTTCACGCTTCACCCGTTCGATCAGGGCAAGCCCCGCGTCGAGCGCGCGCTCGCGATGGTCCGGCTGATCAAGCGGCGCGTTCCAGAAGGCGAGCACCGCATCGCCCATGAACTTGTCGATGGTGCCGTCGCGCTTGAGGATCTCATCGGTCGCAATGCCGAGGAAATGGTTGACCACCGTTGCGATCTCTTGGGTATCGAGCTGTTCGCTCATCGTGGTGAAGCCGCGTATGTCGCTGAGCAGGATTGTGATCTCGCGCTTCTCGCCGGACAGGATCGCTTCGGTGTCCGAGCTTGCGAGGCGCTGCACCACGGAAGGCGATAGATACTGGGAGAATTGCCGTGCCAGGGTGGACCGGCGCTGCTCGCTGCGCCTGTAGAGGACATAGCCTTCGAAGCCGGCTACCAGGATCGTCGCGAGCGCCGGCTGCAGCGGGTCATAGAGTGCACCCTGCAGGCTGTATTCGAGAGCGCCGAACACGAAGGGCGTGACAGCCAGCAGCGCCAGAGCTAGCGCACCAAGCACGACACGTCCGGCGAGCACTCCGGAAAGCCCGATGAAAACGACGGCACCGAGAACAAACCAGAGCCGCTCGAGCATACGTGCGTACGTTGGCTCTGCAAGATAGCGCCCGGCAAGCATCTGGCCGATCGCATCGGCGTGGATGTCCGCGCCTGGTCGCGCTGGACGCGTCGGGGTGGGCAGGTACTGCGTCAGTCCCACGGCCGACAGATCGACAATGGCGATGGCCTCCCGCAGCCGCGGATCGCCATGGCCCGAAAGGATAGTGCTGGCAGATATACGCGGCGTATCGGTGTTGGTTTCCCAGAGGCGGATGCTCCCCTCCGGCTCGAGCGGCACAATGGCGCCGGCCATCCTGAGTGCGTCGAACCCGGCGGCATTCATCCGGGCTATGTAGCCGTCCTGTCCGGCATAAAGGCGCAGGAGCTCGAGCGCGAAGGACGGCCACAGCTGCACGCCTTGAGCGGTGTTGCGAAGCCACAGCAGCGGCACATGGCGCAGTTCGCCGTCGGGATCGGGCAAGGTGCGAATTACGCCGAGGCCTGCGGCAGCGTTCGAGAATTCCGCAAGTGAGCCGGTCAGGCCGGTGAAGCCGGGAAGTGTGTCGGGTACCTGCCCGACGATCGACCAGCCGGCTTTGGGTTCTGCTTCTGAAACCGTCGCCTCGTTGCCCAGGCTGACGGCAAGCGCCGTTCGATTTTTGGCCAGCGCCGCTGCCAGGCGGTTGTCTCCGGCGATACCCTCAGGCGAGGTGTCGGCCTCGGGGAGTACCAGCGCAAGCCCGACCACCGCCGCGCCGGATTCGGTGATGCCATCGACCAGATCGGCCAAGAGGCCACGGTTCCAGGGCCATCGCCCATGTGCCTTGAGGCTGGCGTCGTCTATCGAGACGATCACGACAGGATTGCTCGTCGCCTGGCGTGGGGCGAGAAACTGGTAGAAGTCGTACGTCCGCTCACGCAGGCGCGACAACGGCCCGTCAAAAGCCAAATGGCAAGCGAGCAGCAGGAGCACGACCGCAAGACCGGATATTTTGCGCGTGCCAGCTTGCCGCCAATCAGCCCAGCGCCAACCGACCAAGAGGCTCATGTCGTGCGGCCAGGCCTAATTGCAGTAGTAGCAGCAACCCTCACCCTCACACTCGCCCTTATCCACGCCCCCGCCCACAGGTGGTGTTAGGCTGTCGGGGAACTCCATGACCACTCCTGGCAATGCGCCGTCCGTGGACTCGCAGACTTTGAGCGAGCCGCCGAGTGCCGACGCACAAATCGCGCTTACGTCCAATCCAGGACCCGGTGCGCCTGCCAGGCCGGTGCCGGCTATCCGGTCGATGCTGTCCAATATCGGGAAGGTGTCGATTCCGCCGTAGCCGGTCAGCAGCTTGCCATCTTCCGATGTGCAGGCGTAGCCCGGGTTTGTGATGACCAGCCGTTTGCCATTGATCGTACAGGTCATGCGGCCGGCGCGCAGTATGCCGACGGTCTGGCCGGCTGCCACCAGCACTTCGATGATGCCGCCTCTCGCCCCGAGCACCATGTGCGGGGTCGCAACCTGCATGACGCCCCCTTTCGAAACCTGGCCGCCATAAAAACGGGCCAGGCCGCTGTTCATCCCGATGTCGATCTTTCCCGATCCGGAGCCCGGATTGTAGACGAATTCATCGATCGTCAGGCTGGTGTTCGGACCAATCTTGGCGCTCGATTCATCCCGGAACACCAGCATTCCAAGACCGGTGGGATTGCTGCGCAGCTGGTCGCCGAGTTCGACGCCGGCACCAACGTTCATTGTCCCGCCGTTGTTGCGGACGATGTTGGTCTGATAGGCCGTCATCGACCCGACCGTCTCAGCGGCGGATGGTGCCGCGAAGGCAAGGCAGGCGATAAAAATGGCGATCTGACGGTACGGGGTCCTCATCGCGGCCTCTTTCAATTGAGCGTCAACGTATAGCTCATGAGCATTTCGAACGATTTTCGGTCGCGGTTGGCGATGTCGAAGTTGGTTTCGCGATAGGCGAGATCGACGCTAATCTTCTGCGCCTCCGTCAGCTGAAAATCGCTTTCGGAGGCAATGCGCCAGAAGTCGCTCTTGATATTTGTGCCGATGCCGACAGACAGATCGGGAGTGTCGCTGTGGCCGGCCGAGAAGGCGATCTGGTGCGACCATGCGAAAAGATCCGGTACGTTCATCAACAGGCCGCCATAGCGGACCTCGCCCGTGTAGCTGCGGCCGATTTCGCCAGATCCGGAAGCGAAGTCATTCGAGCCGACAAAGCGCAGTCCGAGCGCCTGGCCATTGCGGAAGCGGTAGCTGCCGCCTGCCTCATAGAAAACCCTGCTATCGGCGAAAATGCCTTGCGAGGCGCTTAGATCGATGTAGCCGCCACCGGCGAAAAGCGTCGTCTCGACCGTCGGGCGCACGACGAAGCGTCCACTGACGCCGATGCCGGTTTCGTGGATATCGCTGTCGAAACGATCTGTAACGGTAAACGCCGAAAGCAGCAGGCGCAGCGAATCGATCCCACTGTTGGGCAAGCCCTTGTCCCAGGTGATCGCGGCGTTGCCGTGGATAAAAGTCTCCTTGCTACCTGGAACCGACAGGTCTTCCGTGAAAAAGCGCTGTGTCGCCGTCAACGACCCTGAAACAACGAGAGCGTCGGCGCTTGGCGTGCCGAGGTCCCACCGGACAAAGCCTTCCGCCCGCCCATAGGGCGAGACGAAGCTGTCGTCGTCCTGCGCCCCGCCGGGCTCAAAATCGGTAAATGCGCTGAACACGCCGCCGGTCAGGGCGAGTTCCCAGGTGACGCCACGCAACGCGCGCTCGATGCGGGCGAGCAGGCGAACGGCTTCTTGCTGCTCACTTGCGGTCAGACCGCCGACTTCGATGCCGTACTGCACCTGCCGCCGGGCCAATTCATAAGAGCCGACGTGGTAGTACAGCCGGCTGGCCGCAAGCCGGGCGCGCGCATCGCGGGGATATTTGATCAGATACTGCTCGATTGAGGAGATCGCCTGATCGTATTGCCCTGCGTTGACGGCAACCGTGACGAACTGGGCGAGCGTTCCGTTGTCGGCCGGACTGGCGATGCGGGCCGAAAACGCATCGTCATAGGCCGTAAAAAGACCTTGTGCGCCGGCCGGCAATACGCCGGTACAAAGCAGCGCTGCGGCGCAGCCGAAGATCGTTCGAAACGAAGATTGCATGCCGAGAACCCACCCCAAACCCGACTAGTGCGAAGGACTTAGCACGACCACAAGAAAAAGGCGACTGAACGGTCGCCAGACCATGCGAGTCTCAGCAGCTGTTGCAGCTGCGCAACAAACCATCGGGGTTATTCGTATTTCGGCTACGCCGGTTGTCAAGACGTCTTCTCAGCGTTGCTGTAACAATTGAAGTATTCGGCACCGGCGGCAACTAACTCAAATCATCAGCAGTCGTTGATCGCACGCCCGACAAGATTAATATTCTCTGCGCGTATCTGGTCACCGCCTGACACATATAGCTCATCCAAAGGTCTTCCGTGGGCGTTCCGCAAGTGGTCGGAAAGCTGCAGGGCGATGCTTCTCGCAACGGCCTGCGCGATTGCGGCCTGGCCTTCGCAATTTCGTTGACCGCCGACGAGGTCAGCTTTTAGGAACCCCATTTCCCCAGGGACGCGTCACCGGACGCGCCTTGCTACAGCACGAGCATGGTGGCCAGCCCCAGCATCAGCCCCATGCCTACGATATCGGTCACGGTGGTGAGGAAGATCGCCGAAGCGACCGCCGGATCGGCGCCGACCCGGCGCAGCCCCAACGGGATCAGCACGCCGGAGATTCCGGACATGAGGCACGATCCGGACATGGCAAGCAGGATCACAAGTGCCAGCATGGGCGCCTGGGCCGCCGACTCCGGTTGCAGCGACGCGTAGAACCACATCGCCGCAGCCGCCACAAGGCCGACGAGCACGCCGTTCGCGATCCCGAGCGCGCCCTCCCGCATCACCAGGTGCAGCTTCGGTCGTTTGTCCACATCCCCCAGGGCAAGGCCACGCAGCGTCATCGCCAGTGCCTGGCAGCCGGTATTTCCGCTCTGCCCGGCCAAGACCGGGAGGAACGCTGCCAAGGCGACGATCTTCTCGATCGTGCCTGTGAATGAACTGACCACGAAAGCGGCCATGAAGGCCGTCAGCAGGTTCAGCTGCAGCCACGGATGACGCTTCAAGAAGGCTGAAAACAGCGGCGTAAAAGAACGCTCCTCCTTCTGGACACCCACCATCTGGCCAGACTGGGCAGAAATCTCGATGATTTGCTGCTCGAACAGCCGCCAGCCGCGAACCTGCCCGAGCAGCCGGTTGTCCGCGTCCACCACGGGATAGACAGGGTAGTGACGGCGTACCGCCGCCTTGCAGGCGTCGCTCAAAGAGAGACCGACGTTAAGGGCGAACGGCTTTGGCAGCATGATCTGATCGACCATCGCGTCCGGTTCGCTCAGCATCAGATCGCGCAGGACCACCAGGCCAACCAATTTATCGCCTCCGTCCGTGACGTAGAGATAAGTGAGCTCGGTCGGCACCTGGGCGCGTCTGACCGCCTCCACTGCGGCGGCTACCGTCGTCGCGACAGGAACGCTGGCGGGAATCGGGTCCATCAGTTCGATGAGCGAATCGGGGATCACGAAATCCTTGCCATCGGTATCAGGCTTGATAGGCCTCATATGCGCTGGCAAATGCTCCGCCACCTTGCGGGCGTGCCCATCCGGCAACAATTTTAGTGTGTCCCGGATGAACTCGGGAGACTCTCGGGCAAGCAATTCAGCCGCGTCGTCGGGTGCTCGAGCACGCAGCGTGCGCACCAACTTCTGAACGTCGTTCTCTTCTTTCATCTGCCGCCGCCCCCAAATTGCTAGTGTCTTGCCTGACAGTATGACACGGATCGGATCGCTCTGTCTGGCGCGCAGTGGCTCAAGCGCCTCGATCCCGAAATCTTCGCCTCTCGGGCGCCGAGTGGACCGAACCCAGACAGATCTGAGCCGTTGCGGCGTACATAAAGGCGGGCTGTAACCTCTGCGTGTCGCCGAGAATTCAACGTGTTGCGAACTTCACCGGTCTTTTCCTGGGGGTCTGCGAGCACGCCGCAACGATGAAACCTAAACCCGGAAACTCTGCAGAGGCAGTGCCTCCGGCGTTAGAATTGATTTGCCTCATGCGGGGCATCTAGCCAGTTTCACCAGCTCTGGAGGCGGATGAATTCGCCAGGATGACAAGGTGATTTGCGTGAAACCGTAATAGCTTAGCCTGAGAAAGGGATTTTCTGTATCAAGTCTGTCCGGAACTAGAGGTGCTCTTGAGAGCTTGCAGATTCCGGGCAGGCAGCCTGCTTTGTGAGACGCGAGGTCGTTGCGGTCCGATCCGAGTTAATGTAGGCCCACTGATCATAGCGGTGGACCGCTCGATCGCATCTGGGGGGCGAACGAAAACTCGTTTCGAGAGTGGTATCGGTTCGGCATTTGCCGTCTCACCTAGCAGTGATCCGGACGGCCCGGGATTCCTGGCCGCCCGTCATCGGGGGATGCATATGAGCAACATTATCGCCCCAGTCTTTAACTCAATTTCTGCCAATGGCGGGTTGGAGAGCCTTGCGGCGGACTTTCGCAGCTTTGCCTGATGGGCGTGGAAGCCGTCGAACTGGGACTGACGACCCTCGACCTCATGGTCGGTGGCCGCGTCATCCCCGAGAGAGCCGAGAGGCTTATCGCACTGACCAGGCAATTCGATTTCCGCTATACGGTTCACGGCGTCGTCTCATCGAACCTCATGGATCCGGCGGTCTGCCGTTACCAGATCCATGCAGCCAAGGCCTTGGTCGAACTCTGCGACCGGGTCGATGCGCGCGTGCTTGTCCAGCATAGTGGGCCTTTTCGCGCCGACCAGCTTCTAGATCGTGCCGCTGCAGAGGGACGCGAACGCGAAGCCTGATGGCGCTCGTCGATTTCAGCCATGCCGCGCGGAGCGCGGAGCGGCCGAGTAAAGGTCGAGAATCCGCCGCAGTGGTGCTGCCAATGTCGGCCAGGGCTGCCGAACCCGTTGGCAGCGAGCCGTTCCGCATTGGCAAGATCGACCGTAACGAGTCTCGTCGATCCTGTTTTCAATGAGATTGTAAGAAGAGTGCGCCTGCCGGTCTACGATATGACGGCCAGCATTTGGCTTGGCCGCTCCTTGGCGGTTGAGCGGGCAGTGGCCGGAAGCGTGCCAATCACCCACCCGTTGGCAAGCCGGGCCGTAGGCTGATTTCTGCTCTCTGCAATTGCTTGGCTGCTCGCCAATTCGGCTTTGAGGTCGTGGGTGCTCCCGCATTTTGAGTGAGGGCAATCGATCTGTAACAATGACAATCGTAAGCTGAGCTGCAGATGGACACACGCAATAGACGTAGGCCGCACATGGATGAACGAAGCCTTTGCTGCCCGTTTGTTGCAAATCATTTGCTTTCCAGAGGGCGTGCCAGCCGAACGCCAGGCCCGCCGCCATTTTCGGGAATGAATTCGACGCCACCGGCCTCCAACGCACGCTTCAGTGCTTCGATCGTCACCTGGTTGGCCTTCAACATGCCAGCGATTGGCTCAAGCCGCTTAATGGTCGCGACGGACACTTTTGACTTCGCGGCGAGGGCTTTTTGATCCCATTGCAAAAGTGCGCGGGCTGCCCGCAACTGCTCACTCGTTATCATTATTATGCCTAACGCATCATTTGATGCCAAAAGTCTTGACTATGCCGGCGGTTTCGTTTAGGGCCGTAGAGTGGACACTGCGCTCGCTCAGCCCCAACAATACTCGACCGGGGGCAGGACGAGCCCGTGTGAAACGGCCGAATAAGGTGGTGCAACACCTTACCCGGCCTGACCACAACCCTAAGCTTCTGAGGAGCTCGGATCATGACTGATTCCGACAATATCACGAGTCTGCCATTCGTCACCCGCAGTCGAGTGCGTGCGGGAACAGTAGTGGCTACTACCGCGTGGACGTTTGAAGGTAACGCCTCCGCAGGCGACGCCGGAAGGACCAATGTGCCTTCTGACCCAGCGCTGGCGCTTCGGCGGGAATGGGAGAGAGTCCACAAACAGACCGAGCGGCTTTGCCGCAGGCAGCAGCGCCTGGAGACAAGGCTTGTCGAGAGCGTCGGCTTTCCTTGCGTGACAGTCCGCCCGGGCGAGGGTGAGCAGGTGACGGTCCATTCGATCGAGATGCTCAACGAAGTGCTCGGCAAAGCGCCGGATATGGCGGCTCTCCGCGATAAGGCCGAAGCTGATTTCGCGGCGCATCAGGCACGCTGGGATGCGGCTGCGGAGGAAACCGGCTACACCGCTGCCTTCAGGGCCGAGCGCGAGGCTAGCGAGAAAATGCAAGATCTGCTGCAAGCGTTCTCAACGACCCCCGCCACCACTCTCGCCGGTGTGGCAGGCAAGCTCGATGCCGTATTGCGCGAGGGCGAGGCATGGGAGGAATGCTCCGAATTTCCTTGGCCGCAAATCCGCTCGGCGCTCAATGATCTGGTACGCATCGCCGAAGGCTTTGGTGCTGAACGGGTGCGGCGCCGAAGGATTCGTCCTGACCAAGCTGAAACTCTCCGCCATTCCCGATGACCGTCCGGTCGAGATCACGGTCGAACTGCCCGGCGCCGTTCATCGCGATCTCGTCGCCTATGCCGAAGTGCTTGGTCGCGAGATGGGTCAGAGCGTTGCCGATCCGGCAAAGCTGATTGCACCGATGCTGGCGCGATTCATGACAGCGGACAGAGCCTTTGCCAGAACCCGGCGAAGCCTGAAGCCGGGACGAGTGTTCCGGGTTTAGGCCGGTCGGACGGCAGTCAGGAGGAATACCGATCACGCAGGAACGCGATGAAGATCGGCAGGGCAGGATTGGCGTTGTCGGGGCGCCAACGGGCTAAACTGGAGATCTGGATTGGCTTGCCCCCGATCCGCAGCTTACGACAGACCGCATCCTGAGGAACACTATCGGCATCTTGGTCGTGGATCAGAGCGATTCCAAGCCCGTTTCGGACAAGGCGCAAAAGGATGCCCGCACTGACGTGATGTTCGACGATTGCAGGAAGCTGCACGGCGCGTCCAACGGCGTCGGCGAGCTGAAATGCTTCGCCCCTGCGCACCAGCAACGTCTCCTGCTGCAACTCTTGCCACTCGATCACGGAACGGCTGGCGAGAGAATGATTTGCGGCAAGAACGACAGCCAGAGTGTCTCTCCACAGCGTCAATTCGAACGCGCCGCCGGTAAATCGGGAGGAGGAGGTCACGACGACGTCGACCTGGGTGGCACCCAGAGCAGCCTCAGGCGAAGGGTAAGGACTCTCTGTCAAGCTGACGGTCACATTGGGATGAGATTGCCCGAACTCGATGATTGCATCCAACGCTCGCCCGGCGAGGATGATCCCGTTGGAGCCAATGGAGAGCCTTTGTTGTTCATCTTTGATGCCGGTCCTGGCAAGCGTTAGGGTATTGTCCAGTTCGAGCAGCACGGAGCGCAGACGATCGAGGAAACGCTCGCCGGCCGGGGTTGGGCCAACGCCGCGGGCATGGCGATGAAATATTCTCATTCCCATCGCGTATTCGAGATCGCGTATGCGTCGGCTGAGCGCGGTGTGATCGATCCCAGCGCGCCGCGCCGCGCGCAGAAAGCTGCCCTCCTCGGCGACTACGAGCGCATAATTGAGGGTCGCGAGTTGAATGGAGCTCCGCATCTCTGCTCGACGTCTAGGTAGCGACAAATTGAAGACGTTTTGAGCGCTTTTGGCGACCGCGGGCTATCACCAAATCTCAGTATTGACACAGGGCGAGCAGTCCAACCTCCCTACAAGAACAATAACGAGACACCGTGTGCGAAACCTTCTTCGATCACTGTCGTGGTCGGTGCATCTGGTCCGCATGGTCGACAGCACCATCGTTCGCACCCTGCTCGGTCCGGGACCTTACTTCCAGCCGTGTGCAGCAGTCGCCGACAACGGCTATGCCAGCAAAGCCGACCGGCAGGCGGCACGAAACCGCGGCATCACCCCCTTTCTTTCCGCACAACGCCAATGAGAAACAAAAAGCCGGGCCTCTTCGCCAATACAGAGACGCCTGCATGGACAAGCCGTCGGCAAGCTCAACGCTTCAAACGCGTAGCCCCACCACGCGAGAAGACGAAACGAATTTTGCATCCATTGTCGCACTCACACCAAGCTTCATCCTTCCACACCGCCTAGGCAGAACCGATTATCCTAAAAGCGGCAATGTGTTGCTCTAAAGGGTTTATTGCTTCACTGTGAAACAACCGATCTGCCCACTGAAACGACAGTAAGGATATAACCTATGAACCCCATCACAAAGCTGATCGCCGGTGGCCCCAGCAGGAAATCGCGTTTGCATAGTGAAAGCGGAAATCTCATGCCCTGGAAGGAGCTGCGCCACCTGCCGCGAGTAGCTATGGAGTTCACGCAATCGCGCCTGTTCGGCGTTCGCCCGCCAGTGCCATGGTGGCCCGTTTCGGTGATCCCGATAATAGAAGAATTTCTCAAAGCCCAACCCAGGGATGTTATCGAGTTCGGGTCTGGGAGTTCAACAATTTGGCTTGCTGAGCGAGCAAAGGCGGTTAATTCAATAGAAGATAGTAAGAAATGGGCAGAGACCACAAATAAAAGGTTGAAGGAAAGATCGATATCTACCGCCACCGTGCGGCATGCGGAAGGTTCAGATTATTATGATCTGGGCTTGATATCGCAACAATCATTCGATCTGGCTATCATTGACGGAAGTTGGCGGTGGCGTTGTGTCGAATCTGTTCTTCCGCTGATGAAGCCTAGTTCTCTGATATATCTAGACAATAGCGACGCAGATAAAGACCGGCATCATTACTCATCCACGACGATGTCGAAGGAGGCCCAGAAGCGACTTGTCAGGTATTCGGAAGCGCATCCCGGTTCAAGGATTGAGGTAGTTCATAGCTTGATTAGCGGGGAACTTCACTCTGGAGAGGGGATGTTATTGTGGTTGAATCGTGACTAGCCATCGAGGCGCTCCATGACGTGCTCGGCAAAGGCCGGCTATGGCGGCTCTCCGCGAAAACGCCGAAGCTGATTTCGCTGGGATGAAACTGCCGAGGAGGGCGGCTCTACCGGTGTGCTGATGGCCGAGCGTGAAGCTGACGGGCGGGAGCGCATCTGCTGGAGGTTCTGATCCCACTCTTGCCAGTGTCGCGGGCGTGTTCGCTGCCGTGTGCGGGAGGGGGTGGCCTGGGAGGAATGCTCCGAGTTTCCCTGGCTGCAAGTCCACTCGGCTGAAGCTCTCCGGCGTTCCAGATGGCCGGCCGGTTGAACTGCCCTGCCGCGGCTCATCGCGATCTGTTGCCTATGCCGAATAGGTTGGCCGTGAGAGCGGGCCGGCAATCGCCGCTCGCTGATGAGCATCCACCACCCCTGACGCAACCGCCACAAGGACGCCTCAATGCGGGCAGCAAGCCGTTCGCCGATCACCGCAATGACTCGGAAGGGGATTAAATCATTAAAACCCATGTTCTGGGTACGCGAACATTGCCCAGGAATGAAATTCATGCCTCATGGCACGATCAGCGCCGACGCTGGAGAGTGTCCAGGATGAGGTGCCTGCACATTCACCGACAGTGGGTATCGCAGCGTGCTAGGAGGGGCCTTGAGAGCTGAGGGTCGTCTCCGGGTGCGTGCACCGCAACCCTAGTCTAGTTTCCGTCCACAAACGCCAAGCTTCTGATTTAATTAACTGAATCGCTGATTTGCGCAAGCGGGGCCTAGCGGTTTCAGGTATGTTGGATCATGCCACTGAGTCCAAAATCCTGCCAACGCCGGGGCCGACAATGCGTCAACAATGCACCGTCCGACCCAGCATATTCGATCTTTTCGCCAGCACGAGATCGGCTGCGAACTGAAGGCGATGTCGCAATGGCTGGATGAGCATTGCGATCTGCTTTGCCTGGTGGCGCGAGACCTGTGTCGGGACGGCATCAAAAGCGACGGACGGCAAGGCCTGCCCGCCGAAGCGGTGCTGCGCTGCGCGCTGCTCAACAATATCGGCAGCTGAGCTACCAGGAGTTGGCGTTCCACCTTGAGGACTCCGCCTCGTTTCGCGCCTTTGCCCGACTGCCATGGTCGTGGAGCCCACAGAAGTCGGCGCTGCAAAAGACGATCAGCGCGATCCGGCCCGAGACCTGGGAACAGATCAACCGGGCCCTGCTTTTGGGCGCTCGGCAGGTGAAGCTCGAAGACGGCGCGGTCGTGCGGCTGGACAGTACCGTGACCTCGGCGCTCATGCACGAGCCGAGCGACAGCAGCCTCTTGTGGGATGCGGTGCGGGTCATGGTGCGTCTGCTGAAGCGAGCTGACGCCTTGATTGGTGGCGCGGGCCTGGACTGGCCCGGTTCGCGCCAGCGCAATCGTGGCCACTTGCCTGCCCATCTGCCGCGAGTGGAGCGGATCATCGAGCCCAAGAGCGCGCTGTGTCCGTGCGGCTGCGGCGAGATGGCCAGGATCGGCGAGGATCTCAGCGAGGGGCTCGACGCAATCCCGGCGCAACTGCGCGTGCTGGTCACGCCCCGCCCTAAATACGCTCGCCGGCGCTGCTCGAGCGCGGTCGTGCAGGCACATGCGCCCGAGCATGTGGTGCCTGGCGGCCTGCCGACCGAGGCGCTGATCGCCCAGGTCATCGTCGCCAATTTCGGCGATCACTTGCGGTTCTACCGGCAGGCCGAGATCTACGCCCGCCAGGGCATCCAGCTGGATCGGGCGACACCGGGCAACTGGGCAGGCCGGGCCTGCTTCCATCTCAAGCCCATAGCCGACCAGATGCGCGGGCATCTGGCTGCGGTAGAGCGCCTGTTCATGGACGACGGCGCCGGTGCTCGATCCCGTACGCGGCAAGGTCAAGAAGGGCTTCTTCTGGGACGTCCCAGTGGCTGCGCCCCAACAGCGACTGCATCCGATAGGGCCGCTCCGCTCCGGACTGCTCAGCCATCAGCCAGCCTGTCTTGCGCTCAATGCCGGAAAGAAGGCCGTCAAGGAAATCTGCGCCCGTCTCCCGCAACTCACGACGAGGAAGCACCCGCCCAACCCGCGCCTTCAGCGCTGTGAGCTCCTGCTCCCAAGCCAACAACGACCTGACCACGAAGCGACAGACATGGTATCCTCCATAACCTGCCGAAGTGAATCAGAAAATCAAATGATCCGCAACTGTAGTACTAGGCTAGCCCGCGAATCCAGCGGTTGAACAAAGACAGAGCGGCGGACCGGCTCGAAGGTCCGCCGTCCCGGGTCGTTCAGATCACAAGGAACGAACCTGCCGAAAGCGAGAGACCTGGAGAAAGCGTCGCAAACTGAATTTGCGCTGCGCCACCGATCCCGTCGCTGTCGAACGAGAGCGCTCCGGTTGAGCTGTTGTAGATGATATGGTCGGAGCTATCATGCGCGGCCGTGCCAGCAAAGAAAGCAGCGGATGAAAGGCCACCCAGCTTAAGCCCGGCAAAAACGGCGTCGTCGAGGTGGATCTTGTCCTGAAGCTTGTCGAAGTCGGTGACCCTGTCGATATTGCCGGCTCCAGGAGCGCTGCTGAACACGAAGGCATCGTTGCCCCCATTACCGGTCAAGATGTCGGCGCCGCCGCGGCCGTTGATGACATTGGCGCCGGCATTGCCCTGGATGGTCTGGGCGAAGCCGTTGCCGGTCAGGTTGATTGCAGACGTACCGGACCGGTTGGTAGTGGCGAGGAGCTCGATCTGTGAACTGGCCGAAAGCGCATGGCTCACCGAGGCGAGCACTTTGTCGGTGCCGCCACCCACTGCCTCGTATACCCTGTCGCCGGTATTGTCGACATAGTAGGTGTCGTTGCCGCCATAGCCGACCATCGTATCGGCGCCAGCGCCGCCGTTGATGACATTTGCGCCCGCATTGCCCCTGATTGTTTGGCCGAATTCGTTGCCTGTAAGATTCGTGACCGTCGTATGGGCCGGGTTGTCGGTGGCCAGAACCTCGATCTGCGAGCCGGCTGACAGGGCATAGCTCAGCGAAGCAAACACCCTGTCGGTGCCGCCACCCACTGCCTCAACCACCCTGTCGCCGGCATTGTCGACGTGGTAGATATCGTTGCCGCCATAGCCGACCATTGTGTCAGCGCCGCCGCCGCCATTGATGATGTTGTCGCCGGCATTGCCCTGGATGGTCTGGCCGAACTCGTTGCCGAGCAAATTGATGGCCGTCGTGCCTGAGGGGTTCGTGGTGGCGAGAAGCTCAATCTGGGAGCCGGCCGAAAGGGCATGCCTCACCGAAGTGAACACGCTATCTGAGCCGCCGCCCACCGCCTCGAACACCTTGTCTCCGGCATTGTCGACATAGTAGGTGTCGTTGCCACCATAGCCGCTCATCATGTCGGCGCCGCCGAGGCCGTTAATAACATTGGTGCCGGCATTGCCCTGGATGGTCTGGGCGAACGCGTTGCCGGTCAGGTTAATCGCCGTGGTGCCGGACGGGGTGTTGGTGGCAAGAAGTTCGATTTCCGATCCGGCCGCAAGAGCATGACTTACGGAGGCGAATGCTTTGTCAGTACCGCCGCCTGCAGCCTCGATCTCCTTATCGCGGACATCATCGACATAATAGGTGTCATTGCCGCCATAGCCGATCATCGTGTGGCCGCCGGCCCCGTGAAACACATCGTCGCCGCTGGTGCCATACAAGGTGTCGCTTGTGTCGACGGGAGGCGGAGTGGTCCCCGTTGTTGCAAGGTTGTGTTCCCGGAAAACGGCCTGCAGTTCCGAAGAGCTCTCCAACGCTGTGTCGCCTCGCTGCGAACCCCAGGCGTATGCGTAGTCGAAGGCGGGTGACGGAACCAGCTTGGCCCAGTGCTCCATCATGGTTTCCATCTGGGCGGCGGTGGGCACCACATATTTGCCACCCATGTCGGTGTTATACTCGCCACCTCCAAACGCCTGGTAGCCCGGAACGATCTGGCTCGTCGGGATGCCCGATGCCTGAGCGGCGGCGACGAATTTATCGATCATGTTGTAGTCGACCGGGCCATCCGTGCGGACGGGATAGACATCTATGCCGTAGTAATCGATACCCGTATTGGCGGGATTGTACGTGCCCCTAAAATCCGGATTCGCCGACGTCCCCAAGCTCATCATTGTGATGTAGGTCTTGGCGCCTGGAAAATGCTCATGGATCCAGTCGGATTCAGCCTTCAGATTCGCGGCGGAAGCGTAAGTGCCCCATTGGCCGGTGGGATCCGGCTCGTCAACCAGGAAGAACCCAAATACATTCGGGTTGCCGAGGAAAGGAGTAACCTTGTCGATAAAGGATTGGGTTACGCCGTTGGCCTCGTCAAGGTACACCAAGCCTTTCATGCCTTCCGGCAGCTCGTTGACCTGCTCAACATATTGCACGCTAGCCAGATTGAATCCGGCCTTTGCAATGTCCGTGCCGGATCCGCCCGACGTGTAATGGAGAGTCGCCATCCATAATCCCTCATTTTGATTCGATAGCGCCCCGCGGATGTCTGCCTACTAGAAGGTGTATATTAGCGCCAAATCACATACCTGCACGCTTTGATAGAATGATTGATTGGTAGCAGGATTTTCACATTACGGCAGAAAATATACTTTATGAGGTCGACGATAGCGGTGATGAGTATAATTTAAACGCGGACGCATTTCTAATGTCTAGCTCTAAAATTCTCTGGTATATTTACGAGACACTGCATACACTGATAGAGAAGAATTATTCTTTCAAAATTAGTTAGAAGTTACTTAATTAACCTTGGACTCGTTGATTGCGTCGCTATTAATTTACGTAAAATAGTGATAATTGGTGTTATGGCGCGAAGATGAGATACAGAAAATTGGTGATTTGATTAGTGTAGCCAAAGAAGATATGAGTTTGAATGCCAAAGAGATTGCAGCAACACGCCAATTTTCTTCAATATGCATTGCCCTGCAGGCCAATTGAGTCGACCTTAAACTAGGAGTCTTGCCGGACCACGTTCTCTGCCGGCGACCCCATTTTCTTGTGGACAGATAACCGCAAGTGGCAGCCCGCGACCAAGTTGTCCGCACTAAGATTGCGACTCGGGGGATCGTCAGAATTGGAGAACTGGCTGGGGCGCCAGGATTCGAACCTGGGAATGTCGGTACCAAAAACCGATGCCTTACCACTTGGCTACGCCCCAACAGCCGGAGCGTGCCCGCTGTGCGCGCGGCCTTATAGGACGAGCCGGGAGAAAGCTCAATGCCGACATATCGACTATGCGCGACCGATCCACCAGTTTTGCAATCGCTACTTTAAACGGACCTATTCACCCCACACCGCCATTTCATTGCCAGCCGGATCGACGAAATGGAACCGCCTGCCGCCGGGGAATGAAAAGATCGGCTTGACGACGGTGCCGCCGGCGTTCTCGACGGCGCTTAATGTTTCCTCTAGCCTTTTGGAATAGAGCACGGGCAGCGGCTTGGCCGGCGCATCTTGGCCATCGGCCTGAAAACCGCCGTCCAGCCCTTCGGCAAAAGCTGAATAGGTCGGCCCGTAATCGGTGAACGACCATGAGAACGCCGCGCTGTAGAAAGCCTTCACGCTGTCCAGCGTTCCGCCCGTCGCCGGCATTTCCAGATAATCGAGCTTTCCGGTCATTCTCATCGCTCTACCTTTTGTTCTCGTTATGTTCTACAACAAAGCTTTCCAAAAAGCAAGTCTTTTTGGCGCCGCTTTTCCTTAATCGATTGTAGAGGCCGGCTGGCTTGGTCGATGCCTTGCCTTTCGCACTGCAGCATCATATCGCTCGATTTGTCAGTATTTCCAATCTCCTGCAACCGGGGAGCAAGCATGACCAAATGGGTCTACACCTTTGGCGATGGAGCGGCGGAAGGCCGTGCCGGCGACCGCAATCTGCTCGGCGGCAAGGGCGCCAATCTTGCCGAAATGTGCAGCCTGGGCCTGCCGGTGCCACCAGGATTCACTATCACCACCGAGGTCTGCAACGCTTATTACGCCAGCGGCCACGCCTATCCGGCCTCGCTGGAAGCGGATGTGGCGGTCGCCCTCGATCACATCGGTCGGCTGACCGGGCGCCGTTTCGGCGATCCGTCGAAACTGCTTTTGGTGTCGGTGCGCTCCGGTGCCCGTGCCTCGATGCCAGGCATGATGGACACTGTGCTCAATCTCGGCCTGAATGACGAAACGGTCGAAGCCTTGGCCACCGATTCAGGCGATGCGCGCTTTGCCTATGACAGCTATCGCCGTTTCATCCAGATGTATTCCGACGTCGTCATGGGCCTCGACCATGAGGTCTTCGAGGAGATCCTCGAAGACCAGAAGGGTGGGCTCGGCCATGAGCTCGACACCGAGCTGACAGCCATCGAATGGCAAGGCGTGATCGCGCTCTACAAGGCCAAGGTCGAGGAGGAGCTCGGCAAACCGTTTCCGCAGGATCCGAACGAGCAGCTGTGGGGCGCCATCGGTGCGGTGTTTTCCAGCTGGATGAACAACCGCGCGATCACCTATCGGCGCCTGCACGACATTCCCGAAAGCTGGGGCACGGCGGTCAACGTCCAGGCCATGGTCTTCGGCAATATGGGCGACACCTCGGCCACCGGCGTCGCCTTCACCCGCAATCCGTCGACCGGCGAAAAGCAGCTTTATGGCGAGTTCCTGGTCAACGCCCAGGGCGAGGATGTCGTTGCCGGCATCCGGACGCCGCAGAACATCACGGAGGCGGCGCGCATTGCCGCCGGGTCCGACAAGCCGTCGCTGCAGAAGCTGATGCCGGACGCCTTCCAGGCTTTCGTCAGCATCTCAGACCGCCTGGAAAAGCATTACCGCGACATGCAGGATCTCGAATTCACCATCGAGCGCGGCAAGTTGTGGATGCTGCAGACCAGGTCAGGCAAACGCACCGCCAAGGCGGCACTGAAGATTGCCGTCGACATGGCCAGGGACGGGCTGATTTCGAAGGAGGAGGCCGTCGCGCGCATCGATCCGGCCTCGCTCGACCAGTTGCTGCATCCGACGATCGATCCAAAAGCGGCGCGCGATATCATCGGCGTCGGCCTGCCGGCATCGCCAGGTGCTGCCACTGGCGAGATCGTCTTTTCCTCGAACGACGCCGAGGAGGCCAAGACACAAGGCCGCAAGGCGATCCTGGTGCGCATCGAGACCAGCCCCGAAGACATCCATGGCATGCATGCGGCCGAAGGCATCCTGACGACGCGCGGCGGCATGACCAGCCACGCCGCTGTTGTGGCGCGCGGCATGGGTAAGCCTTGCGTTTCGGGCGCAGGCTCGCTGCGCGTCGACTACAAGGCCGGCACGCTGATGGCGATGGGATCGACGTTCCGCAAGGGCGATATCATCACCATCGATGGCGGCAACGGCCAGGTGCTGAAAGGCGCGGTACCGATGCTGCAGCCGGAACTCTCGGGCGATTTCGCCGCCATCATGGAATGGGCCGACGGCGCGCGCCGCATGAAGGTGCGCACCAATGCCGAGACGCCGCTGGATGCGCGCATGGCGCGGTCCTTCGGCGCCGAAGGTATCGGCCTTTGCCGCACCGAGCACATGTTCTTCGATGGCGACCGCATCATTGCCATGCGCGAGATGATCCTGGCCGATACGGAAAAGGATCGGCGAACGGCGCTGGCCAAGCTGTTGCCGATGCAGCGCTCGGATTTCCTCGAACTGTTCCAGATCATGGCCGGCCTGCCGGTGACGATCCGGCTGCTCGATCCACCGCTGCACGAATTCCTGCCCAAGACCGAGGAGGAGGTGGCCGAGGTCGCCGCCGCCATGAATGTGTCGCCGGACAAGCTCCGGCGGCGCACCGAAGCGTTGCACGAGTTTAATCCGATGCTCGGCCATCGCGGCTGCCGGCTTGCTGTCTCATATCCCGAAATCGCCGAGATGCAGGCACGAGCCATTTTCGAGGCGGCCGTGGAGGCCGGCAGGAAGGCCGGCGCGCTGGTGGTCCCCGAAATCATGGTGCCGCTGGTCGGGCTGGTCAAGGAGCTCGAATTCGTCAAGGCGCGCATCGACGCTGTGGCCAAAAGCGTGATGGAGGAGACCGGCGTCAGGATCGATTACCTCACCGGCACGATGATCGAACTGCCGCGCGCCGCGATCCGCGCCCAAATCATCGCCGAGGCGGCCGAATTCTTCTCATTCGGCACCAACGATTTGACCCAGACCACCTTCGGCATCTCGCGCGACGACGCGGCCTCGTTCCTCGAGACCTACCGGAAAAAAGGCATCATCGAGCAGGATCCGTTCGTGTCGCTCGACATAGAGGGTGTCGGCGAGCTGGTGCGGATGGCGGCCGAAAAGGGCAGGGCGACGCGGCCCGACATCAAGCTCGGTATTTGCGGCGAGCATGGCGGCGACCCGGCCTCGATCCATTTCTGCGAAAAGGTCGGCCTCGACTACGTCTCGTGCTCGCCCTATCGGGTGCCGATCGCCAGGCTGGCCGCCGCGCAAGCGGCGGTGCAGGCTGCAAAGAACGGCCGCGGATAGGAGTTGGAGTCCACCGGCATCTGACCTTACCGATTTGTAACCGAATTCACGCGAACGTGCGTCTGTCGGCTCCAAATCCCGACATCATTTCTGCCCAGCTTCCGGCCCCCGAATCCGCCCCGGTGCCAGAAACAGATGTTGCAGAACCCGCCCACGCACGTCCGCTCGATTCTCATCCTCCAGACGAAATTCATCGGCGATCTTGTCCTCGCTTCCGCGCTCGCCAGAAACCTGCGCCTGCAATATCCAAATGCCAGGATAGTGTTCCTTTGCGAGGCGAACTTTGCCAGTTTCCTGTTGGCTCATGGCATCGCCTCGGACGTGGTGGCGTTCCGGCGCGTACGGATGCGTGGCACCCCTGTGCAGCGTGGTCGCGAGCTTTACGCGATGGTGCGCGCTCTGCGCCGGTTCCGGTTTGACCTGACCATCGACCTGGCCGATTCCAAAACCTCACGCATCATCGTCAGGCTCGTCAACGCCAAGACCCGCGTCGGATATGATCCTCCCGAAAAACCGTTGCGCTGGCTGGAACGCCAGCCCGCCAACGTCCTAGCCAAGCCGTTTGGCTTTGGTGGCCAGCATTATCTCTGCCGCTATCTTTCGCCGCTTGAGGCGCTTGGCGTGGAGTTGCGTGCGCAGGTCCCAACGATTGAGCCGCTGCCGCTGGAGACCGCCAGGGCATTGGCGCTTCTCGACCGGCATCATCTCCGGCGTAACGCCTTCATAGCCGTTCATGCAGGAGCGAGCTTCCGGGGGCGGCAATGGCAGCCGGAAAGTTTTGCGCTGGCGATCGACGAGATCTCGCGGCAGACCGGATTGGACTTCCTGCTTGTCGGCGGTCCCGATGAACGGGCATCTCCCGAGCGCATCGTCGCCAAGGCCGCTTCGCCGGTCGTCAACGTGGTCGGGGCGCTGTCGCTGGCAACGCTGCTGGCGGTTCTCGGCCAGGCACGCCTGTTTCTGGGGAACGAGAGTGGCCCGATGCACATGGCCGCCGCCGCGGGAACGCCGGTTGTCGGCCTGTTCGGCCTGACCGACCCGGCCGTCTGGGGCCCTGTCGGCGTGGCCAGTGTTACGCCGCGGCCCTCCATGCCTTGCGAGTGCATAGCCAGGGACCTGTGCCGCCGACCCGATCCGAGCAAGGCTTGCTGCGTCTGGCGACTTGAGGTCAAAGCGGTGGTCGACGCAGTGCTCGCGATCCTTTCACGTAAGGTTAAGGACGTGGAGCACGCATTGTGACCTCGCGCTTGCCAAAGGTCAGGCCGGCGGTCAAATTGCCGCTGCCGACGCTTTTGCAGGGGCATCGTCCCGATTTCCGCCTTGATGGCGGTCTTGGGGTCGCCGCTTCAACTTTGATCCGGCCGACCTGGAAATAATCGATGCGCCCGTTCCAAAAGTATTTTTGCGCCATTGCGATATCGCTGTGGGCTGTTTCTCCTGGCAACGCCCAATTGCTCGTCGCACCGACGCTGCACATCAAGGCCGAGGCGGGCGGCGGCCGCGTCGCGCTGACGCTCGATGCGTGCGGCGGAAGGACCGACACACGGATTCTCTCGGCGCTGGTGGAAAACAAGATTCCTGCCACCATTTTCGTCACCGGCATCTGGCTGAAGCACAACGCCGCCGCCGTCGAGATCATGCGGGCGTATCCCGAACTGTTTGAATTGGAAAACCATGGCGGCCGCCATGTCCCGGCTGTCGACACGCCGCAAAAGATCTACGGTATTCGCAGTGCCGGCAGCCCGGAGGCCGTGCTGGCCGAGGTCGAATCGGGTGCTGCCGCTCTTGCCGTGACCGGCGAACCGGCGCCGAAATGGTTTCGCGGCGCAACCGCCGAATACAGCCCGTCGGCAATCGCGATGATACGCAAGCTTGGTTTCAAGATCGCCGGATTCTCAATCAACGGCGATGGCGGCTCATTGCTCGGCGCAAAAGAGACCGCCCGGCGCATTGCCGCAGCAAACGACGGCGACGTCATTATCGCTCACATCAACCAGCCGACCCATGCGGCGGGCGAAGGCGTGGTGCAGGGGCTTCTGGCGCTGAAGGCCAAGGGCCTCACCTTCGTGCGTCTCGACGATGCCGACGGCGTCGGCGATGATGGCACCACCGACTGATCAGTCGGGCGTGGCCTCGATGGTCACCTTGTTCGGATAGAACGCGCCGTGGTCGCGGATATCGGCCATCTCGTCGAACGGCCGCTCATAGGCCCACATCGCATCCTTGCCTGCATCGCCGGCGGGCAGCACGCTCCAATAGCTGGCATCGCCCTTATAGGGGCAATGGGTCGAGTGTTCGGTCTTGCCAAGCTGTTTGAAGTCGATGTCGCCGAACGGAATGTAGAAAACCGGGGGGTAGGGCGATTCGGTCAGCACTTTGACCTTGCTGGACGAAGCGATGACGACATCGCCGGCGCGCACCGTCACGGTGCCCTTGTAAGGCTCGATGGTGATGATCTTGCCCGGATTCCGCTGAAAGCCTGGTGACCGGTTTGCGATCTGGTCCATATTGGATCTCCTTGCCTCTACCCCAAGATGTGTCTGGCAAGCGCGTTGCGCAAGACCTGCCAGCCACCGGCGGGCATCGCCCGCGGGTGGCAGTCTTGCGCTATCCTCCGGTATCCCGCCTAAAATCAGGCGGCGGCCTGGAAAGCGTCCATCAGCCCGGCATAGGCGGCGGCAATGCCGGCCACCGGATTGGTGCTTTTCGAGGTGGTCTCGACCTTCAGCGCACCACCGCTGGTCGGCAAGGTGAGCAGCAGGAACTGGCGATTGCCGCCGTCGCCGACGCAGGCGGCAGCGACGTGCTGACTTTCGCCCTCGTTCTCGACGCACATCTTGAACAAGAGCGTGCCGCCGACCGCCTCGAGGGCGCCACCGACGACCTCGACGAATTCATCTTCGGAAACGGCTTTGGCGTCAGGCACCAGATCGGCCTGCGCGACGTCAGCCGCCACCAGATCGGCCAGACTTTCGGCAAGCGTATTTTCGAGGGCTTTGTCGTCGAGCTGCGCGTCCATGCGAACCTCTTTCATTCGCCAATCGCGCCCCGCCGTTAATCAACGTTAACGCCGAGCATGGCCGGATTGTGGCGAATTCGGCCTCAATTGGCTCCATGCCCCGCTCCAGCCCGATCCTGGCTGGACAATCCGCCGGTTCGTCCCACAATGGCGAAAAAATAACGGGAGGAACAAGATGCTCGGGCTGATGCAGGAATGGCCGCTGCTTTGCCATAAGCTGATCGACAATGCCGAGAGGCAGCACGGCAGCCGCGAAATCGTGTCGCGTTCGATCGAGGGGCCGATCGTGCGCAGCACATATGCCGAAATCCATGATCGTGCCCTGAAGGTCGCCGAGCGGCTCGAGCGTGACGGTTTCGGGCTTGGCGACCGCATCGCGACCCTGGCCTGGAACACCGCGCGCCACATCGAGGCCTGGTACGGCATCATGGGTGTCGGCGCCATCTATCACACGCTCAACCCGCGGCTCTTTCCCGAGCAGATCACCTGGATCATGAAGAATGCCGGGGACAAGGCTATCTTCGTCGACCTGACCTTCCTGCCGCTCCTCGAAAAGATCGCCGGTGTGGTCAAGTCGCTGAAGCAGGTTATCGTGCTGACCGACAACGCGCATATGCCGGAGACTGCGCTGCCCAATGTGGTTGCGTACGAAGAATGGCTTGCTGAAGCCGACGGCAACTTCGCCTGGAAGACATGCGACGAAAACACCGCCGCCGGTATGTGCTACACCTCGGGCACCACGGGCGACCCGAAAGGCGTCCTCTACAGCCATCGTTCGAACGTGCTGCACGCGATGATCGCCGCCATGCCCGACGCCATGGGCCTGTCGTCGCGCGATACCATATTGCCGGTCGTGCCGATGTTCCACGCCAATGCCTGGGGCCTTGCCCAGAGCGCGCCGATGGTCGGCGCCAAACTGGTCATGCCCGGTTGCAAGATGGATGGCGCTTCGCTCTACGAGCTGCTCGACACCGAGCAGGTGACCTTCAGCGCCGCCGTGCCGACGGTGTGGATGATGCTCCTCCAGTATCTGGAAGAGACCGGCAAGAAACTGCCCTATCTGCAGAAAGTCGTTATCGGCGGCTCGTCCTGTCCACGCGCGCTCACGACGAAGTTCCAGGACAGTTACGATGTCCAAGTCGTCCACGCCTGGGGCATGACCGAGATGTCGCCGCTCGGCACGCTGTGCACCCTGAAGCCGGATTACGCCGGGCTGAAGGGCGAGGCCCGCCTCGGCGTCCAGCAGAAACAAGGCTTTACACCGTTCGGCATCGAAATGAAGGTGACGGACGACGCCGGCAACGAACTGCCATGGGACGGCAAGACCTTCGGCCGGCTCAAGGTCCGCGGGCCGGCCATCGCGCGCGCCTATTATGGCGGCATCGGATACGAACAGTTCGATCAAGACGGCTGGTTCGATACCGGTGACGTCGCGCATATCGACCCCGGAGGCTATATGCAGATCACCGACCGCGCCAAGGACGTGATCAAGTCGGGCGGCGAATGGATCTCGACCATCGAGCTCGAGAACCTCGCGGTCGGCCATCCCGATGTGGCGGAGGCCGCCGCCATCGGCATTCCGCATTCGAAATGGGGCGAGCGGCCTTTGCTCGTGGTCGTGTGCAAGCCGGGCAGGGAGCCGACCAAGACGGATATTCTCGCTTTCATGGACGGCAAGGTGGCGAAGTGGTGGATGCCGGACGACGTCGCTTTTGTCGGCGAAATCCCACACACCGCTGCCGGCAAGATCCAGAAGATTACCTTGCGCCAGCAGTTCCGGGATTATCACCTGCCGACGGATTGACCGGAGATGCGGCGTCTTTGCGTCTTCAAGCCGCCGCTGAAAGGCACTATGCCTGTGTTCGGGTTGGGGCAGCGCGAAAACCAATGACGGGAATTCCCGAGCGACAAACGTCGAGGGCTGCCGGTTGGTCGCGGCGCGCCGGCGCGTTTTCGGCAGTCCTGCTGCTGACCGCTCTCATCGGCCATCGCTATGACCTCGTCGAGACCCAAGCTATCCTATGGGTGCTTGGCATTGTCGCCTTGCTGGCCGCGTTTGCGCTTTTGTTTGCCGGGTTTGCCTTCGCGCGATTGTGGAACTTCGGTGATCGTGGCGGTCAAGACCTGACCGCCGGCGCCTTGCTGGCATTCCTGGTGCTCACCCCTTACGCTGTCGGGGCCTATTGGGCGGCGACCTATCCGCCGCTGCGCGACATCTCGACGGATTTCGACGACGCGCCCGCGCTCGACATTTCTACCCGGACAAAGGATATGAACGAGCTTTTGCCGCCGACACCCGGCGAGCAGCGCCTGCAAATCGAAGCTTATCCGCTTGTTACCGGACGCAGCTACACCTTGCCTTTCGATCGCGTTCTGGAGGCGGTCAAAACGGTGCTCGATCGGCGCGGCTGGCAGCTCACGGCGCCGTTTCCAGCCGCAGCAGGGCAAAGCGACGTGACGGTCGATGCGCTGGCCAAGAGCTTGCTGCTTGGTCTTCCCGCCGATGTCGCCATCCGCGTGACCGACGACGGCGATGCGGTCATCGTCGATATGCGCTCGGCCTCGCGTTACGGCCGCTACGACCTTGGCGACAATGCAGCGCGCATCACCGATTTCCTTTCCGAACTCGACCAGGAAGTCGCCGGCCAGGTGGGCGTGGCGCCGGCGGAATGATATCCGAAGTGTGCTACGTTGCCGGCGAATAGATGCCGTCGATAGCCGGCGCGCCATCGGTGTGAACCAGGCCGCGCGCCACCAGGTCTTCCAGATGGGCAAGCACCGACAGGCCGGCCGCGCCATGCAGGCGCGGGTCGGTGTCGCGATAGATCGCGTCCACCATGTCCTTGATTGTCCGGTCGCCGCTGTTGATCCGCTCCAGAATTGCGCGTTCGCGCATTTTGCGATGCGTTTTCAATCCGCGCATGAAGCTGCGCGGCTCGGTCACCGGCCCACCATGGCCGGGCAGCAGCAGCCGGTCGTCACGTTCGATCAGCCGATCGAGCGATGTCATGTACTCGGCCATCGCGCCATCCGGCGGTGCGACGATCGTGGTTGCCCACGCCATGACGTGATCGGCCGAGAAAAGGATGCCGGTTCCCTCCAGCGCGAAGGCCGCGTGATTGGCGGTATGGCCGGGCGTCAGCACCGTCCGGATCGCCCAGCCGTCGCCGTCGATCACCATATCGTCCGGCAGCGCGATATCAGGAACAAAGTCGGTGTCGGCGCTGGCATCGAGTGGATTGACCTCGCCGGTGCGCAACGGCCGCGCCAGGCGATGCCGGCCCTCCGCCAGAACCACCGCACCCGTATGCTGCTTTAACCGAGCCGCCAGCGGCGAATGGTCGCGATGCGTGTGGCTGATGAAGATATGGCTGACCGGCCTGGTCCCGATCGCTTCGAGCAGTGTTCGAAGATGTGCCTCGTCATCCGGTCCGGGATCGATCACCGCCAGCGTCTCGCGCCCGACGACATAGCTGTTGGTTCCGTGAAAGGTGAACGGGCTGGAGTTCCTGGCGGTGACGCGTTGAATACCAGGCGCAACGGCTACGCCCTGGCCATAGGCCGGATCGAAGCGTGTATCGAATTTCAGCGCCATGCGAACGTCGCGACCTTTTTTGGGGCGAGGGCAAAACCGATTGCCGCATAGCACGGAAGCCAATATAGGAAAACGCAAGGCCGCGTTCGGCGGCAATCCGGAACGGGGAAGACTATGGCAATTGCAACGACGATGCGTCCGCTCATTTCTCTCGCTTTGCCTGAAAAGGGCGCGGCCCGGCTGGCAGGACAGCTTTTGCTGGCGATCGCCGGAACGTTGCTGCTGATCTTGTCTGCCAAGACCAAGGTCATGCTCGGACCGGTAGACATCTCGATGCAGACGCTCGCCGTCTTCCTGATCGCTGCCTCCTTCGGCATGCGCCTTGGCGTCGCAACGCTGCTTCTCTACATGGCCGAGGGCGCGTTGGGCCTTCCGGTCTTCCAGAGCACGCCCGAAAAGGGCATCGGTATCGCTTACATGCTCGGTTCGACCGGCGGTTATCTAGCCGGCTTCGTCGTCATGGCGGCGATCGTCGGCTGGGCTGCCGACCGTGGCTGGGATCGCCATCCTATCAAGCTCTTCAATGCCATGCTGGTGGCCGAGATCATCATGATGGCAATGGGCTTTGCCTGGCTGGCGCTGTTGATCGGCCCGGAAAAATCCTGGCAGTTCGGGGTGTTGCCCTTTATCGTCGGTGATCTGATCAAGGTTGCGCTGGCCGCGAGCTTGGTGCCGGCTGTCTGGTCGCTGTTGAAGCGTTCGTGAAGCCGGTCGAGCGGTGATAACCTGTTCTGCGCGACAGTGATTTTTCGCCGTAGTTGGTGTGGCCGTGCAGGATCTTTGTCGCTGGCGGCAGGCTTGTGCGCGACGCCATCCGTCACATTAGCTTCAAGTCGACGGACTAAGTACCAGAACCAACGGGCGATTCGTCACGACCAGCGTAGCCAAGCACCTACGCATGGAAATAAATTGCTCGACATAGCATCTCAGCCAGCTGAAAAAGAAAGCGGCTCGATGATTATTTAGGCACAGCTAAATTTCTGGACAATGTGTAGGAAATTCTTAACCCAACCGCCTTGACTCTAGTGGCTTGGTTGCTTGCTGGTATTCACACACTGTCGTAACCGTTGACCTGAGATCATGCCGCCGACCGCCGAAGGAAGACACGTGAGTAGCGCGGAAAAAACAACGAGTAAGGCGACCACCCTGTCGCCTGAGCCGACCGCCGCGCCGGCAACGCGCTGGTATGCGGCCAGCGTATTTCCCGGAAAGGAGCATGTCGCCGAACGGCATCTCCGGATCCAGGGATTTCAGCCGTTTGTGCCTCGCTGCGAGAAAACCGTCCGACATGCTCGGCGGCTCGAAACCCGGTCTGCGGCGTATTTCCCGGGTTATATGTTCATCGCCCTTGACGTTGCGCTGCAGCGTTGGCGCTCGATCAATGGAACATTCGGCGTGCGCTCCCTGGTGACGCAAGGCGACCGCCCTTTGCCGGTCCCCTCGGGTCTGGTAGAGCGTTTCATTGCGTTGACCGGTAAGGACGGACTGCTTGATTTTAGCGACAGCCTCGCAGCCGGCGCTTCGGTCCGGATCCTGTCAGGCCCTTTCGCGGAAATGATGGGTCGCCTTGACCGGCTCGACCCAGCCGGAAGGGCTCGGGTTCTGGTTGCTATCATGAATGGCGAGATCCCTGTCGATCTGGATGCCAGGGATCTAGTAGCCATCGCGTAGTCGCAAGCGTAAGGCGCGGCGAGGCGATGTAAATTGTTGTAGGATCGGCTCTCGGGTTTTCACCCGGGAGTGCGGTAGCCGTCGTTAATGGGGATACGCGCTGTGTGGCGAAGTTGCCTGATCGGCGCTGATTGAGAGTACGCAATATGCGAATAACAATGATTGGTGCTGGATATGTAGGGCTCGTCTCGGGCGCCTGCTTCGCCGATTTCGGCCATCAGGTATGCTGCATCGATCGTGATGCGGAAAAGCTCGCCATGCTCAAGCTCGGCAAGATACCGATTTACGAGCCAGGGCTTGACGATCTCGTCACGACCAACACCCTGCAGGGTCGCTTGCGTTTCGACGACAATCTGGCGGACGCCGTTTCTCAATCGGATGTGGTCTTCATCGCCGTGGGCACGCCGTCGCGGCGTGGCGATGGGCATGCCGATCTGTCCTTCGTCTACGACGCGGCCGCCGAAGTCGGCCGCGCGCTCAAGGAATTTACGGTCGTGGTGACGAAATCGACCGTCCCCGTCGGTACCGGCGATGAGGTGGAACGGATTATCCGCGAGCAAAATCCCACCGCCGATTTTGCCGTGGTCTCCAATCCCGAGTTTCTTCGCGAAGGATCCGCGATCGAGGACTTCAAGCGGCCCGACCGCATCATTGTCGGAACCGATGCCGAACGGGCCAAAACAGTCATGGGCGAGATCTACCGGCCGCTTTCGCTGAATGCCGCGCCGATCTTCTATACGAACCGGCGTACGGCGGAACTCACCAAATATGCCGGCAACGCATTTCTGGCGATGAAGATTACCTTCATCAACGAAATTGCCGATCTCTGCGAGCGGTTGGGAGCCGATGTGCAGGACGTCGCGCGCGGCATTGGCATGGACAATCGCATCGGCGCAAAGTTTCTTCACGCCGGGCCGGGTTATGGCGGCTCCTGTTTCCCGAAAGACACCCTGGCGTTGGTCAAGACCGCGCAGGACGCGGCAAGCCCTGTCCGGCTTATTGAAACGACGGTCTCGATAAATGACCAGCGCAAGCGGGCGATGGCGCGCAAGGTTGTCGAGGCCTGTGGCGGCTCGGTGCGCGGAAAGACCATCGGCATTCTCGGCCTGACGTTCAAGCCAAACACCGACGATATGCGCGATGCCCCCTCATTGGCCATCATTCAGGCGCTCAAGGATGCCGGAGCTTCGATCAAGGCCTATGATCCGGTCGGCATGGAGCAGGCGCGCAAGATGATTGAGGGCATTGAATTTGGGGAAAGCGCCTACGCAGTGGCTGATGGCTCGCATGCGATCGTCATCGTCACCGAGTGGAATGCGTTTCGGTCATTGGATCTCAAGCGGCTTCATGCACTTATGGCGACGCCGGTGATGGTCGACCTTCGAAATGTCTATCACGGCGAGGATGTTGTGAAACAAGGCATCGCCTATTCCAGCGTTGGCCGAGAGCGGCATCTTGTCAGGTGAGCGTCCAGGTTCTCATGGGGCCAGGTTCGCGGGATTCAATTTGAACACCACCACTATCCATTTACCCAATCGAAGGCACCTCCTGCTCCGGATGCGCTTTCAGCTGCTTGGCGGATTGACATTTGCGATTCTGCTGCCGGCGCTAGTTCGCATGTCGGTTGATCCCAGGGTAATCTGGTCGCCGAACATGCAGGTCACAATTTTTGCTGCATTTGTCGCACACACGACAGGCTATTTCTTCTACAAGCGGATTGGCAATTTCCCGGGGGTCGCGGCGGCTGGTCACATTTTGCCAACCTTCGCCTTAGCCTACGGCCTGGTTTTCGTTACCATCTTTTTCTTCAGGTTCGATTATAGCCGGTTCCAAGCTGCAGCGAGCTTCATTCAATCGACGTTGTGGTATTTTGCCTTGAGCCTGGTCACGCGTAGGCTCGATGCACACCGGCTGGCGATAATTCCCGGCGGAGGCGTCCATAGACTGGAGAGCATACCGGGTGTGAATTGGCACAGAATTCATTCACCCAACATAGTCGATGAATATGCGACTGGTGTGGTAGCGGACCTTCGAGCCGACCTTTCTGATGAGTGGGAGCGTTATATCGCCGACCGTGCGCTCTCAGGAACGCCGGTCTATCATGTCAAGCAAATCAGCGAATCGCTCACAGGCCGGGTCGAGATCGAGCATCTTTCTGAAAATACGCTGGGCTCTTTGAATCCAAACCAAGCTTACTTGAAGATAAAACAGGCGATAGACTTGGCTTCTGCATTCTTTGTCCTCGTAGTTTTCTCGCCATTGCTGCTATTCGTTGCGATTGCCATAAAGATCGATTCACCTGGACCGGCGCTATTTAGACAAAAACGAATGGGATACAGAGGCGTTCCATACGAGGTCTACAAGTTTCGAACGATGAAGCTGGGCGAGACCATTGGCGACGAAAAGGAGGCGGCCATTACCAGGGCGGGCGATGCCCGCATAACCCGGTTGGGGCAGTTCCTGAGAAGATCCAGGATCGACGAGTTGCCGCAGGCTTTCAACATCCTGCGCGGCGAAATGAGTTGGATCGGTCCGCGGCCAGAAGCACTCGTGCTCTCGAGCTGGTACGAGGCGGAGCTGCCATTCTATAGATACCGGCACATCGTGCGGCCGGGGATTACTGGCTGGGCGCAAATCAACCAGGGCCACGTTGCCGCAGTGGACGACGTTTTGGAAAAACTTCACTATGATTTCTACTACATCAAGAATTTCTCCCCTTGGCTCGACCTACTGATTGTGTTTCGCACGATCCGAACCATGCTGACGGGGTTTGGCGCGCGTTGACCCTTCTCGATATTGTGGCAGGCAGTTTCTTTGCTAACCAAGGTAAGCCCCGCGCAAGTTGCCTTGGTAAGGCCGACATTGTGCATCCAAGCACGGGTCCGATCTGGTCGACATGGAGGATTGCTCAACTGGGTCTAGAAAGCAGTCACGGTGCCGGCACTGGTATCTCCGCCATTAATGAGATAGTGCGGCCAAAACCGAAGGCATTCGGTCAAGGAAATAAGCTAAAGGTGCTTGAGGCGATGCTAACAGCGTTCGGTGCAAGATGATGCCTCAGCCGCAGTCAGAGGGAGTGGCTTTCTCCTGGCACGGACTTCCGCAATACGCCGCTCGACTCATACGGGCTGCCGCGGAACGGCTTGATAGGCCGTGCGTGGTCGTGGGATCTCGCCCGGTGGTCCCGATCGATGGCATGGAACAGGTACTCGGTCAGCCGGTGCATTGGATTGATGCGAGAAAGCCCACTTCCTGGTCCGATATCGGTTTGCAAGTGCCGAGATTTTTCTTGCAGTCCGGCTGGTCCTATCCTGCTTTTTCGGCGCTTGGCCGCGAGGTGAAGCTTGCGGGCGGATACGTGGTCGGTCTGAGCGATGCCAACTGGCGGGGGGATTTCCGTCAGCTTCTGCTCGGTCCGTTTGCTTTTCGGCTTCGCCATCGCCGACACTTCGACGCGTTCCTCGTGCCAGGTCGGCAAGGCGAGCGGCTTTTGCGGTATTTCGGGATGCCACCCAACCTCATTCGCACTGGGATGTATGGAGCCGACCCTTCACTGTTCTCTCCTGGGCCGCCGATTAATGAGCGACCGCGCGAATTTCTGTTTGTCGGGCAGCTGATCCATCGCAAGGATGTGCTCGGCCTGACGAGTGCGTTTGCCGAATTTTCCCGCCAACGGCCCGGATGGACTCTACGAATTTGTGGGAGCGGCGAGCTGAGAAAGCAGATACCCGAGCATCCGCAAATCGTCGTTGAGGATTTCGTGCAGCCCCACGAACTGGCAAGCCGATATCGCTCGGCGCGGTTTTTGGTATTGCCTTCCCTAGTTGAAGCATGGGGATTGGTGGTTCACGAAGCTTCGCTGTGTGGTTGTGGCTTGATACTGAGCGACGCTGTTGGCAGCGGAGACGACCTTGCTTCGGATCGCAATTCAATCTGCTTTCGGGCGGGGAATAAGCCCGAGCTCGTAGCCGCACTTCTTTCTGCAGCAGATCGCAATTCCGAGTGGCTGATCGAAGCTGGATCGGAATCAAGAACACGCGCCCGCAACTTTGGTCCAGAACGCTTTGCCGCTGAGATGTCGAGCCTGGTCTCGGCTTTTGGCGGATATTCCACGCCGGCTTCACTCCAATTTCACACCACAAGTTGATTGTTCCATGGGAGGTGAAATGAATCGCTCCCGGGTGACGATGAATGCCAGAAGTGGTGGTCTGGTAGCTTTTGCCGAGGGGCTGAGAGGTTCAAAGACGCACTTCGAATTCGGGTCGCCGCGAGGAATACCAGAACGTTTCACTGATCGGAGTGTCGAATGACCAAGAAAAAAACCGCTCTAATTACGGGCATTACGGGGCAGGACGGCGCCTACCTGGCCGATCTGCTTCTGTCCAAGGGATATGCAGTTCACGGGATCAAACGCCGCTCTTCCTCGTTTAATACGGGCAGAATCGACCACCTCTATCAAGACCCGCACGAAAGTAATTTACGGCTGACGCTTCACTATGGTGACATGACGGATGCGACTAATCTCATCCGTATAATTCAGGACGTGCAGCCGGACGAGGTCTACAACCTAGCCGCGCAATCCCACGTTCAGGTAAGTTTCGAGACCGCAGAGTACACCGCCAATGCCGACGCCCTCGGAACCTTGCGATTGTTGGAGGGGATAAGGATTCTCGGCTTAACGGCGAAAACTAGATTTTACCAAGCTTCCACCTCGGAGCTCTATGGAATGGTGCAGGAGGTACCGCAGTCCGAAACTACGCCGTTCTATCCTCGCTCACCATACGCCGCTGCCAAGCTCTACGCATATTGGATCGTCATCAATTACCGCGAAGCGTACGGCATCCACGCCTCCAACGGCATTCTTTTCAATCACGAGAGCCCGATCCGCGGCGAAACCTTTGTGACCAGGAAGATCACTAGGGCAGTCGCAGCGATCAGCCTCGGCCTGCAGGAGAGAGTTTATCTGGGCAATCTCTCAGCAGAGCGTGACTGGGGACATGCCCGCGATTACGTGGAGGGGATGTGGCGCATGTTGCAGCAACAGAAGCCCGACGATTATGTGCTGGCGACAGGGCATAAACATTCTGTACGCAGGTTCGTCGAGCTTGCTTTCGCCAAGGTAGGAATTGACATAGGCTGGCAGGGTAGGGGCGTAAACGAGACCGGCTTCGATCGGCAATCCGGGCGTGTACTGGTCGAGGTCGATCCTCGATATTTTCGGCCGACAGAGGTCGATCTTTTGATTGGCAACCCGGCCAAGGCCGAGCGTGTGCTAGGCTGGAAGGCAACCACCTCCTTCGATGACATGGTGGGCGAGATGGTGGAAGCGGATCTCCATTCCGTGAAGCAGGAGGTGCAGCATCGGCGGCTCGATGAGGAGCATAGCCGGATCGCGGCACAGTAGTGCCTGGGCCGAAGCAGGTGAAGATCTCAGTCCTTACGGTCTGCCGGAACGCCGCCGCTACAATCCGCTATACGCTGGACAGCTTCTTCGCTCAGGAGCATGAGGACAAAGAGCTGATCGTAGTCGACGGCGCCTCGACGGATGAGACGCTTTCGATCATCCGTTCCTACCCGCAGGAGCGAATGGTAGTTGTCAGCGAGCCAGATCGAGGCATGTACGACGCCCTCAACAAGGCGCTCGGCCTTTTTAGCGGAGATGCTGTGGGCGTGCTGAATTCGGACGATGCCTACCATGATGCGTCGGTTCTAGGGCGCCTCGCGACTGCCCTTGCCAACTCTGATATCGTCGTTGGTCATCTGGATTTCGTAAAGGATCACGAGAGCAAAGCGCTCCTTCGCCGGTGGATGGCGACGCCGCGACCGCCGAGTGGCTTTCGTTCTGGATGGATGCCCGCCCATCCAACGTTCTACGTGCGGCGCAGGGTAGCTGAACAGGTTGGAGCTTTCGACATCTCTTTTGCCATAGCATCAGATTATGATTGGATGCTGAGAGCTACGGAGCTGTTTGGATTCGACTCAGTCGTAGTCGATCACGTTTTGGTGGACATGATGCATGGCGGGGCCAGCACAAGAGGGCTTACGTCCTACATTAGCCACAACATCGAGGCGCTATATTCTCGAAGGCGCTGGTTGAAATCAGGGATCGTTGACCTTGCCGTGTTTAGTAAGCCCGCTCGCAAACTAAGTCAGTTTTTTGTAATTGGTCGACAAAACCGAAACTAATGATAGTCGCAGGAGAAAATAAGATTGCTTACAATCGCCGTTGAGAATTCTACTTGGAACAACCTGGGTGATGCCTTCTATCAAACGTCACTGCAACGTGTGTTACAGAAAGAATTGCCAAACCATCGCGTCGTCTCATTTGATGGTCCTATTAAGCGTGCTTTCCGACCGGGACGCTTCGAAAACAATTGTTTTGATGTCAGAAGTTGGACTGAGGCGGATCACTATGTGTTTTCGGGACCGATACTGCGAGGTTTTACAGCCCACTACGGTGACCTCATCAAACGCATAATTGAAAAGGGCGCGACGTATAGTCTAATCAGCGTCCATTCAAACGCCTTCGATGCAGAAATACCGGCCTTACGCGCGTTCTTGGCCAAATATCCGCCAACCGCAATTCACACTAGGGATCATCTAACATACGAAAAGATCGGGGATCTCGTAAGCCCAAGTCTCGACGGCATCTGTTTCGCGTTTTTTGTTAGCCGCCTTGACGACATTCCTACGCTATCGCCGAACATTCCATATATATGCTCCAGCTTTCATAGTATGAAAGAGCCGCGCTTAACGGTCAATCCGACCTCAAAGGATACCAGCTTTATCGGAGCAGATGTATCGTTTGAGGTGACGAAACGCCGGATCCCCTGGAAGTTAGAACGGCACGCAGACTTCCGACACACCTACCAAGAAACGCTCGGGCCGTGGAAGGTGATACGGCCCGTGCATGGTTTGTATCCGTTCCCGTACCTGACATTCAGCCGCCCTAACTCATACATAACATACAATCCACTAAACATGCTGGCGATTTACAAGTACTGCGATGGTGTTGTCACAGATCGCGTTCACGCCGGAGTGGCCGCACTCTCCTTCGGTCGGCCGGCGCGTATTGTGCCGGTCGATACGCGGTTTGATCTGTTTTCCCACGCCCCGATTAAGCGTGTTGGGGGGGTGTTTCAGATTGACGAAAGGGCCCTCGAGCGAGAATACGAGAGGCATTCCGCTTGGATTCGGAACCAGTTCTTAGATTCAATCCCCCGTGTCTAAAGGGGCGCACACGGCGTGGGCGCGATTTGCCTTCGGATCCTTCGCGGCATCTGGCGTCGTGCTCGCAGCGGGGCTCGTTTCAGGCATGATTACAGCCAGAGTGTTGGGACCCGAGGGTCGCGGCATACTTGCGATCGTTATGACATGGGGAGGTCTGTTCGCCACATTGGTGCAGATATCTATTTCTGACGCGGTGGTGCTTCTTGCGGGAGCCAGCAATAGGGACCAAGTCGAACACGCTGCCCTGTCTATGGCCCGGCTACTATCGGTTCTTCTAGCGCCTGTCTGTGCGGGCGCAATGTACATCGTCATGATGGGATATGGAGAGGGGGTTCCGGTATTGGTCGGCGTGGCGTTTGCCTTCTTTTCGGCATTATTTGGTATAATCGGGGATATGTACAGAGGTATCTTGAGGTCGCGGCAGAAATTCTTCTATCTTCAGGCATTTACTGTATCTCAGCCGCTGATATATTGTGGGTTCTGTATTGCGTCTTTCATGTTTTCGCCGAGTGTTGAGTATTTTGTGGCGGCACAAATCGTCAGTATCGGAATCGTTTTTGCGATGCGAGCCGCAACGATGAAGGTCGGGCTTAGTGGTGCCCCGAACTGGCATATCGGAAAACAGCTGTTGACGATTGCCGCAACGCTTCACTTGAGCACCGCAGTCAGGCTGTTTACTGCGCAGGCCGACCGCATCGCAGTGGCTCTGCTGTGGCAGCCTGAAATCGTCGGCCATTATGCTGTAGCAGTGACACTTTCATCGCTGTTCACGGGCGTGTTTAGTACTGCAATAAGATCTGTGGCACTTCCTGCATTTGCTAATAGGACAAGTGACAACCTCTCTCGCGTAGTGCTTCGGATTATGCGGTTGACTTGGGTTGCATCCTTTGCGGGGACGGCCGTCACAATTATCTTAGCTCCGGCAGTCGCGCCGATTTTATTTGGAGAACAATTTGCGACGGCTGGAACAATGGCATCACTCCTGGCGACCGCATACGCTTTCAATCCAGTGAAGGATGTGCTCTTCGAGACCTGCAAAATACTGCGGCAGAGTCGAATTATAGTTTTCTCACATGTCTGGTTTATTATAGTATTTTTGCTCGTCAGCGCTTCGACGGTGGATTTTATCGGAATATACTCTGTAATTCTTGCGATTCTTGTTGCGAACGTCGCTAGCCTGCTGTTTGTATCAATGATGGTAAAAAGAAAATTGCCAGATGTAACGGTGGGAAGCTGGCTACGTCCGCGTTACGCCACGCTGGCTGAATGTCTCGTGCTTGTCTCGGGAGCAATTTCCCGGCAAGAAACTAAGTGACGCTCCTGATGGGTCGGTGTTGCGTAACGGGACTCCGTAGGGCCACTCGGCCAGCTTGGCCTTCGCGCAGTGGGCATGGAAACGCAGGTGGACATGGAAGCTATATGTTGGCACGTTCAGGGAAGTAAGGTGCGAAGCGATAACGCTCAAGTTCCTACAGGAGCCACAGCATAATGGTTGAGCTCGTCTTTTGGTGTCTCACTGGCTCGTGTGGTTTGGCGGTCATTCTCGGTCTTCGAAAGCCGTCTGGATACCTTGAGTTCCCCACGCTAGTGGCCGCGGTATTTCTGGGCTGGGTCGTGCCCCAATTGTGGCAAGTCCGCCAAGGAGTGACGTTCGTTGAGTCTGAGTACTTTGTCACTCTAAACTTGTTCACTTTAGCTTGCTTCCTCAGCATCCATCTCGGGTGGAACTGGGGGGTCGGTGTGGCTCGCAGGGGTTCACCCAGCTTCCAGCTTCGGGCTCCCTCCTACAAGGGTCTTTTGCGTATTGGATTTGCCATTTCAGCTGTTGCATGGGCTATGCAAATCGGCATGGGAATGCGGCCACTGGACGAACTGAATATGACGCAGTGGTCGGGTCCCCTTACGATCATGTACTTTGTGTTCAATGTGAAGGTTATCGCGCTGTTCCTGTCAATTTACCTTGCGATAAAATACAGGAGTACTGCGTCCTACGTTTTGCTTGCTTCGGCTGTCGCTCTGTATATTCCATTAATACTGATTTATTTCCGGCGTCGGGCGATGGTTGAAATGTTTACCTGCTTGGTACTTGCGCTGTGGTTCGCCCGTCGGGTGATTGTCCCGCGTATTTTTATTGTCTTCGGCATGCCTGTTGGCGCCTTGGTCATCTTCGGCGTGGGCGCATTGCGGAGCATTGCGAGCGAAACTGGGGAATGGAAAATGCCCACGTTGGCGCAAATCAGGGCCATTGACTTCTGGTCGTTAACGCCGTTTGCAACGGAACACGCCACGCCTGAGCTCACCAACGCACTTTACCTTGTTCGGTTGGCAGACCAGTGGAGCTTCCACACATTTGGTGCCGGATCTTGGAACCGGATCATATTTCAGTATGTTCCAGCCCAACTTGTCGGCGCAGACCTCAAGAACTGGCTGATGTTTGATTTGGGCGTTGCAGAGCGCCTGTACAACCAACTTTATTATGCAGGGAGCACCGGGGCAACCTCGACGGCCATGGGAGATGCGTATCTCGAATTTGGCTTCTTTGGTGTCATTTTTTTTGTTGCAATGGCGTATGTTATGGGTCGGTGGTGGGCTCGAGCCAGCCGTGGTGATGTCTGGGCCGCCACCTTCTATGCCAGTGGCCTGGCTCCCGCTCTAATCATGCCTACGGCTTACGCATTCTATTTCTTTAATGTGATGATTCTCTACGGTGGTGTGATCTGCGGTGCCCGCTATTTCCTTGGAAGTCCGGTCACGGGTCGTCCAGTTATAGGGAGTGGAGTGAACGCGGCCAGCCGCGTGCAAAGAGCCAAACGACCGTCGGGTTACGCTGGCCGGGGGGCGACTGTTCCTTGACAAATGAAAACGCGAGAGTGATTGCCGCCCAGATTGGATCCCGGCACAACTATGCAATACCCGCCGCGTTCGAGGCTAGCGGGGTCCTGGAAGCTTTTTACACTGACATGTGTGGTACCGTGGGCATCGGGCGTTTTGCCGAGGCGGTATCTCGCCTGTCCGGGCAGAGACTTCCGCAAGTGCGTGCCCTCGGAAGGCGTCAATTGCCCACGGGCATCGTTAGGAAGAGCCGGACCTTTGACTGGGTGTCAATACGTCATATGCTTCGGCTCCGATCGGCGGACGCCAGCGCGACAACTCGTCTGTGGGAGGAGTTTGCAGTCGCTCTCGGTGAGAGGATGGCAAAGGTTGGTTTCGGAACCGCTACCCATTTGTTTTCGGTAATGCATGAAACCGGGCATCTGTTGGCGGCCGCCAAGGCGAAGGGGATTGTCACGGGGGTCGATGTCTGCATTGCACCCTCGTGGCAGATGATACTTCGGGCGGAGCATGAGCGAAATCCAGGATGGGACGATCCCCGTCCGACTTTCGCTGAGGCTATGGGGCCACGATTTCGGCCATATGCCACAATGCTCGACCACGCCGATATACTCGTCTGCCCGTCCGAGTTTGTAAGAGCCGATTTGGTGGACAATTTCGGTGTCGAGCCGGGCCGCACCCGCATCGTTCCCTACGCTGTCGCACCGACGTGGTTCGATATCGCGCCACGCCCGGAACGCGGACGCGTGCTCTTCGCGGGGACAGCGGATCTGCGAAAAGGAATTCACATTTTCGCGCAAGCCAGTCAGATGTTGATCGGTGCGGGCGATCACTATCAGTTTCGTGTTGCGGGGGAGGTGTCACCTCGCATTCGTGCTCGACCAGAGGTCGGCGCTCTTACCTTTTTGGGAAGGGTTCCACGTGACAAGGTGCACATCGAATTTCAGCGAGCCGATGTCCTCGTGCTGCCCAGCTTGGTGGAGGGATCGGCAGGGGTCACCTATGAAGCGCTCGCAGCTGGGGTGCCCACTGTCACTACGCGGGCCGCCGGCTCGGTGGTTCGACACGGCATAGATGGTCTCATTGTCGAGCAAGGAAGTCCGCTGGCACTGGCAGAGGCCATTGCAAAAATCGTGTCGGATCGCCCCTTACGCGATCGAATGTCCTTATCTGCCCGTGATCACGCTCGCACGTTTTCCTGGGAGCGGTACACGCACCGACTCGTCAAGGCAGTGTTGGGCAGACGGGCTGGACCGTTTGGCTCAGATGAGCATGTCGATGATACATAACCTAAACCCTGCGAGGCATAGCTGCAGGGTTTTCTCATGGCCCGGATCCTCGAGATGAGGCAGGTGCACCTTTTCTTGCCAAGCGCTCGGGCGGCATTTTACCGCTCAACTGTGCCACTTTTCTTTCGGAAAGTGGGCAAGGGTACTTTGATATGGGGTGGGCTCCGGTTGTCCCGGCCAATGCTCAACATTGGCATTGGCGAAGACTGTATGCTCGGCCACGGTCTCTTCTTTCAAACGGCCCAGGCAGCAGAGATAGAGATAGGAGATAGGACCAGTATCAATACAGGTTGTCATTTGGTAGCAAGTGAACTGATTAGGATCGGTTCAAACGTCGCTATCGGCGAGTATGTGTCAATTCGTGATCAGGAACATCGGTTCAAACCCGCTTCGGGTGTAAGAGGCCAGGACTACAAAGTGGCCCCGGTTATTATAGAACAAAATGTGTGGATAGGGCGTGGCGTTTATATAGGTCCCGGCACGACGATACGCGCTGGAACGATTGTTGCTGCGAACAGTGTTGTGCGTGGTAATTTCCCTCCAAATGTGCTTCTTGCCGGAGCGCCGGCCAAGATACGTCGAATCATTCTCGAGACGGGCGAGATGGCGTTTCCACCTGAAGATCTTCGATAGTGATGTTTAGGCGCAAGGAAATGAGATCGGACTCACGGCCGGCGCACTTTGTTTTAGAAAGTATAGTTGTCGATGAGCGATATGTCGGAACGTGAAGTGCATTCTGACATGGGGTTGCTCATGAAGGCGCCAATTGTGCGGCACAATCTCGCTCTCGCCATCGTGACTGGAAGCATATCAAGGCTCGCCGGGGGATTGTACAATTCGGTTCGCGGATCCGCTTTATCGTTGCATAGGGCACATACTGACATCTCCGTCATAGGGTATACCGACAAATTCACAGTTCAAGACATCAGCTCGTGGTCACCGATCGTTCCCCTTGCGGCTCGGCAGTATGGTGTTTCCTCGATCAGATATGCACCATCGATCAGCCGCGCGCTGAGCCAGGCACGTTTCGATGTGGTACATCAGCATGGAATCTGGCAGACGACTTCAGTTCAGGTGTCGGCTTGGCGACGGCGAACCGGGGGGAAGGTGATGATCTCTCCTCGCGGAATGCTAGATCCCTGGGCTTTGCGCCACTCACGATGGAAAAAGAAGGCGGTCGAGCTACTTTTTGAAAGGTCGAATTTGCGGGGGGCATCGTGTCTCCATGCTCTGAACCGATCCGAAGCCCAAGCGTTTCGCAGCTACGGGCTTGCGAACCCGATCGCGATCATCCCTAATGGCATAGATCTTCCTGACCACCGGGCAGGCGATGGCCTATTGCCGAAAATTAAGTCTGCAGCGGCGCGACGTGTTCTCCTTTTCCTTGGAAGGCTGCATCCAAAAAAAGGGATCTCAGAGTTGATCGAGGCTTGGTCCATACTCCGGAGCGATGCCCCGACGGTAGCCGCTTCCTGGCAGATCGTAGTTGCGGGGTGGGATGACGGGGGGCACGAGCTTCGTCTTCGAGAGTTGGTGACGAAGCGGGGACTTCAGAATGATGTAGTATTTGTGGGCCCGCTCTACGGCGCAGCAAAGGACGCCGCGTTGCGGGAAGCCGATTCGTTCATACTGCCATCGTATTCCGAAGGGTTGCCCATGTCGGTGCTGGAGGCTTGGGCCTACCGGCTTCCTGTTTTCATGACTGACGCTTGCAATCTGCCTGAAGGGTTTGCGGCGGCGGCTGCAATACGGATCGAGACGGATCCGCCTGCCCTTGCAGCTATACTCTCACAGGCCTTGATGCGCCCTGATCTTGCGGACTATGGGACCTCTGGTCGACGTCTGGTGGAGGAGCGGTATGTTTGGGACGAGATCGCTCGGAGCCATATCCAAGTCTACCGCTGGATGCTCGATGGTGGGCAGCCACCGCCATGCGTTGAAATTGAGCGATGAAGTGCAATGGGCCGCAGTTCTCGGATGAATTCGAGCTTTCCCGTGAAGGTTGATATCGAAGCGAACCGCTCTGCAGCGAAATGGAGCCGCCGCGAGCAAGCAGGTCGGATCTTATGGTCCTTGGCTTGGCCGTTTTTCCGCTTCTCGCCGCGGCCGTTTTGGGCGCTCCGCAGTGTTATCTTGCGGCTTTTCGGCGCTCAAGTGGGCTCACATGTTCATCTATATCCCACAGTCCGGATCACCATCCCCTGGAATCTCGCGATCGGAGATCATTCGGCAATTGGTGACCGTGCCATTCTCTATTCATTGGGCCCTATCACGATTGGAGCCAATGCGACTGTGTCGCAGGGAGCCCACCTGTGTGCTGGTACTCATGATTTCCGATCGCCTTCGATGACGCTCGTGAAATCACCAATCCACATATCGGATAACGCGTGGATTTGCGCCGACGCATTCATTGGGCCGGGGGTGGAAATAGGCTCAGGTGCGGTTGTTGGAGCGCGAGCTGTCGCAATGCGAAGCGTAGCCGCTGGACTCGTTGTGGCTGGAAACCCAGCCAGAAAAGTCGGGGAGCGACAAACTCAAATTCCGATGCTGACCGAGTCCCCAAGCCCTGCCGATGGCATTTCTTCGCGCAAGAGCGCTGCCCGTGCTGGACATAAAAAGAGAACGAATGATGCTGCAAGATGATGCGGCCGCCCGTGGCGGCAATTTCGGCGACGATAAACAGTCCAGAACAGCTGGATCGCCGTTGACCCAACTTCCGGTGACCGTCGTCATTCCCGTCAAGAATGAAGAACACAACCTACCCCGATGTCTGGAGAAATTGGGACGGTTCGCTCAAATCGTGGTGGTTGACTCAGACAGTTCGGATTGTACAAGGGAAATCGCTGCAACTTTCAATGCAAGAGTTTTGGAGTTTAAATGGGATGGTCACTACCCAAAGAAACGAAATTGGGTTTTGCTAAATTATAATTTCGAGACGCCATGGGTTCTTTTTCTTGACGCGGATGAATATCTAGACGCGCAATTTTGCGATGCCCTGATCAGGGCTTTAGATGATCCAGCCGTTGTTGGATTCTGGCTTACATACACAAATCATTTCCTTGGTCGCGAGCTGCGCTATGGTGTGCCACAGCGTAAGCTTTCATTATTTAGAGTGGGCGCCGGCGTTTATGAGCGAATCGAGGAATCCAACTGGAGTTCCCTCGACATGGAGGTCCATGAGCATCCTGTGCTAAAGGGAGCCATCGGTGAGATAAGGATCCCCATAAATCATGAGGATTACAATGGCCTGGGTAAATTTTTGACTAAGCATGTTCAGTACGCGAAATGGGAAGCTAGACGGTATTTCGAAATAGCATTGGCAGAACCTGAGAAGTTTACGAGAAGGCAGAGATTGAAATACAAGTATATTACAAGATGGTGGTTTTCTTGGTCATATTTCGTTTATTCGTATGTATTCCGTCTCGGATTTATGGACGGACAAGCGGGATTCATGTATGCATTTTATAAGTTATGGTACTTCTTGTCGATAAGAAGAATGATTTATGAATTGGAATCAGAGGTTGTCAAAGAATAGTGACCAGGAATATTGAGAAAATATGTAATGAGAAAAGATGTAATGGGTCGCACAATACGTTTTATGCTAGAGCATCCGATCGCGGGCAAATTCAAAAGCCGAGCGTTGTTTCGCTACTTGTGGTGGCAAGCAAGCAGCCGGCTTAAGGATAAAGTCACAGTTGAATGGATTGGAGGCACTAAGCTGGTAGCAAGCCACGGAATGACGGGCGCCACAGGCAATATCTATTGCGGACTGCACGAGTTCCCGGAAATGGGATTCCTGTTACATCTGCTAAGGCCATCGGACTTGTTCTGTGACGTCGGCGCCAATATTGGCAGTTACACGATCTTGGCGTCCGGAGTAGCGAAGGCCGAGACCCTCGCGTTTGAACCCGTACCGGAGACTATTCGCTCTTTGTCAGCAAACATTCAGGCAAATCGCATCGCCGAGTTGGTTTCCGTACACGAAGTAGTGCTGGGCCCGCAGGATGGAATGGCGAATTTTTCGATCGACCAAGATACCATGAACCATGTCGCAAGGAAGGAGGATCAGGTGACTCGTCTGCTTCCCATGCGCAAGCTCGATACCGTTCTGAACGGCAGATGCCCCATTTTCTTGAAGATTGATGTTGAGGGATATGAAGAAGAAGTTTTTTCCGGAGCACAATTGACGCTCTCCGACCCGAGGCTCCTTGCCATCTGTACTGAACTGTTTACGCCAAAAATGTCGCAGGCCCTTGGGAGAATGGGATTTAGTCGTTTTTACTATAACCCTTATACCCGTGATCTAACACCCTTTGGGAACGCATTGAAGCACTCCAACACCCTGTTGGTCCGGGATCATGAGTCGGTGCAGGCCCGTTTGCGAGCTGCCCCTTCCTTTCGCGTGTTTAGGATAGACATCTGACATTGTCGTCGAACAGCATACCGCACTTCACTAGGCGCGCGGCTCTAGTTTGCATCGCATCGACCTCGGCTCTGGGAGCCGCCAGGGCCGTCGGGCAAGTGGCGCCGGCAATCTACGATACAGCAGTTGGTGTATCCAGTGCTAACGTGCCAAAGGGTACGAGTTTTCTTGGCGTGAAGGGCTATGCGGCGATCGACGATGGCGGCGCCGCGATTTACAAGAAAGTTGATAGTGAGCCTCCGGGGGGTAAAGTACAGTCCCGCGACGGCGCATGGTGGGAAATTGCCGAGGACAGCGTCCGTCCCGAAATGTTCGGGCTTATGGGGACCAACATAGCAGATGCCGCGGTTGATGAAAGCACCGCTGCTGCCGCCATGGGAGATTGGGCAAGGGCTCGGGGGCGGCTTCATATTCGTCTCACGCCGGGCAGGAAATACTCGTACACCAACCCGCTCTGGCTCACCGGGATCAGGGAAAGTCTGATCATCGATGGGTACGGGGCATCGTTCCAGAACATCCGCGCTAGCACCCACGGCGTTCACAGTATTTTTGCAAACAATGAATGCCTCGTATTTCCATCCATCTTTTATCGCGGCGGTCGGTCCTTGATTGGGACTGTGACTCCTCCATACGAATATGGGGAACTGATCGAGACCGTTGCGGCGGGCACCATGACGGTCACGCTTTCATCCGGCGAGGCGCCCTCGTCCTTTGTGGTTGGTGAGCGTGCTCTGATTTACGGTTTCGCCACCCAGACTGCTGCATTCCCGAACACATCTGTCTACTTCGAATACGTGGTAATCACCGCGATCAATGGCTTGGAATTGACCGTCGCGGAACCGCTGCGATTCCACTACCATTCAGACTGGCCTATTGTGGCCGACAGCGCCGAATACAAAGGACCGGCGCGCATCATTTCGTTGGTCCGTGACAGCACATACCTTGAGACAAAATACATCGAGATCAATGGTCTTCGCTGCATGAGCGATACTGGATGGACGAAGCGCGAGGGGGGCACTTCTGCACGCAACGGTCGCATCACCATCGCCAACTACCAGCGGGCAGTCCTGAACGATGTTTTGGGCGATGGCGGGATGTATGTCTCGCAGGGGCAACTTTTCACTGACAACGGCAGCATATTTTCCGGTCGCGTCGAGTTGGACAAGTTCATTGATCTGGCCGAAATGAAGAGGGTGGACTACGGGTCGATCTCGGAGGGAACCGGCGCCTATCGGGTGGTCATCAGCGACAGTATCCTACGCAACGTCGGTCCTATTGACGCGCTCGACACATTGGAAATTCGTCGTTGCCGCATCGACGGCTATGGGACCTCACACACTCCACGGGCCTTCAACGGCACCTTCGGGACGCCGAAGTCGATATTTACGGATAACCGGCTGAAATCTTATAGCGGACTCCGAAGCCTGAGGGGCGAGAGCGACGTGTCTGCGGCATTCACTGAAGTTAGCGCCACGCGGCTCGACATGCCTACGACGGTATTCGTAAGCAGCAATCTGGTGCGAGTAGTGCGGCCTGGGACCGTCCTCTACAATGCGGGTGGCGAGGGGGTGTTTCGCTGCGAGGGGACTCCACGGGAGGCGTCGAGCAGAACGTTTTTCGATGGCCGGAGGCTCAGCGGATCGTACTCTGACGGCGACATGCTCTATTGCTGCCGTTATCCGTATGTCGAAGGGCTTCGGAACCAGCTGATAGGCAATGACGGGCCGACAGAGATATTCGCAATGGTCGGCGGCACGGGTCAGTCCCGGCCGATGTTGTCAAAGCGATACGATGAATATTCCGCTGATGGTCGCTGGGTGTTGCCGAGCACCATTAACGCTCGGATATCGAACACACCTTTGTATTTCCACATGGGCTTCCTGGTCGAGGTAACAAAACTCACAGTGGCGGTGACGCGAGCCTACACCGGCCCCAGCCCAGTTGCGAAACTTCGCATTCGGCGACCCGGTTCCAATACGTCGATTGCGATCGTCGACCTAAAGGCGGCAGGACAGCGCCTGATTGACTCCTTCACTGTGACTGGCGCGACCACCGACGACAAGCTGACCGGTCTTGACGGTGATCCGATTGGTGTACTGGAGATAGGCGCGACTGGCCGTCTTGCGTACGCCTCCGTTGGGGAGGACGCAGTCTGGAGCCTGATCGTCGAAGGTGTGCAAAGGGTAGATTAAGAAGCTGATTCGGGCGCGATTTCTTTGAGCTTCGCGACAGCAGGTCACTGCCGGTTGATGTATATCAGCGCGTTTGCCAAACAGGCCTATCTGCGTTAGACCGCAGGCCTTCTATGTAGGAGATCATGATCCTTGCCTCCCATTTCCGAAAGCCGCAAACGCATTCTCGTCACCGGTGGCGCCGGTTTTCTTGGCTCGCATCTGATCGACAGGCTGCTCGATCAAGGCCATGAGGTAATCTGCGTCGACAATTTGTTTTCCTCGACCAAGCGCAACATAGATCATCTGCATGCGAATCCTCGCTTCGAGTTCTTGCGTCACGACGTCTGTTTTCCGCTCTATGTGGAGGTAGACGAAATCTACAATCTCGCTTGCCCGGCTTCACCAGTCCACTACCAGCACGATCCCATCCAGACACTGAAGACCTCCGTGCACGGCGCAATCAACATTTTAGGACTTGCCAAGCGTTTGCGGTGCAAAGTGCTGCAGGCGTCCACCAGCGAAGTATATGGCGATCCGGACATTCATCCTCAAACTGAGGACTACTGGGGAAACGTAAATCCTATTGGACTGCGATCATGCTACGACGAAGGCAAGCGGGCGGCCGAGACACTTTTCTTTGACTACAATCGCCAGCACGGCCTGGAAACCAAGGTAGCGCGCATTTTCAACACTTACGGACCACGGATGCACCGACAAGATGGTCGCGTTGTGTCCAACTTTATTGTGCAGGCACTGCAGGGTCATCCGATAACAATCTACGGGGACGGCAGCCAGACAAGGTCTTTTTGCTATGTCGACGACCTAATCGAAGGGCTTATGAAGCTTATGGGAACGCCGGGCGAGGTCATCGGACCCATTAACATTGGAAACACGCGCGAGTTCTCGATGCTGGAACTGGCCTCGCTTGTCATCCAGGTCACCGGCTCACGCTCCGAAATCCGGCATCTGCCACTGCCATCGGACGATCCTAGGCAGAGGCAGCCAGATATTACCAAGGCTCGCACCATTCTTGGTTGGGAAGCCAAGACTCAATTGCGCGGCGGCATCGAACGGACGGTAGAGTATTTTAAGAGCCTGCTAATTAACGAGGCTTGACACGTGCGCTGACGAGGCGCAGTTCGGTTTCAGCGGCGGCTACAATGCTATCGCGGACCCGGGAGCGATCACGCGCCGGCGCAATGCTGCAGCCACGCCCAGTTCTTCGGGTTGACCGCCAATGCCGGCGCGGCGTCAGGCGCCGGCTACTTCCCATTGCCTTCGAAGCCGTCAAGCGCATCGACGCGCTCTTCGACATGGAGCGCCCCATTAACCCCTCGGGGTTTGAAAAACGCCGGCGCGTGCCGCAGGCGGATGAAGAGCGTCAAGCGAAGGGCGGTCTGGCGAGCCACCGACTGAGGTCGGACGCAACACCTCGACCGCCGATGACGGCCCCTTCCGTGCCAACGCCACGCGTATCAGCGGGGCGGCAACCGCAAACGCACTCGGTATCGCGGTTAAAAGTTCCCGATCATGTTGCAAATTTGTGCGCAATGTAGGTAAGGTTGAGGCTAGGCGATGAGGGTTCAAATGTTTCTCGGGAAAATTGTTGATCGCCTGTTTATCAAAAAGCCGCGTTTCAGACGGCTTGTCACTGAAGCGGTTTATGGGAGAGATGACGCTAATGTTAATGTCTTTGGACTAAAGTTGCTTGTAAATTCGGCTAGAGAAAATGGCTACTTGAGGGCCTCGAACGCTTCTCGAAAATATAGCCTGCTGAAAGACGAAACCGCGACACTGATGAACCTTATCGCCCTTATCGACGACGGTGACACCTTCCTTGATGTCGGAGCTAATATCGGAATCTTTTCGTCCGTGATCGCACGATCCGCCAGGTTAAAGCCGGGCGTCAGAATAATGGCGTTCGAGGTTGATCCGAGCACCTTCGCGCGTCTCGCCGTGAACGGGAAGGAACATGGGTTCGATTGCATGAATGTGGGTGTTGCGGAAGTTGCGGCGACCGCAACGTTCGTACGGGGCGCCGTGTCCCACGTGACCACAAGAGAAGATCATGTTAATTCTTACAATATCCCAGGGCTGACGTTCACCGCTAGGCTTTTGCCGCTGTCAGACATTGAAATCCCTGGCCGTTCGATCGTCATCAAAGTTGATGTCGAGGGGATGGAATGGGAGGTCCTCTGCGGTGCGTGGTCATTGTTCCAGGATGACCGTGTCAAGGCGATATACTTTGACGGAGCCAAAGAACAGGCGAAGATCCGCGAGCGCTTGGCTGGCGCGGGATTTGAGTTTTATGACGGCAGGACGCTTGAACCGGCGGAGGCGAATGTGTTTTCGCTCTTGGCTATCAAGCCTCGATCGTCTGAGCTGGCATTGAAATCCGCCATATCTGCCCGCCCGCATAATGCGACTGCATAGCAGCAAGCTACCACTCGTGGTAGCGACAACGACTGACAAGTCGACAAACCTGCCTCCGTCTGCAGGATCAGAACTAACACGCAAATCCAACTAACGACGCAAAACCCCGCCGACAGGGTGCTGCACAACATCAGCATTATCTGAAACTCGTCGAACCGATCTATGAGATCGTGCGCTGGCAACTGTTCACTGAAAGTCCCCTAGGATTGACGGCTGCCTCGCGGAGGTGGGCTGTCGCTATTCCAAGTGCAAGCGCCAGGAGTGTGACGATCGAAGTGATCACGTCTGTTGAGCGGCGCCAGCGCGCCGGCGATGGTCTGGTGAGGAGAAGGAGCAACGGGTCGCGGCGACGTTTGGGCCATGAAACTCACGAGCCACCGCCTGGATTGGCTTGAGACACAGCCTGCGCTATACGGCTGCACGGCTTGGTCTCGCGGCTCTTAGGGTTTACCTCGTGGCGGCTGCGGATGAAGCTCGGGCTTTGCCAGCATCCGAGTTCGCGTTCTTTCCCCTTGCTGTTCATCTTCGGAATGGCGTTATGACGAGCCCTTCCGGATGTAGGAACGTGTAAGTGCGAGGAGTTCGTCGACAAGGCGGTCGGCTAAGGGCCGAACTTGTCACATGGCCGCTTGAGCTTGCCGGCGCACTAAGCGCGAATCCCGGAAAGGAGACAATCTTGTCGTTGGGAAAGAAAGGTATGCTTGTGTTAATAGCAATGGCTTTTGTCGCTATCTACCTCGGCATCGTCATCAAACAAAAGAAATCAAATACATCGGCCTCTAGACCGACCGAAGCGCTGGAGCAGTTCGAAGGCAAGCTTTCCATCCAGGCGATCGATGATCTCCGCGTCGCTGGCCGCAAGGTTTTGCTGTGCGGCGTGGCGTTCACCAAACCTCGATCGATGCAGGCCATGGCAACAGAAGTGGCGCGCCGAGACTATCAAGGGCGGTCCGTGAAGTGCAAAGCAGTCGGCACGGGCACGCCTTGCGACGGCAATATTGCGTCGAAATTAGGCGCCGCCGTCGTTGTTCAGTGCTTTATGCCCGATGGCACGGATTTGGCCGCGAAGCTGATCGAGAGCGGTTTGCTGTGCGGCCAACCCGCCCAGGCGGGCTCGACCTACCGGACTTGCTAGGGAGACTTCTGGCTAGCTGCTGGTTGTCATCGACGAATCCCGGAGACAATGTCAAGACCGGTGGGGCGCTGCACGGCGCCCGGACCGATGCTGAATCAGCGGCCGCAAAGAACCTCGGATCGGCCTTCGGCCAATCGCGATCCCAGCCAGTTGCACAGATGGTGTGTTAGCTTTAACTAATTGTGTGTTCAATCAACCACACTGAACCAAAAATTATCTCGCATTTGCGAAACGGGTTGGAATTGGCGCAAAAAGCTGTTACGCGCTTTTCAGTACCTTATGGTTGGGTGGGCCTCAGGTAACGTGGGACAGAAGGATTGATGCGGATGAACCTAGTTGTGAAAAGTGCGTTGGCCGGATTTGTTGTGTTGGCCGGCTTCGCCCCGGTGTCGTCTTTCGCGCAGGATGGGTCGTGCACCTGCGCAACTGCCTATACGGGCGTAAATCCGATTGGATCGATCGGGAACGTCAATGGGAACGTAATGGTCTCGCAGGTGGCTGGCTATGGCCCGGCACAAGCGGGCGGTGCGCTGGATTTCGGCAGCCGCGTCGTAGTTGGCGGCAAGGGGTCGGCTTCGGTTAATGTCGGTGGCTGCAATATCAGCGTTCCAGCGAATTCGACCCTCGATATCTCCCGTATTGGGAACAATATTTGCCTCAATGTTCTCGGTTCCGAGAAAACCGCCCAAACGGGTAATTCGACGGGTAGTTCCAATAATAACACGCCGCTCTTCATCTTTGGCGGTATGGCTCTTGGGGCCGGTATTCTGGCTGCGACGGCGGACAAGGACCACGGCCACGCCGTTAGCGACTAAGTTGATCGTAAATAGGGCAACGGCAGCAGAGGCGTGTGGCGCTTCTGCTGCGTGTCTATTGTCGGCGACAGAACGGCCTTGGCGTGTGTGCTGGTGTCGTAGCCGGTGTATCAGTCGAATCGCTTAAGCCGAGGTGACATGCGGCTGTCTGAGGCTAGCGAACATGCCGGGATGAAGGGCGAAGTGCCGGTCTATCCAGGCACTATGGCCGAATCGCAATCTTTCGCTTCGCTGCTGCGTGTTGGTGCAAGTCTCGGATACGACGTCCGGCAAACGCGACGATCAAAGTCAATCCTGTGGAGGGCGGCATGTGTGTACGCTCGATACATCAGGCTCAGCTATTGCCGCCGATGCGGCGCTGATCATCGGCCTGCATGATGAGGACAACTCTGTCCGCCAGTAGCCGGGACCTGGCGTCCATCGTATCGCATGAACTTGACAAATGCGTCATTTGCCGCCCTGCGAGTGATGCATTTGCGATGTCTTGGAATGGCGTCGCTATGGTGCTTCGTTGCGGCCACGAAAGCCCATGATCGATCTCCACTCCCATATTTTGCCCGGCCTCGACGACGGCTCACCCAGTCTTGCCGAATCGCTGGAGATGGCACGACTGGCGGTCGCCGACGGAACGACCCACATGGCGTGCACGCCGCACGTGACACCTGGCGTATACGAAAACGGAACATCGAACATTGTCCGGGCGGTTCAAGAGTTGCACCAGGCGCTGCGCCGCGCCGCCATACCGCTTGCTCTTTACGTCGGCGCCGATGTTCATATAGCGCCTGATCTTCCGGACCGATTGGCGGCCGGTGGCATACCAACTTTAAACAGGTCCCGCTATTTTCTGTTTGAACCGCCGCATCATGTCCTACCTCCACGAATGGAGGATCTTGCTCTACGCCTCATAAACGCCGGGTTCATCCCGGTTCTTACTCATCCTGAGCGTTTGACTTGGATCAAAACGAATTACGACGTTATAGAAAGACTGAATGCAGTGGGCTGCCTCATCCAGCTTACCGCAGATTCGATTGTTGGTGCTTTCGGACGCACAGCGCTTTATTATTCAGAAAAGCTGATTGACGAGGGTAGGGTGGACATTATCGCATCGGACACTCATAGCGCAACGCGCCGGCGCCCTGGACTTTCGCAGGCGGTTGCCGCAGCTGCCAAGCGATGTGGCGAAGACGAGGCTCGCAACATGGTATTGAAGCGTCCGGGGGAAATATTGGCAAATCGGCCTATCGAGCCGGTCGGAAAAGCGCGCCCAAAAGGACCAAACGCCGGCAATGGTGGCCGTTTTGGAGGATTTGGCCGCTTATTTAAAGGCGGAACAGCGTGATGGGCACATTTCGTTTCGCAAGAAATTATATGGGAACGGCGTTCGTCGTGCTCACTTCTCTGGTAGTCTCGGCATGTACCAGCACTTCGTCGACGACAGCGCCTTCCTCGGGTTCGGTCGATGCGCTGCAATTGACATCGTCGTCGGCGCCAATTTCGGGCGGTGGTGCTCTGCGGGTGGTCAAGGATCTGCCAGCGCCGCAAAACACGCAAAATGGCAGCGAGCAGCCTTTGTCCCCAAACGATGTGCTCGATGTGAATGTGTTTCAGGTCGACAATTTGAATAGGACGGTCCAAGTCGACTCTAATGGCCAGATTTCGCTTCCGCTTATCGGCGCCATTACTGCGGCAGGGAAGACCGTCCGCCAGTTGGAGCAGGAAATCGAGACCGCCTACGGCGCCAAATACCTACAATCCCCTGACGTTTCAATTTTCGTCAGGGAATCGATCGGGCAGCGCGTAACTGTGGATGGCGAGGTCAACAAGGCCGGCATCTTTCCGGTGTCGAGCAATTCTTCTCTGATTGATGCAATCGCGCTCGCTGGTGGTTTCAACAATATCGGCGACGCAAAAAAGGTCTTTGTCTATCGCAATTTCGGCCCCAATACCTTGGTCGCAAATTACGATGTGGAGGACATTCGTGCTGGCAAAAGCCGGAATCCACGCATCTACGGTGGTGACAAGATCGTAGTGTTCGCTTCAAAGTCGAAAATTGCGATAAATAATTTAAAGGACGCCCTCGGTGTCGCCTCGAATGCAGCTCGGATTGCTGTGATTCCGGGAATATAACTATGGCCAGTCAAACACAGACGAAACCTAGGATCACCTCGGACCATGCTCGATCGTAACAGACAGCATCAAATAGCAGGCCCAGGACACAGCCAAGCGTTGTCGGCGGACCTCTATTACGACGGTGCGCAAAACTATAGCACCTATGGTCACGACTACACGGACCAGAACGAAGGGTTCAATCCACTCAAGCTGCTCTTTTATGTGGTTCAATATCGATGGCTGATCGCCATGATGATGGCAGCTGGTTTCGTAGCCGGCGTCGTCATTACGATGATGCAAACGCCAAAATATCAGGCAACAACACAACTGGAGGTTCTGGTACCGTCGGCCAAGGTCTTCCAGGACATCGAAGTGGTTTCCGAGAACAGCGATGTCCGAGCCTTTTTGACCGCACGCGAAAAACTTAAAAGCCGCGCATTGGCGCAGCGTGTCGTGTTTCAACTGGGGCTCAGCGAAAAGCCGGATTTCCTGTTCCCGACGCCGGATTTCTCGATAACCAACATCTTCTATCGTGCCTTTGGAATCTCCAAATCGCCGTCCATTGAAGAAAAGACCCCGGAGCAACGTGAAGCAATTGCGATCGATCGCATCCTGAACGATCTCAGCGTCAACCTGGTCCCCAATACGAGCCTGCTATCGATTGCGTTTGCCGACCAGAAGCCAAAATATGCAAGTGACGTGGCCAATCAGGTCGCGCAAAGTTTCATTGATCAACGTCTCGATCAAACCAGCGAGACTTCGGACCTGGCACGGCAATTCATCCAGGAACAGGTTTTGCAGGTAAAGCAAAAGCTTCAAAAATCCGAAGAGGATCTAGTCGCTTATGCAAAGGATGCGGGCATCACGGTCACAGGCGACGACAAGTCGCTTATAGGATCGAACATCGAGGCGCTGAACACAGCGCTTGCGACAGCCATCCAGGACCGTCTTGATGCAGGACGGGTAGTGGACCAGATTGACAAGGGCCGCGGCGCAAGCCTGGCGCCCGTACTCGAAAGTGAGGGTCTACAGAAGCTCAGCGAAAAACTGTCGGACCTGACCAGCCAGTATCAGCAGAAATTAGGGATCCTGAAACCCGGTTTTCCGGAGATGCAGCAGCTTCAGTCGCAGATCAAGGAATTGCAACGACTCTATAACAACGGTGTTCTGGCCATAACCGATTCCCTAAGACTAAAATATCAGGAAGCGCTGAACAAGGAGGCTGACCTCAAGACGAAACTTGCTGAGATGGAAAAGCTGCAAGTTGTCTTCAATGACAAAAATATCAAGTACACGATTCTGAAGCGCGACGTCGATTCGAACAGGTCGCAGTATGACAATCTGATTGCCAAGCTGAATGAGGTTGGTGTCAGCTCGGAGCTTAAGACGCAGAGTGCAGCAATTGTTGACTTCGCGAATCAGCCTAGCAGACCTTTTTCTCCACGCTTGAGCGTTAATGTTGCAATCGCGCTGGCTCTGTTCATGGCTCTGAGCGCGTCGATTGTTTATATTATCGAGCTGTTGAACAATACCTTTACGAACCCCGAGCAGATCGAGAAAGAACTGGGCCTGGCGATGCTTGGCATCTTGCCTCTCGTCGACGATCGCGAACTGATGGCGAGTATCGCCGATCAGAAATCTGGACTTTCGGAAGCCTACCGTTCGCTTCGAACATCGTTGCAATTCTCCGGGGCCGAAGGTGCGCCGCGGTCGCTGCTGGTCACGAGTTCGGAACCTTCTGAAGGCAAATCAACCACATCGTTTAAGCTCGGGCAGGATTTTGCGGCACTCGGCGCAAGAGTTCTCATTGTCGATGGTGACCTGCGAAAGCCGAACCTTCACCGCATGTTCGGTCTCGACAACACGATCGGGCTCAGCAATTTGCTGACAAACACGGTCCGGAAGGAAGATCTGTCCAGCATATTTAGGGGAACGAAATATCCGAACCTAACCGTTCTGACTTCTGGAACGATCCCACCAAATCCTGCGGATCTGCTTTCGTCCCCGAAGATGGCCCTGATTCTTACAAATCTCGGCAAACGTTTCGATCTGGTCATCATCGACGCCCCCCCGATTGTCGGCCTTTCAGATGCGCCGATCCTAAGCCGGCTTGCCGAGGGAACATTGATGGTCATCTCCACCAATCAGGTGACACGCAAGTCGGCAAAGACAGCTTTGAAACGCCTAAAGGCCGCCGGCGCGAACGTGGTCGGAGCCGCTATGTCGAAGTTTGCGGTGAACAAGTTCGATTACAATTATGCCTACAAATATATGAACTATCAGTACTACAGCTACGGTACGGACACGAGTACCCCGAAAATTGAGGGCAAAGTCGATGATGGCGCAGGCCAGCCCGCTTATCCAAAATCTCCGGCGCTCAAGCGTTTGGTTCATCGCATCCGCACTAGCGTTGGCGGCTTCCTCGATCGGGCTAAGTCGGTTTCTTGAGGCCGAAGCCCCTGCCGTCTCGCTTGCGCTGGATCCGTTCAATGTCGACGCCCTGGTGGCTGAAATCACCAGCGACCTGAACAACTCGAGTAATCCTCCTGATCTTGACGGCTTGCTTGCGAAGACGCAACGCGCGCTTGCCTTTAATCTGGTGGACGCGCGTCTTTATAGCCTGATCGGCGAGATCAAATACCGCCAAGGTGAGAAAGACGAAGCCTACCAGTTGTTCGATCAAGCCCGAAAACTTTCGAAAACAGAAATCCGGGCGCTCCAGAGGCTAATTGGCCACTCGATTGAAACGGGCGATCTGTCGAAAGCTGTCGGTGATATCGATGTGTTGCTGCGGCGATGGCCGGACCAATTTCAGGCGATCGCCCAGGGAATCCCCACAATTCTCTCAGATCCCCAAGGATACCAGGCCGTGCTGACGGCCATCATGGCCGGGGCGCCCTGGAGGCCCGGTTTGTTTGCTGCTCTGCGCGATACCTCAGAAGGGCTCGACGCCGCAAATCGGCTGTTGCTCGATTTAATTGGATCAGCCACACCACCGACCAGGAGCGAACTGTCCGGTGTCATCAATGGCTACATTGGTCAAAAGAAATATGAATCGGCGTATCGGCTGTTTCTTTTCAGTCTCACGGACGAAGAGCGGAAGCTGGGGGGGTATGTTTTCAACAGCACATTCGAGCCGGGCTCTGGTGGTAAGCCGTTTGACTGGCAGGTACCTGATCAATCCAGCCTAGAAGTTACATTCGCAACCTCCCTGGGCGCGGTTGAGGGCGAGGGTGGGGCGACGGCCCGGTTCTTGAACACGCCAGTCAAGGGTGCAGCGCTTCAGCAATATATCGAATTACCTCCTGGTTCATACAAGATTTCCTTGGCCGCATCGGCGAGAAACCTAAAGCTTCCAAAGGAATTGTTCTGGTCGATAAGGTGTGTGGATCCAAGCGACGCCATAGCGCGGCTCAGCATTCCAGAGGGAACATATAATCGTCAGAATCTGAGCCAGACTTTTACAATTGGATCGTCCACATGCCCGATGCAGTTGCTCCGGCTGGAGACTGCTACGATTGCTGAGAGCTGGCGGTTTCGATATATCGGTACGTTGGTGATGCACAAATTGAGTATTGAGAGGCTTCCATCTTGACCGGCCGGCCATCGGAGCGGGACAAATATCTCCTCGGTTCGGTCCTATTTGTATCGCTGCTAATCGGCGGCGGTACTGTAAGCGGCCTCTACACGGATACGCTCATTGAGGTCGCGGCACTCTTGTCAGCGGCTGCCGTCTTTTCACACCCCCCTAGCCAAAGAAGCCCCCATTCTGTTCTGTGGCTGCTCGCATTGGCCGTCTTGCTGGCACTTTTGCAAATCGTCCCCCTGCCGGCGGCGGTTTTCAACGGTTTGCGGCCGAAACTGCTGCTCGGAGATACCTGGGCTGCAGAAACTCAATTTCGCTTCATCAGCGTCGGGGTCGGCCGCACGGTCGAATGTTTGCTTTATCTTTTGGCCGCCGCGGCGTTTTTTCTTGCAGTATTGCGGCTGCGCGTCGAGCAGGTCAACGCACTTCTTCCGTTCTTTTTTATGGGTGTTATATGTAATGGTCTGGCAGGGGCGATTCAATATTCACTTTCGAACGACATCGCGATTGTCGGCCTCTTACCGTTTACAATTAACGCTGGTCTTTTTGCGAACGTAAATCACTTTTCAGCTTTGCTATTTGTCTCGATCCCGTTCGTCGTCTATTATGGAATATTTCGCGGGCATCTTTTATCCGGATCGATCGGCTTGGTGGCGCTTTTGCTGCTGCTCCTGGCCGCCGGTTCCCGTGCCGGTGTTCTAATTGGCTTGGCCATTACCGTATTGTCCGTCATCTTTCTCTCAGCCCGTTCGAGGGCAAGTGGGCTCAGCGTTCTACTGATTTTCGTGGGGCTTTCGGTCTACACAATAGGTGCCTGGACCAAGATTGATGCGGACGCAATCGACCCGGCATTTGGGCGAGGAGAGTTTGCCCGCACTACGATCGATGGGATAAAGGAGAATTGGGCGACAGGCATTGGATTCGGCAATTTTCAAGAAGCCTACCAGATTTACGAAAACGAAACCATGATCTTCGAGAAATTCGTAAATCACGCTCACAATGACTATCTTGAGATAGCATTCGAAGGTGGCATTCCTGCTATCTTGCTAATGGCGGGTTATTTCGTGTTGCTAGTGGCTGCATCAGTCGGCGTTCGTCGTGACCCACTTCAGAAAGCTGCTTTTCTGTCAGTGTCTTTTCTTCTCATTCATTCGCTGGTTGATTATCCGCTGCGAACAGGGGCGCTTGCGATGGCATTCGCCTATATGAACGCCATCATCTTCCACAGAGGATTTGCGGAACGGTTAAGCCGCAGGAGCGAGGTGATCGAGATCGAACATAATGGCGATAAGCTGTTTGTTCCAGTTGGAGCGTCGTCTTAAAACGGGAAGGGCATTTCGTGGGATTAGCTTTCGCCATGGCGTGAGTATCACTCCTAAGGAGGCAGGGATTCACGGCTTGTCCACAAGGCGTAGCCAACGCGTGGGTGCGGCCTAGGCTTCAGCTTTCGGATGGTGTCCTGGGTCCGATGCTCGCGCAGAGGTGTTGTCGTGTGTTTGCCCCAAAAGGGGTAAGTGCATTCGGAGGGGCGCCATGAACTTTCTGGTAACTGGAGGGGCCGGCTTCATCGGCTCGGCGGTCTGCCGGCGTTTGTGCCGCAATCCGGCCAATCATGTGACCAATCTCGACAAACTCACCTATGCAGGAAATCTCGCTTCGCTGCGGCCGGTCGAGAACGCCCACAATTATAGGTTCGAGCACGCCGACATTTGTGATGCGAGGACAGTTCTAGACGTTCTAAATCGCGATGAGATCGACGTTGTAATGAATCTGGCCGCTGAAAGCCATGTCGACCGGTCGATTGACAAGCCCGCTGCCTTCATCGAGACCAACATTGTTGGAACCTACCGAATGCTGAATTCGGCGCTGGAGTATTGGCGCCGACTCTCCAGCGAGAAAAAAAGCCGGTTCCGTTTTCACCACGTTTCGACCGACGAGGTGTTCGGCGATCTACCTTTCGACAACAGTGTTTTTACAGAACAGACGGGCTATGCGCCATCCTCGCCATATTCGGCGTCAAAGGCCGCGTCAGATCATTTGGTGCGTGCATGGCATAAAACTTACGGGCTCCCGGTGGTGCTGTCCAACTGCTCGAACAATTACGGTCCTTTTCAATTTCCTGAAAAACTGATCCCGCTCGTCATTTTGAACGCCCTCGATGAGAAGCCGCTGCCGGTGTACGGCGCAGGCAGTAACGTGCGCGACTGGCTTTTTGTTGAAGACCACGCCCGCGCCTTGGCCATCGTCGCCACCGAGGGTGCAGTTGGCGAGAGTTACAATGTCGGTGGCGGCTCGGAACGCAGCAATATGGAGGTGGTGGAGGCGATCTGCAGCATTCTCGACGATAGACGGCCGCGTTCCGGTGCTCGGCGGTACCGCGATCTCATAGTCTTTGTTGCGGATCGCCCTGGCCACGACCGTCGTTATGCGATCGACGCATCCAAATTACGGCTCAATCTCGGCTGGGCTCCGCGCGAGATATTTGCGAGCGGCCTCGCCAAAACGGTCGACTGGTACCTCCAGAACGAATGGTGGTGGGGACCGATCCGCCGCGACGGTTACAGGGGCGAGCGGCTTGGCGACGCCTGCGTTGGTGCTGCGTGAGGCTTGTCTTCACCATACAGGACACGTTTAATAGCCGGTCGAGCGCGTCTACCTAGGCCAGCTTCGAGGTCTTTGCCCCCGGCCGGCCCCAGCTCAACCACCCCTCCGGCGTTCGCGGCCATTCGATATAGTGGTCTAGTCGATTCCGCCGGGGCTGCATCGTCCAATCAGGCCAAGGATGAACCGGACTTGCCTTCGATTTCAAGATTTCAATGCACTGGCAGCCAAGGTTTCGATAGCCCAAGGCGGTTGGCCAATCGGATGCACCACCACAAGATGCCCAACCTGCCCAGGCAATATTTTCCTGCCGTTCCCAGCGGAATCGGTCGCTGAGCAGAAATTTCCCGATTTTCCCGGCCGTACGGAAAATTCATTCCCGAACCATTCGGCCGCAAGCCTGTCTTGCATTGTTCTGGGCCGGAACGATCTGCTAGAACGCCCGCACGAGAATAGATTGTCCGGAAGTGCAGTTTGAATCGGGCGGCTGAAGGTCGCCTCCGATGCAGGCCCTTCCGTGGATCGGTACGAAAGAACGCTCGCAGTCCATGAACATCGCACTTACGCACCTTCAGCGGCTTGAGGCCGAATCCGTCCATATTTTTCGCGAGGTGGCCGCGGCTTTCGCCAAGCCGGTGATGCTCTATTCGGTCGGCAAGGATTCGTCCGTGCTCATGCACCTGGCGATGAAGGCATTCTATCCGGCCAAGCCGCCCTTTCCCTTTCTCCATGTCGACACGACCTGGAAATTCCGCGAAATGATCGCCTTTCGCGACCAGATGCAGCAAAAGCTCGGCTTCGATCTCCTGGTCCATGTCAATGAAGACGGCGTGCGCGACAACATCAATCCGTTCGATCACGGCTCCAACACACACACGCATGTGATGAAAACGGTTGCCCTGCGGCAGGCGCTCGACAAATACGGGTTTGACGCTGCCTTCGGCGGCGCGCGGCGCGACGAGGAGAAGTCGCGCGCCAAGGAGCGCATCTTTTCGTTCCGCAACGCCCAGCACGTCTGGGATCCGAAGAACCAGCGGCCGGAGATGTGGAAGATTTTCAACACCCGCATCGCTGCCGGTGAATCGATCAGGGTGTTCCCGTTGTCGAACTGGACCGAGCTCGACATCTGGCAGTACATTCTCCAGGAAGACATCCCAATCGTGCCGCTGTATCTGGCCAAGGAGCGGCCGGTCGTCGAGCGCGATGGCATGCTTATCCTGAGGGATGACGAGCGCATGCGACTGCGGCCCGGCGAGACGGTGGAGAACCGGATGGTGCGGTTCCGCACGCTCGGCTGTTATCCGCTGACCGGCGCGATCGACTCGGAAGCCGACACTCTGGAAGCGATAGTCGGCGAAATGCTCACGGCGCGCACTTCCGAGCGGCAAGGTCGCCTGATCGACCGCGACGAAGCCGGCTCGATGGAAAAGAAGAAGCGCGAGGGGTATTTCTGAGCATGCGCCACATCATGGCCAAGAGCCTCGCCCCGACCGACGGCGTCCGCGACTATCTGGCGGCGCAGGAACGAAAGTCGCTGCTGCGCTTCCTGACCTGCGGCTCGGTCGACGACGGCAAGTCGACGCTGATCGGGCGCCTGCTTTCCGACACCAAGCAGATTTTCGAGGACCAGCTGGCCACGCTCGAGCGCGATTCGCGCAAGCACGGCACCACCGGCGATGACGTCGACTTCGCGCTGCTGGTCGACGGCCTCGAGGCCGAGCGCGAGCAAGGCATCACCATCGACGTCGCCTATCGCTTCTTCGCCACGCCAAAGCGCAAGTTCATCGTCGCCGACACGCCCGGCCACGAACAGTACACGCGTAACATGGCGACGGGTGCATCGACGGCGGATCTCGCCATCGTACTGATCGATGCCCGCCAGGGCGTGCTGCGTCAGACCAGGCGGCATTCGATCATTGCCTCGCTGCTTGGCATCCGCCACATCGTGCTCGCCGTCAACAAGATCGATCTTGTCGGCTTCGACGAGGCGGTTTTTGAACGGATCGTCGCGGATTACGCACAGTTCTCACGTGAGCTCGGCTTCCAGACGATCGTGCCCATCCCTATGTCGGCCCGCTATGGCGACAACGTTACCGGCCGTTCCGACAGGACGGACTGGTATTCCGGCCCGACGCTGATCGAACATCTCGAAACCGTCTCGGTCGACGAGGCCGCGGTCGAATTGCCGTTCCGGTTTCCGGTCCAATATGTGAACCGTCCCAACCTCGATTTTCGCGGTTTCGCCGGCACCATCGCCTCCGGCTCGGTTGCGCCGGGCGACGAGGTGGTCGTCGCCAAATCCGGCAAGTCCTCCCATGTCAGGCGCATCGTTTCGCATGGCGGCGACCTTCAGCAGGCTATTGCCGGCCAGGCCATCACTCTTGTCCTGGACGACGAGGTCGAAGTCTCGCGCGGCAATATGCTGGTATCGCCAGCGGCGCGGCCGCAGGTCGCCGACCAGTTCGCCGCCAACATCGTCTGGTTCGACGAACATGCGCTGCTGCCTGGCCGCTCCTACATCCTGCGCACCGAGACCGACCAGACCAGCGCCACCGTCACCGACCTGAAATACCGGGTCAACGTCAACGACTTTGCCCATGAGGCGGCCAAGTCGCTTGAAATGAACGAAGTCGGCATCTGCAACATCTCGACGCGGTCGCCGATCGCCTTCGATCCGTTTGCCGAGAACCGCACCACCGGCGCCTTCATCCTGATCGACCGCATCACCAATGCCACGGTCGGCGCCGGCATGATCCTGCATTCGCTGCGCCGCGCCGAAAACATCCACTGGCAGTCGCTCGACGTCGGCAAGCGCGCGCGTGCCGATATGAAGAACCAGCGGCCGGCCGTGTTCTGGTTCACCGGGCTTTCGGGCTCGGGCAAGTCGACCATCGCCAATCTGTTTGAAAAGAAACTGTTCGCCACCGGCCGTCATACCTACATTCTGGATGGCGACAACGTCCGTCACGGCCTCAACCGCGATCTCGGCTTCACCGACGCCGATCGTGTCGAAAACATTCGCCGCGTTGCCGAAGTCGCGCGCCTGATGGCCGACGCCGGGCTGATCGTCATCGTGTCGTTCATTTCGCCGTTCAGCGCCGAGCGGCGCATGGCGCGCGAATTGATGGCCGACGGCGAATTCGTCGAGGTGTTTGTCGATACCCCCTTCGAGGAATGTGCCAGGCGCGATCCGAAGGGCCTCTATGCGCGGGCGTTGAACGGCGAGATCAAGAATTTCACCGGCGTCGATTCGCCGTATGAGGTGCCGGAAAAGCCCGAAATCCATCTCAAGACCCTCGGCAGATCGGCCGAGGAGATGGTGGACGCCCTGGAACACTGGCTGAACGAGCGGGACATTGCCGAAGACCAATATGATAGCGGCGGCGGTATCTGACGACGAAGCGATGCTCGCCGTCTTCGAGCACCTTGCCTTGGCGGCAGGGCGCGAGGTGATGCGTGTCTTTCGTGTCGGCTGTGCGGTCGACAGCAAATCGGACAATTCGCCAGTGACGGAGGCGGATCGCGAGAGCGAAAAGATCATCCTTGCCGGGCTACGCGCCGCATTTCCAGAGATTCCATGCGTGGCAGAGGAGGAAGCCTCTGCCGGCATCATGGCGCCGGATCTCGGCGACGCCTTTTTCCTGATCGATCCGCTCGACGGCACCAAGGAGTTCGTCAACCGGCGGACCGATTTCACTGTCAACATCGCGCTGGTTCGCCATGGCGTGCCTGAGATCGGCGTCGTCTTCGCGCCTTGCACCGGCCGCTTCTTTTCCGGCCGGCCGGGCAAAGCGGAAACGATCGAGATCAATGACGACTACGAGATCGTCGATCGCCAGTCGATTTCGGCAAGGGCCGGTATGGTGCCGCTGACCGTCGTTGCCAGCCGCTCCCACAACACGCCGGAAACCGACGCCTATATCCGCGCGCTTGGCGCCGCCGAGATCGTCTCGGTCGGCTCGTCGCTGAAATTCTGTCTTGTCGCCGGCGCCGAGGCGGACGTCTATCCGCGCTTCGGCCGCACCATGGAGTGGGATACGGCCGCGGGTGACGCGGTGCTACGCGCCGCCGGCGGCATGACGCGCACGCTGGATGGTGAGCCGCTCGCCTACGGCAAGCGCAACCAGAGTGACGACGAGGATTTCGCCAACCCGCATTTTATCGCAAGCGGCAAGGCTGCTGGATTTGGCTAGACGGTGATTGCGCAGTTCCAGACCCGTACGAAAGTGCGGGTGTTGCAAGTGACTTGTGCAAGCGACCTCAGATACTGCTCGAGATCTGTAAACACAGCGGTACGATCCCCATCCAGCCGACAGTTGGGTCGGCGTGGCCGATTCGCTTCGTGTCCGGTCGATGCTGCGGGGCCTTCACACGGTGTATCCAAATTGCTGTATACCGATACACTTGAACGGCTATACGCGCTATACGAGCGTAAGCGCGTAGCTGATGCCGTTTAGCGCTGGTAGTTCCAAGGCATGAGCGCCTCGATATCGCTGTTTCGCCAGCCATTGGCGATGCGCTCGAGGGTCTGGGTGAGCCAGGCGTACGGATCGACCTGATTCATCTTGGCGGTGGTCAGCAGCGTGGCGATGGTGGCCCATGTCCGTCCACCGCCGTCGCTGCCAGCGAAGAGGCTGTTCTTTCGGGTAATTGTCTGTGGCCTGATCGCGCGCTCGACGGTGTTGGAGTCGATTTCGATGCGGCCGTCGGTGAGGAAGCGCTCCAGCGCGGCACGCCGGCCGAGCGCATAGCGGATCGCCTCGGCGGGCTTCGATTTTCCCGACAGCTTCGGCAGCTCCTTTTCCCACAGCGCAAAGAGAGCGGCAACGACGGCGGCGGATTTCTCCTGACGCGCAGCTATCCGAACTACCGGGTCCTGGCCGCGCACGGCCTCCTCGGCGGCCCACAGCGGGGCCATCTGCGCCACCGTCTGCGAGGCAATAACGGAGGAGCCTGCGGCATGCAGTTCGTAGAACTTGCGCCGCACGTGCGACCAGCACGCCGCCAGCGTCACGCCGTCATTGCCCCGATCCGATCGGGCCAGCCGGTTATAGGCGGCGTATCCGTCGACCTGCAGGATGCCGCGATAGCCGTCCAGATGGCGGGCGACACATTCGCCGGCACGGCTGTCTTCGAAGCGGTAGGCGACGATGGGCGGTCCGCTGCCACCGAACGGCCGATCATCGCGGAGATAGGTCCAGAGGTAGGCCGTCTTGGCCTTGCCCGATCCTGGGGCCAGCGTTGGCAGGGTGGTCTCATCGGCAAAGACCCGCTCACCCTGCTTGATGCGGGTCAGTGCGTAATCGGCGAGCGGCTCGAGCTCGAAGCCGACCTTGCCCATCCACTGCGCCATCTGTGACCGGTCGATCTCGACCTGATCGCGGGCATAGATCGCTTCCTGGCGGTAGAGCGGCAGGCCATCGGCGTATTTCGACACTGCGATCTGCGCCAGCAGCGCTTCGGTCGGAATGCCGCTTTCGATGATGCGGGCGGGTGCGGCTGCCTGGGTGACGCCGTCCCAACCCTTGTAGGCATATTTGGGGCGACGCGTGACGATCACCCGGAACTTCGCCGGGGTGACATCGAGCCGTTCGGAGACGTCCTCGCCGATCAGGATCTTTTCCAGCGCTTCGCAGCCAGCAGGCGTTTCGGGCTCGATAACCACCTCGACCCGTTCGAGATGGGCCGCAAAGCCTTTGCGAGGACGCGGAGCGCGCTTCGCTTTCGAGCCGCCCGCAGACTTCTCCATCTGCGCTTCGATGGCCGCCACGCCGGTTTCGATCTCGTCGAAGACCAGAGCATACTGTTCCTCGCTCAGCGCGCCGGTCCGCAACCTTTCGGAGCGGCTGCCGAAGCGCGCCCGCTCCAGCATCTTCACGACCGCCGTCAGTCGTGCGATCCGCTCATCGGCGCTCTTGTTGACCAGCTCGAGATGGAGGTTGCGCTCCTCGAGAAGGGCGGCCTTTTCGGCCATGGCAATAACCATCGCCTTGAGCGCGTCAACGTCGTCCGGGAGCGCGAGTTCGGGTGCCGACATGGCCAAAATCAGAGCATATTCGCGGGCAATTTTCCCGCTTTTTCAGCTCCCTGATTCATCATGCCGCAGGGTTTTACCCAACCGATTGCGGCCGCCTGACGGTCTCCGTCCGAACCCGTTTCCAGTCCATTCCGTCGACCAGAGCCATGAGCTGAGCATGATTGAGCTGGACCCGGTGGTGGCCGATCCGCGTACGCCTCCGGCGAGGGCCGCCTTGCGGGAGCATGGCCCGGTAGCGAAGCTGCGCTCTTAAGGTCGTCCTTTCGAGCGTAGTTAGCAGCACAGCATGAGCCA
>NZ_JAMYQC010000030.1:0-87861 GCF_040320645.1 Mesorhizobium sp. M0633
TGCCGCCGGAGAAATCGCCGGCACGGAAGGCCGGCACCATGTCGTTTTCGATGATCAGCTTGGTGTGCAGGTCGGTCAGCGTGCCTTCCAGCCCATAGCCGACTTCGATGCGCATCTTGCGGTCGTTCGGCGCCACCAGAAGCAGGACGCCGTTGTTCTCCTTCGCCTGGCCCAGTTTCCAGGCGCGGAACAGCCGGTTGGCGTAAGGCTCGATCTCCTCGCCGTCGAGGCTGGGGATGGTCGCGACGACGATCTGGTCGGACCCTTTGGTCTCGAACTCGGCAAGCTTCTGCGTCAGCGCCGCCTCGGTCGCGGCATCGATGATGCCGGCATTGTCGACGACCCGTCCGGTGAGGGTTGGCAGGTCGGCGGCGAAGGCGATGACAGGGAGGAGGAGGAGAAGGCTTTGGAAGACGAGCAGGAAGGCCAGGCAGGCGTTCTGTCGCGCCCCCCTCTGTCCTGCCGGACATCTCCCCCTCAAGGGGGGAGATCGGCTGTCACGGCTGTTTTCGCCAATCTCCAACGTTGCAGGATGGGCGGTGAGGCCAAAGCTGCCAATCTCCCCCCTTGAGGGGGAGATGCCCGGTAGGGCAGAGGGGGGCGCTACGGAGTGCAAGGCCAATAGGGACCACGCTCACCGGCTGTTCTTCACCCGCCTTGCGTGGTGTTGGTGCCGAAATCGACCTTCGGCGGCTGCATCTTATCCTCCTCGATGGTGAAATTCGCAAACGGCTGGTTGCCGCGGAACCAAAAGGTCGCCCAGATCACCGACGGGAAGGTCCTCAGCGTCAGATTGTACTCTCTCACTGCCTGGATATAGTCGCGGCGGGCGACCGTGATCCGGTTCTCGGTGCCTTCGAGTTGTGCTTGCAGCGCCAGAAAGTTCTGGTTGGCCTTGAGATCGGGATAGTTCTCCACCACCGCCAGCAGGCGCGACAGCGCGCTGGTCAGGCCGGCCTGGCTGTCCTGGAATTTCTTGAAGGCTTCCGGATTGTTCAGCGTTTCCGGCGTCACGGTCACCTGCGTCGCCTTGGCGCGCGCTTCGACCACGGCATCGAGCGTGTCCTTCTCGTGCGCGGCGTAGCCCTTGACCGTGTTGACCAGATTGGGGATGAGATCGGCGCGGCGCTGGTATTGATTCAACACCTCGCTCCATGCGGCTTTGGCGTTTTCCTCAGCCGTCGGAATGGTGTTGTAGCCGCAGCCGGCAAGCAGCGGCAGCATGACGGCCATGACCAGGAACGCAGCTAGATTACGAAAGATTGGCGGCGAAGAAAGGCGCTGGGCAAGCATGATAAGTCCCCTCGATAGCATTGGCAGGCGAAGCATTAGCACAATCCTTGCGTAAGAAAATGACTTCGGCCGAGAAGTGTTACTGGTTTCTGCCATTCGCCGTCGGGCCCTGTGACAGACGAGGCGAACGGGTTAAGCTCGGCATAAAACGGGACATCACCATGGCGAAACGCCACGACAGCGACGCGGAATCGCGCCGCATCATCGAACGGGTGGCGCGCGAGACCGACCCGGGGGGCACCTCGTTCCTTGCACGAACCACTAAAGGCGCGCGCGACCACGTCACCGCGGCCGATGCCGACCGGTCGGACCCGATCGAATATTGGGGCACCCGCATCGGTCGGGCAGCGGGCTTGCTTATTGCCATCGGCCTGTTGATCTGGCTCGTGCTTTTCGTCACCAGGGGCAGTTAGGAAAATCAATGAGTGCCGAAAAAACCGAGGCGCCGCGCGCGGTCATCGTCGTCTCCAGCCATGTCGCCCGTGGCTCGGTCGGCAACCGTGCCGCTGTCTTTGCGCTGGAGACGCTCGGCTTTCCGGTTTGGGCGGTACCGACCGTCATCCTGCCCTGGCATCCGGGCCATGGCCGGGCCACCCGCATCGTGCCGCCGCTAGACCAGTTCAAGGCGCTGATGGCCGACCTTGAGCGCGCGCCGTGGCTGGGCGAGGTCGGCGCCGTGCTGTCCGGCTATCTCGGCGAGGCTGGCCAGGCCGAAGCCGTCGCTTCGCTGGTCGGCGCAGTGAAGGCGAAGACGCCGGACGCCCTCTATATCTGCGATCCGGTGATGGGCGATTCGGGCGGGCTCTACGTACCTGAGCCGACCGCAATCGCCATGCGCGACCGGCTGATGCCGATCGCCGATATCGCCACGCCCAACCGCTACGAGCTGGAATGGATGGCCGGAGCGCCGCTGCCAGACCTGAAATCGGCAATGGCTGCGGCCCTGCAGGCCGGCCCACCGGCCATGCTGGTCACATCGGCGCCGGCGATGATGGCCGGCGGCACCGGCAATTTACTGCTTGCCGGCAGAGAGGCACTGCTTGCCGAACACCGGCTCATCGACAAGCCGCCGAATGGGCTCGGCGACCTGACGGCGGCCGTCTACCTGGCGCGGATCCTGTCCGGCCAGCCGGCCGCCAAGGCGCTGCAATCGACCACGGCGGCGGTCTACGAGATCCTGGCGCGGACCGCCAAGCGCGGCGGCGACGAGTTGCAGCTCGAGACCGATGCCCAGAGCCTGTCGCACCCGATGGCGATGGTGCAGCTTCGCCATCTCCTGCATCCGGAACGGGACCGCCGGGCGTGACGCAGGCCGAAGACGCCGTGCCCCAGGATGATGCGCCCAAGGATGTTGCGCCCGACGATGTTATGCCCTGGGGTGTTGTGCTTGTCGGCGTCGACGGTTGCAAGGCCGGCTGGATAGCCGTCCGCCGCGATCCCGGTGCGGCACCGTCGACAGCCGTTTTCCCAAGCTTCGCGGCGTTGCTCGACCGACTGCCCGCCGACTCGTTGGTAGCGGTCGATATGCCAATCGGCCTGCCCGATTTCTCCCAAAGAGGCGGTCGCGGCCCGGAGGCGCTGGTGCGGCCGCTGCTTGGGGCCCGGCAGTCCAGTGTCTTTGCCATCCCCTCCCGCGCCGCGCTCTATGCGGAGATCGAAGCCTTCACCACGGTCGAAGCCTGGTACGCCGCACATTGCAAGGCAAGCGAGGTAGCCAAAACAACCTCAGATCCGCCGCGCGGCGTCTCGATCCAGGCCTTCGGCATCTTCGCCAAGATCCGTGAGATCGATTCGCTGCTGATCGCGCGGCCCGAACTGCGCAGCCGCGTCTTCGAATCGCATCCGGAAGTTGCCTTCAGCAAACTGAACGGCGACCGCGCTATGCGCCTGCCGAAGAAGATCAGGGGCAACATCAATCCGGCCGGCATGGCCGAACGCAAGGCGCTGCTTGCCCGGCATGGCTATAGCCAGGATTTTCTCGACCAGACGCCGCCGCGCGGCGCGGCCGCCGACGATTTCCTCGACGCCGCGGCGATGATGGTGGTTGCCGGACGCATCGTCAGAGGCGAGGCAATGCCGTTTCCGGATCCGCCGCTCGCCGATCGTTTCGGCATTCCGGTCGCCATCTGGGCCTGAGGACCAGGGCGTCAGGAGCGTGATCTGAGCGCCTCGTTGAGTGCCCACATATCCTTCTCCTCGGGCGCGGTCTCCAATCCGAGCACGGGAACTTGCTTGCGCAAATGGTCGTGGTGGGTGCGCACGCCATATTCGAGATCGGAGAGGTAAAAACCTCCGAAGGCTTCGGACAGCATGGATTCGTTGGACCATATCGAAAGCTGTACATCCTCGGCCAGCGTGTCGCGGTCGATGCGGTAGGATAGGTAGCGGGCTGCCGCCTGTCGCCTGGTCTCGTCGCTATAGCGGTAGATGGCGCCGCGCAGCAGCGTCTCACCCGTCGACAGCGGAAATTCCTGATAGAACTGCACCGATTCCGGCATGATCGACAGCGCGTTGTTCGGGAAGATGCCGTAGTAGATCCAGGCCTTGCGCAGGTGTTCCGGCAGGTGCTTCGCCTCGGGTGCGAGCTTGATATATTGCGCGACGCTCCAGCGCCGTCCGGCATACGGATTGTAGGTGGCGAACGAGCGCGACACGCCGTTGACGAACGGCTCGTCGAAATAGGTCGCACCGTAAAGGTCCTGCAGCGCCGGATGCGCCATGGCGACGTGGTAGCCTTCATTGTCGACATCGCGCACCGATTTCCAGTTGACCGGCGTCTTTTGGGTCCAGATGCCCCAGGACGGCACCATCTCGGCGACGCCGTAATGGGCAATCTCGGCTTCGATCGGCTTCAACAGCTCGGCCACCGATGGCTGCGGCCCACCCTTGCGGAAACGGATGAAGATGAAGCCCATCCAGATTTCGAGCTCGAGCGGCATCAGGCCGAATTCGGTCTTGTCGAGGTCGGGGAAGGAACGGGGGCGGGCAGCACCGCGCAGCGTGCCGTCGAGATTGTAGACCCAGCCATGAAAGGGGCAGACCAGCGCATTCTTGCAAGTGCCCTGGCTGTCGGCAACGACGCGACTGCCGCGGTGGCGGCACATATTGTTGAAGGCGCGCACAACGCCATCCTTGCCGCGCACGATCAGCGCCCGCTCGCCGACCACATCCATCGTCAGATAGTCGCCGGCGTTCGGCACGTCGCAGACATGGCCGGCGATCTGCCAATGGTTGCGGAAGACGTGCTCTTTCTCGAGTTCGAGCAAGGCGTCGGAATGATAGCTCCAGCCCGGCAGCCCCCGCCGATCCCAATCGTTGGGGATTGCCACGTCACGCAGATGCGGGTTCATAAAAGGCTCTTTATTTATTGAATGCTCGTTCAATAAAAGCATATTTTCCGTTGAAATGCAATGGCTTGTGAAAATGGGGCGAATTCTTGACGGGAAATCGAGCGGGATTCGAGAACCCAGTCCGAACGATCGAAGTCGGGAAAATCCCGGGAATTCCAGACGTTAATCCCCTTACACGTGTTGAGCGCCCGACGCTCTGTGGGCCTGGAAAGGCGACGTGGATCTGGTGCCGTGGGTAGCGGAAAACGAGAATGCCACCGGTGCTGCCAGCTACGCCGGATCGATTTGCCCAGGAATGGCCGCGGGCTTGGTTTCATGCCGGTTACACAATCGTTAATCCATCATCGTTGGCCGGTTACAAGGTGCGATTAAGTTCGTTTCAACAGAGAAAAGAAGAAGACTGAAGGAAACGACGATGCGTACGAAAATCCAGATCACCGATACCGACCTTCGCCAGCAGGGTCCCCAGCGTAACGACCGGCGCCCGAAGCTGGCGCTGCGCCAGCGCGCCAGTGATCATCCGATGGCGATGTTCACGCTGCTGGCGGCTGCCGCATTTGCCGGCATGGCGTTGACGCCGACCGTCGGTCCGGCCTTCGCCTCACTGAACCCGCCGGCCAACCTCATCAATGGCGCGACAACCACCACCAAGACGGCGCGCCTGCCGATGCCGGAGATCGATTTTGCCTGCAAGGGGCAGGCCTGGGGCGCCGAGAGCCTGGACTGCCTGCGCGTCATCGCCGCCCAGTCGGGCAAGGCACGGCCGGTCCGCATGATCGCCAATGCCGCCCCGCTGGCTGATACGCCGAACGTTTTTTGATTTTTTTGCGAGCGCCCTCCAGCACTCCAGTCAGGCTCCCGCCGCAATGTCGGCCGGGAGCCTTTTTCTTCCGGGGCGAGATCGCGGAGTCTAGCCGCCCAGAGCGGCCTGCTCGGCAATGGCCGAGAGCACGCCGCGCACATCCAGCGTGCTGAACGGTTTTTCGAGGATCGGCGGTCGCTGCTGCGCCGACAGCGCTTCGATCTCGCCTTTCGCGCCGATCAGATCGCCGGTGACAAGCACGAAGCGCCGTGCCAGACCCGGCATTTCGGCGAGTAGCTCGCGATAGGCGGCTATGCCGCTGGTGCCGGGCATGCGCAAATCGGAAAACACGATGTCCGGCGGCACATGGCCGCTCAGCGTCGCGGCGGCCGAGACCCAGGCCGGCACGACCCGCGACTTGATGCCCATCAGCTCCAGAATATCGGACAGCGACGCGGCGACATCCGGCTCATCGTCTATGATCAGCGCGTGACGCAAGCCGCTGGACCGCGACGGAGCTTCGCCGGCGGCGGCCGCGCCGGCAGCGATCGCCGGCAGCTGCACAACAAAACGCACACCTCTCGGCGAAACCTCCTCGAACCAGATATTGCCATTGTGCCGCTCGATGATCGATTTCGAGATCGACAGGCCGATGCCGGTACCGACACCGACCGGCTTGGTGGTGAAATAGGATTCGAATATGCGTGAGCGTATCGCTTCCGGCACGCCTGGCCCGTTGTCCTCGACCGAGAATCCGGGATTGCCGCGGTCGCTGCGAAACGTCCGGACCTTGATCCGGCGGTCGCCGGCAACGCCGACCAAGGCGTGCTGGCTGTTGATGAGGAAGTTGGCGGCCACCTGCGTCACGTGGTCGGCATCGGCCATGGCCAGCAACGGGCCGCTGGCGAAATCGGTGTCGATGATGATGCCGCTCGACCGTGCACCATAGGCGGTCACTTCGAGTGCGGCGCGGATCACCTGGTTGAGGTCGGTTTCGGCTTGTGCGGCCGGGTGCAGGCGGACCATCGACAGGAAGCTCTTGACGATACGGCCGCAGCGCTCGGCAGCGGCGCGCACCTTTTCGGCGCGCACCTTGGTCTGCGGATCGGCGGCGAATTCGTGCAGCAGCGTCGACTGGGCGACAACCACGGCCAGCGGATTGTTGAGCTCGTGCGAAACGCCGGCAAGCAGCGAGCCCATTGCCGCCATCTTCTCGTTCTGGTGCAGTTTTTCGCGCTGGCGGTTGATTTCCTCCTCGGCCCGCAACTTGTCGCGCAGGTCGCGGATGGAGCCGAAGATCAGCTGGCGATCGGCGACCCGCATCTCGGTTGCCGTCAGCTCGATCGGAAAAACCTCGCCGGCGGCATTCTGGGTGACCGTTTCAAGCCGTTGGCCGACCATCGGCGCGCCGCGGCCCGACATGTATTCGGCACCCGACGCATAGCCCTTGCGGTAATATTCCGGCACGACCGTATCGAGCAGGTCCTTGCCGAGGATATCGCTGCGCCGATAGCCGAACATCTTTTCGGCGGCCGGATTGAATTCGATAATCGAGCCGGTCTCGTCGATGACGATGATGGCGTCGAGAGAGGCCTGCAGCATGGTGCGGCGAATGACGTCGCTGGCATGCGCGTCGGAGGGCGACCGTTCGATGGCATCGCCGATGGCGAGTGCCACCATGTGCAGCGCCGCCTCTTCCTGGTCGGTCCATTCGCGTTCGTGGATGCAGTCGTTGACCGCCAGCGTGCCCCACAAATTGCCGTGCGAAAAGACCGACACCGACAGGAACGACTTGATGTTCTGCTTTTCGAAATCCGTCCGCAGAAAGCCTTCGAGATCGCGTGTGTGCCCGGCGAAGATCTTGCCTTGACGCTCGTCCTCCGCCAGCCGTTCCAGCAATGGGTCCGAATCGACGACCGACTGCATGATGACGGTCGGCGACGCCAGCTCGCCGCCAAACCGGGGGGCGATCCAATAAGCGGCGACCGACTGGGCGAAGCCCTGGCCGGGCAGTTCGCGCAGGCGAAACAGGATGCCGCGGTGACAATCCATGGCTTCGCAAAGCGTCTGGAGAATACCCTCCATTTCGCGTTGCCAGTCGCCGGCTTCGCGCAGCCGGCGAACCACATGCACGGCCGCCATCGCCGCGCCCTGCCTGGCGCCCTGCATGTCCGCGCGTGTTGTTTCAGCCGTCATGGTCAGCCGTCATTTCCTGGCCGTGGCTTGCTCAAGCCGCCGGGCCCTAGTTGTTTTCCCCGACTGGCAGCGAGAAGATATAGCCTTCGCCGCGCACCGTGCGCAGGAATTTCGGATTGGCCGGATCCGCCTCGATCTTCTTTCTCAGCCGCATGATGCGGATGTCGACGGCGCGGGACGACTCCGGGTCCTCGACGAAACCGATCGCCTCGGAGATCGCCGCCCGCGTCAACAGCCGGTTGGCGCGCGTCAGGAACACCTCCAGCACGTCGAACTCGCTCTTGGCCATGTCGATGACCGCGCCGTTGGCGCCGGTGACGAGCCTGCCGTCGAGATCGGCGTGAAAGGGTCCGAAGCTCACGGACCGGCGGCCGCCGGATGTTTCAGCCTTGGCCTTTTGTGGCTCGGTCGGCTCAGGAACGCGACGCAGCACGCTGCGCACCCTGGCCAGCACTTCGCGCAATTCGTAAGGCTTGACGATGTAATCGTCAGCGCCGAGCTCCAGTCCGACGATGCGGTCGAGCGCGGTACCGGCGGCCGTCGCATAGATGATGCCGATCGGCATTTTCGACCGCATCCAGCGGCCGAGCGACAGGCCGTCCTCGCCCGGCATGGCAATGTCGAGAATGGCCAGATGGAAGGACTGGGTTTCCAAAAGGTCGCGCGCCGCCGCCGCGCTTTCGGCCGTGGCCACATCATAGCCGCTGGCACCGAGATACTCGGCGACCGCATCCCTCAGGTCGGGCTCGTCCTCGACAATGACAATTCGTGCCCGCACGATGCTTTCGCTCCCGCTTTCAGCGGAAAGTAGATTGGGTATAAACATGATGTCCAGCACTCTTCTTGGATTGCCGTATGCGGGGTAGAAAATCATGGCTGCACGATCCGTTATCGCGCTTGTTTCCGTCGCTGAAGTAGTTGCGACCGATCTCGCCGATCATCTCGAGCGGCGCGGTCATGACGTCCGCGCGGCGCGACAGCCGTGGGAGGCCGAATCGCTGCTTTCGGAAAAGGGTATCGATGTCGTGGTTGTCGGCGACAGCGTCAGCCAGGCGGAGGGGCGCGACCTGCTCAGGCGACACGGCGGCGAAGGTGGACCGGATTTCATCCTGATCTGCCGCCCGGCCGATCTGGTCGACAAGGTTCTGGCGCTCGAACTCGGCGCCGCCGACGTCGTCGAAAGCCCGCTCAATGTCAGGGAGCTTGCCGCTCGCGTCGGCGGCCTTCTGGCTCGGCGCGGCAGGAGCGCCGGGGAACTGATCGTGCTGGAGAACGCGACCGTCGATCTCCGATCGGCCATCGTCATGCACCGCTCGGGAACGGAAGAACAGCTGTCCCCCGGGCAGGTGGCGCTGCTCAGGCTGTTCCTGGCCAGCCCGCGCAAGGTGCTGACGCGGGACGACATCATCGCCGCCGCGCCCGCCGAAAATGCCGAAGCCTTCGATCGGTCGATCGATTCGCGCATCGTGCGGCTGCGCCGCAAGCTCGATACCGAAACCATCACCACCATACGGGGTGCGGGCTACCGGTTCGATCCGCCCACGCAATTCGCCGATTGAAGGCAGGACGGCCACCCTTTTGTCTTGAGCATCGGATTTTCCCAAAACCGGTTTCCACTTTGGGGTCCGATGCTCTTCAGCGCACCACGAGAAGCGACGGGCCGGACGGCATGTCACTGTTCGTGCTGACCTCGCCGGCATGGGCACGTTCCTTCAGCAGCACGGTGGCGAGGCCGGCAATGCCGAGCAGCCCCTGCACGTAGAGCAGGGCGGAAAGCACGGAAGCGGCGAATTTCGTTTTCATCCTGTTCGTTCCTCAAAATTGGAATTTACGGGCACTTCAGGGGAACCCCCGAAGCGCCCGCGCCGCCAGCGGAGCCCCCCGTTGCGGCGCGGGCCTTCGGTCCTCTCGGCTGCAAGTTGCCGGAGGCGCCGCGCATCCTCAACGGCCCTAAGCCGCCCCCGCCAGAGGGGCTTGAGCCGGTCGACGCGCAGGCTGGAAACTGTCCAGACCAATCCAGACCGTAGCGAAAACAGTGTTGGCTTCCGATCGTTCGTTGACCGCTGTTTTCGTTAGGTCAACTTTGCCTGTTCGCTGTATCCGGATCATGCCGCCGAGGCTGCGCTTTGTTGCAGCTCGGTTTCGGAGTCAGGTGAATTCCTATCAAACGAAAGGCAATCGCGTATTCGCGCCGCGGTTTGGCCGATCCGCCTAGGCAAACACGCCACCGTCATGACGACGTCGTGCAACTGCAAGCTGCTTTGCACGGACCTTTTCTGTTAACCAGGGGAAACAGAATCGAAACACAAACGAGCACGTAGCGAAATCGACTTGAAACATGACGCCCCGATAAGCCGGTCATCGAATTGAGCCGGCCCCGACCGGCAGAATAGGGGAGACATCATGTACACTGCCATTTCCGCCAAGCTCATCAACATCGCCGCCGCCCTCATCACCGGTACTGCCTTGCTTGTCAGTGCCGGCAACGGCGCAGCCCACGCCGCCGCCAACAAGATCGTCGCGCGTGTGTCGCTATCGCAGCAGACCATGGAAATCCTGGTCGACGGCCGGCCGACATTCGCCTGGAAGGTCTCGACCGGCGACAGGACGCACGTCACGCCGACCGGTTCGTTCAAGCCGACCCGCATGCATGAAATTTGGTATTCGAAGAAATACGACAACGCCCCGATGCCGCATTCGGTGTTCTTCAGCGGCGGCTACGCCGTACATGCGACAAGCGCCATCAAGCGCCTCGGCCAGCCAGCCTCGCATGGCTGCGTGCGTCTGCATCCGGACAACGCCGCCGATTTCTACCAGCTCGTCGAGGTCTTCGGCCCGGCCAACACCAGCATCGTCATCGTCAAGTGAGCGATGCTTCTCGTCGCCCCCAGGGGCCGGAAATTAGCGCAGTCTAATCCGGCATTACCGGCATCAGCTTCGGATCCGGCTTTTCGGCGTGATGCGGCAGGTCCTTGCTGGCGATAAAGGTGTAGAACATCGGCACCACGAACAGCGTGAACATGGTTCCGACCAGGATGCCGGTGAAGATCACCAAGCCCATCGAATAGCGTGCCGCCGCACCGGCGCCGCTGGAGATGATCAGCGGCACCACGCCGAGCGCCATCGCCGCCGTCGTCATCAGGATCGGCCGTAGCCGCACCTTGGCCGAGGCGATGATCGCATCACGCCGCCGCATGCCGTGCATTTCACGCTGCTGGTTGGCGAACTCGACCAGAAGGATGCCGTGCTTGGTGATCAGGCCGATCAGCGTGATCAAGCCGACCTGGGTGTAGATGTTGAGCGTGCCGAGCCCAATATTAAGCGGCACGATCGCGCCGAAGATCGACAGCGGCACCGCCATCATGATGATCAGCGGATCGCGGAAACTTTCGAATTGCGCCGCCAGCACCAGATAGATGACGAGCACCGCCGCCGCGAAGGCGATGATGATCGTGTAGCCCTGTTCCTTCTCCTGCCGCGATTGACCGGTATAGTCGATGAAGAAGGTGTCGGGCAGGCTTTGCTTGGCAATGTCCTCGATCGCCTGTAGCCCATCCCCGGTGGTGATGCCGGGCCGCGGCAAGGCAGAGATCGTCGCCGAGTTGAGCTGGTTGAACTGCTCGATGGCGGCCGGCGACGCGTTGGTCGAGATCTTCACCACCGCCGAGAGCGGCACCATCTCGCCCGATACGCTGCGCACGAAATACTCGCCCAGTTTTTCGGGATTGTCGCGGAATTGCTGCGGCACCTGCGGAATGATGTCGTAGCTATTGGATTCGCGGTCGAATTGCGCCACTTCGGCGCCACCGACCAGGAGCGTCAGCGTCCGGCCGATGTCGGCTATCGGCAGGTTGAGCGCGGCGGCGCGATCGCGGTCAATCGTCACTGTCACTTGCGGCGCGTCGAAGGTCATCGAATTCTGCACGACGATGAAGCGGCCGGAGGCCTGCGCCTTGTTCTTGATGTCTTCGGCCGCCTCGTACACCTGCGAGGCGTCGCCGGTCGAGCGCACGACCATCGTTATCGGCAGGCCGCCGCCGGAGCCGGGCAGCGTCGGCGGCGCGAAGACGAAAGCTTCGACGCCCGCCACCTTGCTCAGGCGGGCCGTAATGTCTTGCTGGATTTCCTTCGAGTTGCGCGTGCGGTCAGCCCAGTCCTTGAACGCAAAGCCGACGAAAGCGCTGTTCGTCTGGCCACCACCGAAGGCGACCGCGGAGAACTGTGCCCGCGTCTCAGGCAGATCCTTGACCAGGCCGAGTATCTGATTGACGTAGGTTTCGGTATAGTCCGACGTCGCGTACCGCGGCGCGGTCACCAGCGAAAGCAGGAAACCCTGGTCCTCTTCCGGCGCCAGTTCGCTCGCGGTCTTGGTGAACATGAAACCGGTCGTGGCGACCAGCGCGAGGACGATCATCAGCGTCACCGGGCGATAGTTCAACGAACCGGTGACGAGCCGCTCATAGATGTGTTCGACGCGCCCGAACGTATTGTCGACAATGCGCTGGAAGCGGCTGTGCGAGCCGGACCTCAGGATACGTGCCGACATCATCGGTGTGATGGTGAGGGCGACGACACCCGAAAGCACCACCGAGCCGGCAAGCGTCACCGCGAATTCGCGAAATAGTGCGCCTGTCAGGCCGCCGGTGAAGGCCAGCGGCGCGAACACGGCGGCCAATGTTATCGTCATGGCGACGACGGCGGACGAGATCTCGCGCATGCCGTTGAACGCCGCCTGCATCGGCGACAAGCCGTCTTCCTCCATATGGCGGTGGATGTTTTCCACCACCACGATGGCATCGTCGACGACAAGTCCGATCGCCAGCACCATGGCCAGCAACGACAAAAGATTGATCGAATAGCCCACTGAAAACAGCAGGAAACAGACGCCGATCAGCGACAGCGGAATGGTCACGATCGGCATCAGCACCGAGCGGAACGAGCCGAGGAAGAGCAGGATGACGACGATGACGATGGCGACCGCCTCGCCGATGGTCTTGAATACCTCCTCGATCGACGCGCTGATCTGCTCGGTTGAGTCGTAGACGATCTCCATCGTCATGCCGAGCGGCAGCGTCTCCTGAATGGTCGGCACAATCTTGTGGATTGCCGCCGCGGTGGTCAGCGGATTGGCGGCCGGCGTCGGAAAGATAGCGAGAAAGATGCCGGGCTTGCCGTTGAAGCTGACCCTGGTGTCGGTGTTCGCCGCGGCGAGTTCGACGCGGGCCACGTCGCGCAGTCTCACCACATTGCCGTCTTTCGAGCGGAGCGGAAGGGCAGCGAAAGCCTCCGGGGTCTGCAGCGTCGAGCGAACGGTGATCGAGGAAACCACATATTCGTTTTCGGTGTCGCCGGGCGCGGAAAGGAAATTCGATTCGTTGATGGCGGCCAGCACTTCCGCCGCCGTCACGCCGCGCGCCGCCAGTTTGATCGGGTCGATCCAGACCCGCATCGAATATTCGGCTGCGCCGAAGATCTGCACGTCGGCGACGCCTTCGACCGTCGAGATACGCGGCCGCACGACGCGCTCGATATATTCGGTGAGCTGTTCCGGCGTCATGTTCGGGTTCTGCATCGAGATGTACATCATCGCGAACTGCTGGCCGGTGCCCTTGACGATCACCGGGTCCTTGGTTTCGTCCGGCAGATCGCCGCGAACGCTCTGCACCTTCGACAAGACTTCGTTCAGCGCGACGTCGGGGTCGGAGCCGAGTTTCATCTGCACTGTCACGGTGCTGGATGACGGCCGGCTCGCCGACGTGACATAGTCGATGTTTTCGGTCGACGCGACGGCACGCGCGATCGGCGCGGAAATGAACCCCTGGATCAGGTCGGCGCTGGCGCCGGGATAGGCAGTGGTGATGGTGATGGCCGTTTCTTCAACCTCTGGATACTGCCGGATCGAAAGGTTGAAGATGCCCTGAAAACCCAGAAGCAGGATCATGCAGGCAAGCACGGTCGAAAGGACCGGGCGGCGGATGAAGAGGTCGGAAAAGCTCATTGCTGGGCTGCCTGCTGGTTCCCTGGCTTGCTCGGATCGATCGTGTTGTCGACGGCAACGGACATTCCGTTGGAGAGCCGGTTCTGGCCGGCGGTAACGACTTCGTCGCCTGGCGCGATGCCCTCCAGAATCTCGACCAGGCCGGCGTTGCGGCGGCCTGGCTTGACGAACACCTGGGCTAGCACGAGCTGCGGCTTCTGTTCTTCCGCTGCCGGCTTGGCTTCCTCTGCCGGTTTGGCTGGGGTAGCAGCCGACTTTTCGTCGGGTTTTGCCGCGGGTGCTTCGGCTGCGGGCTTGGCAGCATCTGCAGCCGGCTTTTCTTCCGGCTTTGCCTCGGGCGCCGCGCCGTTGGCTTCGGCGGATTTGGCCGGGCGCACTACGAAGACGAAGTCGCCGTACAGACTGGAGGTCAGCGCCGTCTGCGGCAGCGCCAGCACGTCGTTCTCCTCGGGCAGTTCGACGCGCACCTGGACGAACTGGCCGGGCGTCAGCTTGCCTTCGGGATTGCCGACCTCCGCCCTTACCGTCACCAGCCGGCTGGTCGGGTCGATCTTCGGATCGATACCGCGGATGCTGCCGGTGAACGGCATGTCGCCGCCGCCGACGCCCAACCGCACCGTCTGTCCGATCTTCAGCTGCGGAAGCTGCTGCTCCGGGACGGTGAAATCGACACGCATCGTGTCCATGTCCTGCAAGGTCACCACGGCGGTGCCGGGTGTGAGATACTGGCCAATGTCGATTTTCGGAATACCGACGGTACCCTTGAAAGGGGCCGTCAACTGCTTTTGGTCGAGCACCGCTTGCAGCTTGTTCACCTGCGCGGCGGAGACCGATGCTGCTGCCTGCGCTGTGTCGAGCGTAGCGTCGGTGCCGACCCCGCGCTTCTGCAGCTCAAGCGCGCGCATCAGCGTCGTCTGGTCGGAGGTGGCTTGCGCCTTCGATGCCACGAGGTCGGCTCGCTCGACTTCATCGTCGAGTTGCAGCAGCACGGCGTTGGCGGCGACCTTCTGATTGGCATGGAACAGGATGTCCTTGACGATGCCCGCGGTTTCGACCGTCAGGTCGACGCCGCGTACGGCACTGACAGTGCCGATCGCCTCGATGCCGGGCGTCCAGGACATCGGTTTGACGATGACCGTCGACACGGTCGCGGCCGGCGGCTTCATGGTGGCGAAGAACTGTTTGATCGCATTGTCGCGAAACAGGTTGAAGCCGACGATGCCGCCGCACACCAGCACGAGCAGAATGAAGGCGATGATGAAGCGCTTGATCACGAACAGTCCCCTCGGCCACGGCCCAGCATAACGGTCGGACGGCCGGAACACATACCTGTGACTGGTCCCAATTTCAAATGACGGCGATCTTACTGTACCGTCTGGACGGTCTTGTCAATTCCGCCTAAGCTAATGAATGGGGAACGCTTGATGAAGGCCCGCAGAGCAAATTCGCGCGAGAAGATTCTCGCCGCCGCCGCCGCCGTGGCGCGCGAGACGGGTCCTGGCAGCCTGTCGCTGGATGCGGTCGCCAGCCGTGCCGGCGTGTCGAAGGGTGGTCTTCTCTACAATTTCCCGACCAAGGCGAAATTGATGCAGGCGCTGGTCGAGGATTACCTGCGCGCCTTCGAGCAGGCGCTGGAGTCCGCCCGCACGGCCGGCGTCAACGGCGAAAGCCCGCTTGCAACTTACATCAAGCTGTCGGCCGAGCATGCCGAGGAATCGAAACCGTCGGCATCCTGGATATTTTCGGCGATTGCCGAGGATCCCGACTTCCTGACGCCGATAAAATCGTTCAGGCGGCAGGTGTTCGAGCGGCTGAAGGAGGAGACGCCGAATCTCAAGGCGCTGCTGGTCTGCTATCTCGCCATCGAAGGGCTTCGCAGCATGAACCTGTTCGGTTCGGACATTCTCTCCGTCGAAGAGCGCCGGCTGCTGATATCGACCCTGCTGGAGATCGCGGAATAGTCTAGGAATACGCCGGCTGGGTTCAGTTGCCTCGCTCGCTTCGATCGCCCGTTTGCGTCAACCCAAAGTGCCTGCCGTCACACAGGCTTCATCGTGCCGACATAGCGTCCTCCCATTCTTTGCTGCAAGGCACGAGGAGTGGGGTGTGGTCGATATTGTTTCAAGCGAAGCAGGAATTCCAAGGCCGGAGCATCCGCTTGACCGGCCAAACGGCACCGGTAAATGGTTTCTGCCGGCCTTTGCCGTCATCATTCTGGGCGGCCTTGCCTATGTCGGCTACGCGCTCAGCCAGGACCTGACCAGCACCGTCGCGGTGCCGTGGATCCTACTTGGGCTGGCGCTGCTGATCGCGCTCGGCTTCGAATTCGTCAACGGTTTTCACGACACTGCCAATGCGGTGGCAACGGTGATCTACACGCATTCCATGCCGGCCGAGCTTGCAGTGATGTGGTCCGGCTTCTTCAATTTCCTCGGCGTGCTCACCGCCAGCGGAGCAGTCGCCTTCGGCATCATTTCGCTGTTGCCGGTCGAGTTGATCCTTCAGGTCGGATCGAGCGCGGGGCTGGCCATGGTCTTCGCGCTGCTGGTCGCGGCGATCATGTGGAATCTCGGAACCTGGTATCTCGGCCTGCCTGCCTCGAGCTCGCACACACTGATCGGTTCGATCATCGGCGTCGGTCTCGCCAACCAGTTCATGGCCCCGGCCGGCTCCGTCACCAGCGGCGTCGACTGGTCGCAGGCGTCCAATGTCGGCCTGTCGCTCCTGATCTCGCCGCTGGTCGGTTTTGGCCTGGCTGCACTGCTGCTTCTGGTGATGAAGCTGCTGGTCAGGAACCGCGAGCTCTACGAGGCGCCCAAGTCGAGCGCGCCGCCGCCGCTGTGGATTCGGGCGCTGCTTATTTTCACCTGCACCGGCGTCAGCTTTGCCCACGGCTCCAATGACGGGCAAAAGGGCATGGGCCTCATCATGCTCATCCTGATCGGCGTCGTGCCGACCGCGTTCGCGCTCAACCGCACACCGGACGTGAACTATCTCGAAGCTTACAAATCGGCGGCGACGCAAGTCGAAACGGTACTCGGCAAATACGTCAAGCCCGGCGTCGTCGTGACTGACGCGGCGACCGCGGTCGGCGACGCCGTTCGCACCAAGACCTGGAAGGACGAGACCACGCCTGCCCTGCAGAGCTTCATCCACGACACCAGCGCCATGTTGTCGCCCTATCCGTCCGTGGAAAAGCTGCCGACAACGCTGGTCAGCAACGCCCGCAACAACATCTATCTTATCGGTGAAGCGCTGAAGCTGATCGACAAGAAGAAGCTGCTGCCGATGGAGGCAGACGACCTGAAGGCGGTGACGACCTACCATAAGGCGGTCGACAACGCGACGAAGTTCATCCCGCTCTGGGTCAAGGTCGCCATCGCGCTGGCGCTCGGCCTCGGCACCATGGTCGGCTGGAAGCGCATCGTCGTCACCGTCGGCGAGAAGATCGGCAAAAGCCATTTGACCTACGGTCAGGGTGCGTCCGCCGAGCTTGTCGCGATGGCGACGATCGCATCGGCCGACTATCTCGGCCTGCCGGTCTCAACCACCCATGTGCTGTCCTCGGGCGTTGCCGGCACCATGGCGGCGAACGGCTCGGGCCTGCAATGGTCGACGGTGCGCAACATGCTGATGGCCTGGATACTGACCCTTCCGGTCTCCATCTGTCTTGCCTTCGTGTTGTTCGTCATCTTCCGCCAGGTGTTCTGAGCGGGGGCAGGGTTTGACCAGAATGTCGCGGCACCGGCCCCGGCGCCGCCCTGATCACCTGAACGTGCATCGTTTCGGCGGCGGCCATGAATGACGCATCGCATCTGACATTGCTTGCCGCGGACGACCAGCATCATGCTCCCGGGCTGGTCTGGGCCTATCATGCCGCTCCCGGCAAAGCTCCCGAACCGCTGGCGCCCCGAGACATAGAGGCCGCGCTGGCCTCAGCGGGCGGCTGGGTCTGGCTGCATGTCGACCTTGTCGACCGGCGCGCCCATTCCTGGGTCAGCCATGCCTGCGCGCTGCCGGCGTCGGCTCATGCAATCCTCGAAGGACATGAGGACAGCCTAGTGCTGGCGCATGAGAATGGCGTCGTCCACGGCATTTCGGCCGATCTGCATGGCGAGATCACCCATCAGTCGACGACCATCGGCAGATTGCATTTTGCGGTCTCGGAACGGCTGCTGGTCACCGGCCGCCGGCATCCGCTGGCGGCAGTGGAGGAAGTGCACACGGCCCTTGCCGCGGGGCTGCGGCCGGCCACGGCATTCGAGCTGTTCGAAATGCTAGTCATGGCTTTTTGCAAGACCACCAGCCTGCGGCTCGCCGCGGCAACGAAGCGGCTGGATGCAGTCGAGGATCATCTCGTGACCGAGCGGCTTGCCGACGAAAAACGGCAGCTGAAGGATGTGCGCCGCCTTGCCGTATCCCTGCATCGGCCGATCTCGGCCCTGGCAGCGCTTTTCCAGGACGAAGACCGTTCCGCCTGGAACCTTTCCGCCGGCGCACATGAAGTTCTGCGCCGGCTTGCTGCGCGCCTTGAACGGCTCGACCGCGAGGTCGTCATGATCAACGACCGGGCAAGGCTGCTGCAGGAGGAGCTTGCGGCTGAGCTTGCCGACGAATCGAACCGTAGCCTCAAGGCGCTGGCGGTGATGAGCGCGCTGCTTTTGCCAGGAACCCTGATCGTCGGCATTTTCGGCATGAACACAGGCGGACTGCCATTTGCCGAGAGTCCCAGCGGCTTCTTCCTGGCGATGCTGCTGGCGGTTGGCGCGACCGGCCTGTTCTACTGGCTCCTACTGCGCGCCGGCGCCAATCTGCGGTTCTGAGGCCGATTAATGGCGGCGTTCGTTCACCTGTGTCAAAATACGGGCTGCCACCTCGAAACCACGCCATCCCGCCTTCCGAAAATCGGTTCCGATTTTCAGGCCGATGCGCTAGAGCCTTTCGGGATTGAACCGTGCCTTTAACCCGGAAAGGCTCCCACCGCTGCCCATGCCCCATCTTCCCGAGCATCTTCTCACCGGCTACCGCAATTTCATGAATGGCCGCTATCTCACCGAGAGCGGGCGTTATCGCTCGCTGGCGCGAGAGGGCCAGGCACCGGAAACGATGATCGTCGCCTGCTGCGATTCCCGTGCCGCGCCCGAAGCGATCTTCGATGCCGGGCCGGGCGAGCTGTTCGTGCTGCGCAATGTCGGCAATCTGGTGCCGCCCTATGCGCCAGACGATCAGTTCCACTCGACATCGGCGGCGCTCGAATTTGCCGTGCAGAGCCTCAAGGTCAAGAACATCGTGGTGATGGGCCACGGCCGCTGCGGCGGCATCCGCGCGGCGCTCGACACCACGGCCGCGCCGTTATCGCCGGGCGATTTCATCGGCAAGTGGATGAGCCTGATCGCGCCCGCGGCCGAGACCGTATCGTCCAGCACCTTCATGACCGCGACCGAGCGCCAGACGGCGCTGGAGCGCATCTCGATCCGCTATTCCATCGCCAATCTGCGTACCTTCCCTTGTGTTTCGATCCTCGAAGGCAAGGGGCGACTGTCGCTGCACGGTGCCTGGTTCGATATTTCGACCGGCGAGCTTTGGGTGATGAACAAGGAAACCGGCGATTTCGAGCGGCCGGAGACGGAGTAGGAGACGAGGCATGGTGCGAGCTCGGATCGCGTTCGCGGCGGCGGCACTGCTGTGCCCGATAACTGTCGCCCGCGCCGATGATAGCGCGATCATCGACCGCTGGTATTCGGCCCTGCTGATCGCCGACCGCACCGAATTGTCGGACCTGCTCGCCGACAACGTCCGCATCAAGCTCGACGACCTCGGCGTCGTGCAAAGCAAGCAGGAATTCATCGCCTCGATCGCCGAGTGGCAGGGCGCCGTCGCCGGGGCCGAAATCCGCCACCGGATCGAGAAGACGGAGGGCGGCGTCACCACTGTGATCGCCTGCTATGATTTTCCCAGCAACGACATGCTGATGCAGGAGACCTTTGCAGTCGCCAACGACCAGATCACCGCCAGTTCGCAAGCCGCGATCGCCGAAAACTGCGACGGCTACTGACGAAATTTGGTCTTGAGCTTCTCGGGGGATAGGCGCTGGAATTGCCGGCGTCAATTCGGACCTGTCCACGTCACGTGGTTACGCAGGTGGGAACGCCAATGCGACAAGCCATGCGGTCAATCCACTCACAACGACGGTCGCGCCCTGCAAAAGTGCACTATTATCGGAATTCGAAATCTTATGTGTTGGAGGGCAATGATGGGCAAGCAATTCAATCTTTTCCTGTCGCACAGAGATGAAATCGTTTTCAACCATGCCTTGTCCAAGGGTGTTGAGAATATAGTATTCGTCAAGCCGTCCATCGAAGATGGCGATACCCCCATTTTTTGGGAGCCCATCCGAGAAGAAGAACGGTCTTTTAAAAACAGAAGAGTTCTGATATCGTCAAAGGATTTTTTAAACAACATAGTCCTTGAGCGTGACGCTGAAAATAAATGTTTGCAAGTTAGTTCAAGATTATCTCCGGTAATTGAATATGATATAAATCTGTGGCGCGGCGATGTAATGTTGCCTGGCAGAATGTACTATAAATTAGACTGGGCGGAAGGCGATGTGAGGAAAGCATACGACGCATACTTTAGTCGTGTTTTCAAGTTGTCTAAATCTAACCTAAATAAAATTAGAAATAGTCACGGAAGCGTCATCTATCTCGGAAACGAAATGATGCCTGAATTTTACAACGAGACCATGGATTTTAGATTATTATAGATGGGAATTACCGTTACAGTGCACTTTTTGCTGCACTGCGCGCGAGTGGGCATCCTGGTTCGCATACGAGTCGTGGGCACGCATCGGCGTTAACCAGGCGTGCTGTTGCGCGCAACGGGCCGGCGCCTTACATCGGTGACGATCCGCTTCTCCCGCCCACCCAGCGAAAGTTTGCCCATGCCGTCAACCGTCGACCTCGCCGCCCATCCGCTGACCGCATGGCAAGGGCCGCTCGGCCTGCCCGATTTCACGCGCATCGGCGACGGCGATTTTTCTCCGGTCTTCGACGCGGCCCTGAAGGCGCATGAGGCCGAGATCGAGGCGATTGCCGGCAACACCGGGATACCGACGATCGAAAACACGCTTGCCTCGCTCGAGTTTGCCGGCGAGGCGCTCGACCATGTCTCCTCGATCTTCTGGTGCCGCGCCGGCGCCCACACCAATGAGGCGATCCAGGCGCTGGAGCGCGACATCTCGCCAAAGATGTCGCGGCATTACTCGGCGATTTCGATGAATGAGCGACTGTTTGCCCGCATCGACGATCTCTATCAGCGCCGCGAGGCTTTGAAGCTCGATGCCGAAACGCTGCGGGTTTTGGAAAAGACCTGGAAAAACTTCGTCCGCTCCGGCGCCAGGCTCGACGCCGAAGGCAAGAAGCGGCTTGCATCGATAAACGAGGAGTTGTCGTCGCTCGGCACCAATTTCGGCCAGAACGTGCTTGCCGACGAGCGCGACTGGGCGTTGTTCCTCGACGAGGCCGACCTGGCCGGCCTGCCGGAATTCCTGAAAAGCTCGATGGCGGAAGCCGCCGAGATGCGCGGCCAGAAGGGCCGCTACGCCGTCACTTTGTCGCGTTCGATCTACGAGCCGTTCTCGACCTTCTCAGAACGCCGCGATCTGCGCGAGACGGCGTTCCGCGCCTTCATCATGCGCGGCCAGAATGGCGGCGCCACCGACAACAGCGAAGTGGTGCGCGATATGCTGCGCCTGCGCGCCGAGAAGGCGAAGCTGCTCGGCTATCCTTCCTACGCCGCATTGAAGCTCGACGATACTATGGCCAAGACGCCGGAGGCGGTGCACGCGCTGCTCGATCCGGTCTGGGAAAAGGCGGTGGAAAAGGCCGCAAGCGACCAGGCCGAATTGCAGCGGCTGGCGGCCGAGGCCGGCAGCAACGAGAAATTCGCTGCCTGGGACTGGCGCTTCTATCAGGAGAAGCTGCGCGCAGAGAAATTCGCCTTCGACGAGGCCGAGCTGAAGCCGTACCTGCAGCTCGACCGCATCATCGACGCCTGTTTCGACGTGGCGACACGATTGTTCGGCATTTCTTTCGAAGAAAAGAAGGGCATTGCCACCTGGCATCCGGACGCCCGTGTTTTCGTCGTGAAGAATGCCGACGGCAGCGAGCGCGGCCTGTTCCTCGCCGACTATTTCGCGCGGCCCTCGAAGCGCTCCGGCGCCTGGATGAGCGCGCTGAAATCCGGTTATAGGCTTGGCCCTGGCTCCAAGCCGGTCATCTACAACATCATGAATTTCGCCAAGCCGCCGGCCGGCGTGGCAGCCTTGCTGTCGGTCGATGAGGCCAAGACCCTGTTCCACGAATTCGGTCACGCGCTGCACGGCATGCTGACCGACGTCACTTGGCCGTCGGTCGCTGGCACCTCGGTCAGCCGCGATTTCGTCGAGCTGCCGTCGCAGCTCTATGAACACTGGCTGACGGTGCCGGCGGTGCTGGAAAAGCATGCGCTGCATATCAAGACCGGCAAGCCGATGCCAAAGGCGCTGGTCGACAAGATGCTGGCGGCGCGCACCTTCGGCGCCGGCTTCGCCACCGTCGAGTTCACCGCCTCGGCGTTGGTCGACATGGCCTATCACGCACGCCCGGATGCGCCGGACCAGCCGCTTCGTTTCGAAGCCGAAACGCTCGAAAAGCTCAATATGCCCGACACCATCGCCATGCGTCACCGCACCCCGCATTTCGGCCATATCTTTGCCGGCGATGGCTATTCTGCCGGCTATTACTCCTACATGTGGTCGGAAGTGCTTGACGCCGACGCGTTCGCCGCCTTCGAGGAAACCGGCGATCCCTTCAATCCGGCGCTGGCCGAGCGGCTGCGCAAGAACATCTACGCCGCCGGCGGTTCAAAGGACCCGGAAGAACTCTACACCGCCTTCCGCGGCAAGATGCCTTCCCCGGAAGCGATGATGGCCAAGCGCGGGCTGGTGTGATGCATGCCCGCTCTTGTCACCGTTCCTTTCCATCCTGATTGATGTCGGCTGTCATGGCGTCGGGTTGCGCACCGCCTGATCCGGTTTCCGCCGGTCCCGCTCGGCCCCGTTGACCGTTCGCGTCGTTGAGGTGACTGCACTTAATGCGGTCTCCATCGTTCCGGCCGAAGGAGCCGCGTTCATGGCGGCGCTACGGGCTGTGCGGGGGTAGGCAACGACAGCTTGCCCGCTATGCTGATCGGCCGCTGCCGCATCTGGACCGCGGCTTGCGACGACTACTAGTGGCTCTGCACAGGGATTATGACTCGTTGGCGGTGGGCTTTGGATAGGATAGGCTTTGGCCAATTTGAGGCGGGCCTGTTCGGTCGAGAACATCCCGTTGATGCGGGCGCCGCTGGCGCCTCGCTGGTTTTCCCAAGCGGCGATCTCGGCAAACAGGCTGTCGCGACTTTCGATGCGGCGGTCGAGGTACCGGCTACGCAGGATGCCGATCTCGATCTCGACCATGTTGAGCCGGCTCACGTGTTTGGACCTGTCATGGAACTCCAGCCGTCGCAGGATGCGTCGCGCCTCTGACGCCGGCAGGGCCTGATAGAGCGCGGCGTGTGGGTCGGCAGACTAACGAGCACCACCCTGACGCGGTCGGCCTGGGGGTAATGAATATCGAGGAGGTCGCGCATGCAGTGGCAAAGTCTTGTGCTGCGCGCTCGGTGACCTTGACCTTATGCAAGGTCGGTGTCACCGCGCCTTCTGTCCATAAGATGGTGCTCATCCTCGAGCGGGCCGGATTGATCCGCAGGCGACCCGGCCTCGCGCGCAGCATTGAACTGCTCGTCGAACCCAATATCCTACCCACGCTACAACCCATCGAACCCGCCGAATCCTCTGTGCAGAGCTACTAGACGGAATGCTGTGATATCAGGAGCACCCACTGCCAATGACCGAACAGGAAATGATTATCAACGCGTTGGGCGTCGCTCCCAGTGTTGACGTCGCGCTGGAAGCACGCCGGCGTATCGACTTTCTCGGCACGTATCTGCGTGCATCGGGCCTCAGCACCTATGTGCTGGGGATCAGCGGCGGGGTGGATTCACTCGCCGCGGCCCTTCTGGCTCAACGAGCCGTCGAAGAACTGCGAACGGCTGGATATGACGCCAAATTCCTGGCCGTTCGGCTCCCGTATGGCAACCAGGCCGACGAGAGCGACGCCCAGCGGGCTTTGGACACCATAGGGGCGGACGAAGTGTGCCGGGTCGACATCAAGCCGGCTGCCGACGCAATGCTGGATTCGATCAAGCGGGCTGGTGTCGAGTTCGGCGACGCCGGCCGCGAGGATTTCTTGCTTGGCAACATCAAGGCGCGTCAGCGCATGATTGCCCAGTTCGCGCTCGCCGGTGCCAGCCGAGGACTGGTCATCGGCACCGACCATGCGGCCGAGGCACTGATGGGCTTCTTCACCAAGTTCGGCGACGGCGCCGCCGATATCCTTCCTCTTTCGGGGCTAAACAAACGCAGGGTGCGAGCCTTGGCCGCGCATCTGGGCGCTCCGCCCGAACTCGTCGACAAGACCCCGACCGCCGACCTGGAGAACCTTGTCCCGCTTCGTCCTGACGAGGATGCATATGGCGTCACGTATGAACAAATCGACGATTTCCTCGAAGGCAAGGAAATCGACGAGGCCGCGCGAACGCGGATTCTTCATGTACATTCCAGCACGGCACATAAGCGCGCGCTTCCGGTGACAGCGATTGCGCTAACACTCTCGCCATGACGGCACGGGCAAACAGTTCCATGATTCCGCTTCGTGGCCAGCGCCTCGTGGAGATTGCTTCCGCCATTTGGCAACCGCGAGTCTCGCGCGACAGCTGTTCGTGCTCGGTCAGCTCCAAGCGGGCCCAGATCCTGCTCGCTGCCAATGCCGGCCTGGGCGACGAGGCCATCGCCGCCACGGTGGTGGTCGGCGGCTCCACGGTCTACCGCACCAAGCGCTTCGTGGAGATAGGCCTGGAGGCGGCGCTCAGCGGATTGATCCGCAGGCAATCCGGCCTCGCGCGCAATATCGAACTGCTCGTCGAACCCGAAAGCCTACCCAGAGCTCAGCTAACCCATCAAATCCTCTGTGCAGAGGTACCAGGGCAATAAAACTCTCTGTCGCGAACTGGCAGCCCCGCCAACGGAAGGCGGGGCTGGTAAGTTGATTGTCCCGGCAAGCTTTTTTGCCAGGGCGATTGGCCTAGGCAGGCACAAAGCCAAAATAGGCTTTGTAGGAAGCCCCCTCGCCGGAAATCAGGGGTGTTTCCACCTTGAACCCAATCCCGCTGAAGGTGGTATTGTTCGTGCGTGCAGCGAGCAACACCATCTGCTTTGCGGAGATGGTTACTGTCGCGCTCCCGATCCTGTCATCGCCCCAATCGAAGAGATCGCTGATGGCGCCGCCGATCGATGGCATCAAGGATCCCAGGGCCGGGCCGGCTATCGCGGCAATGATAGGTCCTGCCACCGGAATGAGGCCCAAAGCGAGCGTGCCCGCCGTATGGACGCCCATGACGATCTTCTGCACCTCGTCCTTGTATTTGTTGGGGTCGCCAAAATCGTTTTCCATCAGCACCGTGCCGATATTGATGCCGTAAGGCTTGCCTCGATAGATTTCCATAAGGTCGGGTCTTGTATCTCCGGCATCGACGTCGCCATAGACCTGGCTGCGCTTGGTGTCGGCGATCTGCGGCGTTGTCACGCTGACGATGACATAGGGTTCGTCCGCACTCGATCCCTGATCCCAGTCGGTCTCGCCGAAGCAATGGAGGCCGGTATAGTGGACGACGACATCTCGAAGGTCGATCGCGTCGGTGTCGGGCCACCAGTATATGCCGCCGTTTTCAAACAGATTGGCACGGCCACCATCGGCAAATTCGGTCTCGTCGGTCGTGGGATATCCCAGATATGACTGTTCCCAGCCCAGGCTCTCCCACTTCTTGCGGATGTCACCGTACACCACGTTGGCTCCTGTGTTCGGTGTCCAGTAGATCGAGCCGGCATTGGCAAAATGGTTGTAGCGCCCGACGCCGTCGGGAGTTCCGGTTTCGTCGGTGACCGGATAGCCGAGAACCGAGCGCTCCCAGCCCATTGCTGCCCATTTGCCGCGAATTGCCCCCCAAATCGCTTGAGCACCGGTATTCGGTGTCCAGTAGATCGAAGCGGTATTGTTGTTGAAGTGATTGTATCGGCCGACGCCGTCGGGAGTTCCGGTTTCGTCGGTGCAGGGAATGCCCCACGCGAGACCGCCAAGCGCAATCCACTTCCTGTAGATTTCGCCATGGATCTCAAAGGCGTCGTGCATGGCATCGTTGTAACAAATGCATGAGCCGTTCTTGAGATACCAGGCTTTTCCAGTGTCCTTCCTGTCGATCTCGGCGAAGCCGGCGCCTCCAAGGGAGTTGTACTTTTGCTGTATGACAGCTTCGGGCGAGAGGAGCGACCAAGGCCCGATCCTGAGCTGGTCGGAAAGTCTTGTGGCTCCAGCCCGGATGGTGCCGCCACGCACTCTCGAAGTTGCTCTGGCAGTATACGGCATGACCTTTTCCTTCCTGTGAGTGTTGGTGTCGGGGGCTTCAGGCCTCCGGCGATCGGTTTTGATCGACGGGCCGAGGTTCCCAGACCGCGACTTACGGACGGCTTACAGAGTTCCGAGCTGCGCCAGAGCAATTCCAGGAAAAATCTGGAACGGTTTTCCGTCCGGAATTGCGCAAAAATAAAGAGATAGAGCGGTTCGGCGTTTCGGTGAAACAATGACCGGTCTAGAGAAGCGGGCGCACGAGCGAACGCAGCAAAGGCGAGGGCTCGTCATCGCCGGTCGAAGCGAGCGCGCGTTCATAGCGCCGGTAATCCTCGATGGCGCCGGCATGGTCGTTTCTGGAGAGGCTCTCCTGGATGAGCGTGCCATGGAGTTTGGCCGATTCCGGGTAGAAATCGAGCGCACGCCGGCACGCTTGGCGTGCCCGATCTGCGTTGCCTTGGCTCTGCCAGTGTTTGGCGACCCGCACGGCAAGCTCGACCAACCCGTCCCGCACCCGGTCGGCCGCGGCGTTCGACCAGGCGGGCGTCGGGCCATTCGAGAAAAGCGGGCCGACAAAGCCTTCCAGCAGTTTCTCCTGCTCCTCGATTGCGCTGTCTCTTTGGCCCGACAGAACGGGTTTCAGCCGGTCTTCCCAATCCTGCAGATCGATCCAGACCTTGTCGGCAGCGAGCCGCAAACGGCCCTCTCTCAGCGTTACGAGCTCGCCTTGCCCGAGCAATTTGCGCAGACGATGCAGCGCCTGCTCCAAGGCCGCTTTGGCCTGGTCGCCGTCGAGGTCGGGCCAGAGCCAATCCTGCAGGGTTTCCACCGAACAGACCTGATCCCTCGACAGGCAGATAATGCGCAATATGTCGAGAGCGCGGGTAGGTTTGGCACCGGGCGCGACCTCGGCACCATCGATCTCGAGGCGGAAGCCTCCCATCAAGTGGATCCTGAGCGGCCAAGGCCACTGGACGGGTCGGCCAGCGGGCGGGACCAGATATCGCGCCCGAACGACGCGGCGGCAGAGATCGACGTCGATCTTTCGCTCCAGCGCATCGGCGACCAGATCGGCCAATAGGTCCGGCAGGTTGAGCAGGATTGCGGAGGGGTTGACCTGGCGCAACACCTCCATGAATTCAGCCAGACGAGTGCCATAGGACGCGCCGCCTTTCCACTTCTGCTCCAGGGCCCGAGCGGCCAGAATGTTGAGTTCGACCCGCTGGCGAGGGCCGCCGCTCAGCCTTTCGACGATCTCCTGGAGTAGCGCAATGGCCTCCGCTGGACGCCGATCGGCCAGCAGGACCTGGTATTTGGTGACGTAATGCGGCCAGCGTTCGATCATCGGCTCATTCGCCCGCTCGATCGCATCCATGAAGGCATCGCAGTCGAGATAAGCCTTGACGAAGTCGCCGTTGCGCGTGTGCATCGCCGCGTGGCAGTCGGCGACTACAGCGACCTGGGTTGTGAACCTGCTGTCCGCGATCTCGCCCAGCCGGGAGACGAGCGCATTGAATTCCGAGAACCTGTTGTGAAGCTTCATCAGCAATTGAAGCTGATAGAGCGCGCTGAACTCGACGCCCCGTAAGGCGTGCTGCTCGCCTATCGCCGTTGCGCGTCGCAACGCATCCTCGGCCGAGGCATAGACAAAACCGCGCCGCGAATAGGGGAAGTAACGGCCGCTGGCCGAGCCAAAGGACACCAGCCACATGCCGAGCACCAGCGGCGGGATATCCGGATGTTCGAGATCGGCGGCAACGCTGTCCACGGCATTGGCAAAAATGTCGCGCTGCCCCGACGAGGTCGCGTAGTCGATGAGCGCTTCGCTTGCCAGCAGGCGCAACTCGACCGAATCCTCGATCGGCAGATGTGTCAGGCGCTGCTGGATATCCATCACGAGGCGCTTCGCGTCATGGGCGTCGAATTCGCCAGGTTCGGCGAAATCGACGGCCCGCAGGATGCCGAGCCTGACCATCATGAGTTCCTCCGGATCCAACTCCGGCAATCCCCTGGCAAGAACCTGTGAGGCTCGGCGCGTCCAATCCGCCAGCCCCTCATGCGTACGCCAGCTGGCGGTCTTGACTACGACCGCCCGCGCGACCGTCAGGCATTGGCCGCGCATGTCGGTGTTCTCGAATGCTTGCCATGCCTTGGAGAAGTGCGGTTCGGCCTTCGCATCGTCCGATGCGAAGGCGACGCCCAGCCAATAATGGACCCACCCGTCCATCTGGTCAGGGGGCAGCCTGTTGCACCATTCGACGAAGCTGGCCCTGCGCCCTTGCGAGAGAACGCCGTTAGCGCATTCCAGAATGAGCTGGCGTGCCAGCGGCCAGGCGCCCGCCTGCAACGCCAGCACGATTGCCGCGTCGGTTTTGTCTGCCTCGTGCAGGACCTTTGCTGCCTGCTCGCGCAGCCTGGAACGGTCCGCTTCCGTCACGCGCCGGTCCAGTAGGCCGGCAAGGTATTCGCGCAACAAATCATGCAGCTGGAAGGCGGCGCCGCCCGGACCGTCGCGGGTGATCAGCAGCTGGCGATGCTGCAGCCGCACCAGCAGGCGAGCAGCCTGCGGCGAGCCCAGGAACGCATCGGCAAGCTCCGTGCTGATCTCCGGCAGAACGTTGAGCCTGATAAGCAGATCCTGGTCCTCCGGCGCGATGTCGCGCAGGAAATAACGTCCGACAATCTCCCGAAGGCCGGCGCCTCCGGCGAGGCCGGTCTGCGAAAGCGGGTAGTACATTCCGGCGTTGGCCAGCAGGAGAAGGCCCACCGCCCAGCCGCGCGCCTCCGAAATGTCGCCGACCTCGGACGGCGATTGCGAGCGGGCGGTGACGAGGTTGCGAGCCTCCCCAGGCGAAAACTCCAGCAGCGTTTGGTTGAGCACCGGCAACTGTCCCGACAGCACGAGGTCGGCGACGTCGCCCTCAGGCAGCATCCGCGATGTGCAGATGCAGCGGACAGTGTTGGGGCGTTCGCGCAACAGGATCGCCAGCGTCCGGCGAAAGCCTGGCGCATCGGCACGATGCAGATCGTCGAGGACCAGGATCGTGCCCGGATCAAGCCGCGAGAAATAGGTGCGGAAGAACAGCCGCGCGAAATCGTCGGAATTGTCGGCATATTCCGGACCAAAGACCGGCATGCCGGCATGCCTGCCGTCGAGCGACAGCGTCAGATAGTGGAAAAGGCGCGCAACGTCCTGGTCCTCGGTGTCGACCCGATACCAGTTGTACGCCGATTCGCCTTGCTTCAGCCCGCCTTGTTCCAGCCCGCCGTGTTCCAGAAAGTCGATCACCGCGGTGGTCTTGCCGTATCCACCAGGCGCCGCCAGCCAGCATGCACCGCTGTCGAGGGCCTGCGAAAGCAGCGCCACTACGCGCGGACGGCTGACAATTCCCACTGGCCGGGGTGCCGAGAGCTTTGCTATCTCGCGCGGCGCGTCCCGGAAGTATTTATCCATTGTGAGGACTCTCGCAGCGCAGTCGCCTCGCCAAAACAGGTAATCGGTTCGCCCGCAACAACAAATCGCCGGCCGGCGTTGTGCTCGCCTGACGTGCCGTTCTCGCCGGCAAGGTCGCGCCTATCCCTTGTGCGACATGATATGCGAAACCCCGACACTCACGTCGGCGGTGTGTCTTGCCATCACTGCGTTCATTCGCATTGCAATCGCCGCATAGCCGTTTCGTTCGTGGTCGGTAACTTCCGAGGGCTTGAAGAGCCAAGGAAGGGGTGCAACCTGCGCGTCGGCGAAATTGGCCGGCAGGTTCGATGGCAAGGCCTTTTTCCCTAAAGGCAGCTCTAGCCCAAGGTCGCTAAATTCGTCCTCGAGGCTGGCGTGCAGATGAGAAAGCACCACATAGATCGCCAGCTTTGATCTAGTCCTTTCTGTGTTGTTTTGGTTGTACTCTTGAAGAACCTCATCGAACGATGGCGCTACGTCGCTTTCCGCAGCGGTAGCTCGTGTTGCAACAGCACCGGCCAGGGCAGTCGCTGCCATTCCTGTAAGACCTACAAAATCACGCCTTGTCGTGCTGGTCATGGTGAATTCCCCTCGGTTTTGAAGACGGACCAAGTCTGGCAAGGACGAGGCGCAGTGGCAATAGGCCGCATACGCTACTGGTGTAGAGGGTCTTTACGTCGCCGATGTGAATCCACCCGGCAACGATAGTGCCAAGCCGCCAGCAGGCCTGCAATGCGTTCGCGAGCTTCGTCTGAGAGACGCCGCGAATCCAAGGAGGATTTCCTTGGAATTCATCCAGGCAAAGGGTCGGAAAAAATCCGCTGGTGGAGCTGAGGAGGATCGAACTCCTGACCTCGTCATTGCGAACGACGCGCTCTCCCAGCTGAGCTACAGCCCCGTCCAGCGGATGGGGCTTTTATCGGCCGCTGCGGTTTCCTGTCAAGGCTGCGCTTGCTGCCGAAATGCCGCTCGGCCGTTCGTGCGCCCTCGCCCATGCGGCAGAAGGCGGCTCTTGCCGCTTTCACCTACAGTGGCTACATGTCGGGCGTTCGCAAGGAGCAACCGATGATCGCAGTCTTTTATACGCTGCATGCCGCGATTAATATCTATTGGTACATTGTGATTGGTGCGGCTATCTTCTCGTGGCTTTACGCCTTCAACGTCGTCAACTCGCGCAACCAGCTTGTCGACTCTATCGGCAACATGCTTTATCGGCTGACCGAGCCGGCATTGCGGCCGATCCGCCGCGTCCTCCCGGACCTTGGCGGGATCGATATCTCGCCGATCATCCTGTTGCTTGCGCTGACATTTATCAGCGTGTTCCTAGACACGACCGTTCAGCCGATGTTCGGTATCGGATCGATGTGAGTCACGAGACGAACCGTTTCTTTCGACTTCGCGCCGACGGCATCGACCTGTTCGTCCGGCTGACGCCGAAAGCGGCGATGGACAGGCTGGAGGGCATGGAAACATCGGTGGATGGGCGAAGCTATCTAAAAGCCCGCGTCCGCGCCGTGCCGGAAAACGGAGCCGCCAATCGAGCGCTGGAAAGGCTGGTAGCTAAGGCGCTTGGCGTGCCGGCATCGGGCGTCTCGATCGCCGCCGGCGGCACCGCTCGGCTGAAGACGGTCCGTGTGCTTGGCGATACTGCGGCGCTAGCGAAACGCATCGATACGCTGGGCACGTCTGCGCCATGATCTCGGCTCGCTCACTTACCCCGCAAAAAAGGCCGGGCTGCAAAGCCCGGCCAGATGTGAAGGTCGAAAACCTTCAGAGGGGAACGCGCCGGACGAATGGGAGGAAACATCCGACGCACATTGCATATGGGTTGGCGTCGACGACGTTTCAATGAGGTCGGGGGAACCACCTTCGCGAACAGGCTTTTAAACATTTCGACTATCTGATCAGCAGCTCGACGCGGTCGATCCGTCCTATCGCGACCGATGCGGCAGGACACCAACCGCAACCCCGCCCGAAAGCTCAATATGACCGCCACTCGAGTCCTATTCTTCGATGTTCTGGGAACCGTCGTTGATTGGCGCAGCGGTATCGCAAGGGAGGCCGGCTCCTTCCTGGCGCGAAACGGTGCACAGCAGGTCGATCCCGGTGAATTCGCCGATGCGTGGGCGTCGCGCTATGACGCCTCGACCGAGGCGGTGCGGACGGGGCACCGGCCTTTCGTTTCACTCGACGTGATCAACAGGGAGAATCTGGACGCCACCCTCGTCCAGTTCGGGCTGGCCCCATCCGAGCTGCCGACCGCCGAACTTGAGGAACTCAACCTCGCCTGGCGCCGGCTGGAGCCGTGGCCCGATTCGCTGAAAGGCCTTGCGAGGCTGAAGGAACGCTTCATCATCGTGCCCTTGTCAGGGGCCAATACCCGGCTGTTGCTGGATATGGCCAAGCGCGCCGGCCTGCCTTGGGACACCGTCCTTGGCTCGGATGTGTTCGGCACCTACAAGCCTGCGCCGCAGGCTTATCTCCGTGCAGTGGAGATCCTGGGGGTGCGACCTTCGGAGGCCGTGTTAGTCGCCGCGCATAATGACGACCTGGCTGCGGCGCGAAGGTGCGGTATCGGAACCGCCTTTGTTGCTCGGCCAAAAGAGCATGGCCCGGCGCAGACGACCGATCTCTCGCCTCTTGAGAGCTGGGACTTTGTGGCCGACGACCTTGTCCATCTCGCCCACGTTCTCCCGTAGGCCGAGGGCAGAAAACCTAAGCGATGTCGTCGCGGATGCAGGCCTTCAGATGGCCCTCGGCTGTCGCCCTCAGCGGCGGTACAGCCCCGGCGCAAGCTTCCAGCGCAAACGGGCAACGGGTTCGGAAAACACAGCCCGACGGCGGGTTTGCCGGGCTTGGAATATCGCCCTTGAGCACTTGTCGGTCTTGCCTGGCCAGCGGATCGAGCGATGGAATGGCTGACAGCAGCGCGCGCGTGTAGGGATGCTGCGGCCGGGCATAAAGCTCGGCCGCCGGCGCAACTTCCATGATGCGCCCGAGATAGAGCACGATGACCGTGTCGCAGATGTACTCGACGACGGCCAGATCGTGCGAAATGAACAGCATGGTCAGGCCGAGCCGGAGCTGCAGGTCGCGCAACAGATTGATGATTTGCGCCTGGATCGAGACGTCGAGTGCCGAGACCGGCTCGTCGGCAACGATGAATTCCGGCTCGAGCGTCAGCGCCCGGGCGATGCCGATGCGCTGGCGCTGGCCGCCCGAAAATTCATGGGCGTAGCGGTCATAGGCGTCGACCGGCAACTCGACCGCGGCAAGTGCCTTCTCGGCCTTCGCCCGCCGCTCGGACTTCTTGCCGATGCCTTGAATGTCCAGGCCTTCGGTGAGGATCTGCCCTATCGTCATGCGCGGCGACAGGCTGGCGAAGGGATCCTGGAAAATATACTGCATCTTGCGGCGCTGGCGGCGCAACTGGGCGGCACCCAGCCTGGTGATGTCGGTGCCGTCATAGTTGATTTGGCCGGATGTCGGCTCGATCAGACGCAGCACCGAGCGGCCGATCGTCGTCTTGCCGGACCCGGATTCGCCGACCAGGCCGACCACCTGGCCACGCCCGATATCGAAGGAAATATCCTCCAACGCCCTTACGACGGGTCCGCGCGAGAACGCTGTCGGCGCAAAATGCTTGGCCAGGTTTTTGACAGCGAGGAAAGGGGCGTCGGCCATCAGAGCTCCTCCCAACGCAGGCAGCGGCTTTGCTGGGTCGGCGTCGCCCCAAACAAGGGCGGGACCGCGGCGCGGCAGGCAGCGATAGCCATCGGGCAACGCGGCGCGAAGGAACAGCCCTTGGGCAGCAAGGCGAGCGACGGAACATTTCCGGCAATGGTGGGGAGCGGCGTCCCCGCCGCCTTCAGCGCCGTGGCCTGGCCGAGCCGCGGCACCGAGCGCATCAACCCTGCGGTATAGGGATGACGCGGACGGGTGAACACTTCGCTCACCGGACCTGTTTCGACGATACGCCCGGCATACATCACCGCCACCCGGTCGGCGATTTCGGCGACGACTCCGAGATTGTGGGTGACGAACAGGATGCCCATGCCGCGCTGCGCCTGCAGGTCGGCCAAAAGATCGAGGATCTGGGCCTGTATGGTGACGTCCAGCGCGGTCGTCGGCTCGTCGGCGATCAGCAAGCCCGGATCGCAGGACAGGGCCATGGCGATGGTGGCGCGCTGGCGCATCCCGCCCGAAAGTTCGTGCGGATATTGCCGCGCCCGCCGCTTCGGATCGGGAATGCCGACCTGCGCCAGCAGCCGCACCGCGTCTGCTGCTGCTTCGCGGTGCGACTTGCCGAGATGGATGCGGATCGGTTCGGCGATCTGCTCGCCGATCGTGTAGACCGGGTTGAGGCTGGTCATCGGCTCCTGGAACACCATGCCGATCTCGTTGCCGCGTATCTTGCGCAGCGACTCGGCATCGAGGCTGGTCAGTTCGGTGACCGTGCCGTTCTTGCGCCGCAGCGCGATCGACCCCTCTGCGATATGTCCGACCCTTTTCGGCAAGAGGCCGATGATCGACAGGCTGGTGACGGACTTGCCGGATCCGGATTCGCCGACGAGCGCCACCGTCTCGCCGGAGCCGATCGTCAGGTCGACATCCGTTACCGCCGCGATGTCGCGCCCCGCGATGCGGAACACCGCGCGCAGGCCGGAAATCGAGAGGATCGGCGCGACACTCAGCGGAGCAGCCCCACGTCGCGAAGGATCATGTCGACCTTCGCGGTTTCCTCGTCGTTCAGGCTGCGTTGCGGCCGCGCCATGGTGTTGGAGGCAATGATGCCGAGGCTCTTCATCGCCGCCTTGAAGGCGCCGACGCCGGCCGAGCCGGCGCTTGTCCTGCCGAGCGAGATCCAGACGATCTCGAACAGCTTCAACAGCCGCTCCTGCTCCAGGCGGGCTTCGGCATGCTGGCCCGCCTGCGTCAGCTTCCACAGCCTGACATAACCATGCGGGTCGACATTGGCGAGCCCCGGCACGACGCCATGCGCACCCATCGCCAGCACGCTATCGACCAGTATCTCGGAGCCGGTCATGCCGAAGAAGCCGGGGTCGTCGGCCATGTCCTTGAGCACGTAACGCAGATTGCCGTCATCGCCGCTGGAATCCTTGATGCCCGCGATGGCGCCTTCCCTGGCGAGGCCGACCGTGGTCTTGCGCTCCAGCTTGACGTGGACGCAGACCGGGATGTCGTAGGCGATGACCGGAATGTCGATCGCATCCTTGATATAGCGGAAGTGGTCGCCGATCTCCGGCTGGCTGGTGCGGGTATAAAACGGCGCGGTGACGACGATGGCGTCGGCGCCGGCCGATCTGGCGATCCGGGCGTGGTTGATGACGCGGTCGGTCGTCGGGTCGATGACCCCGGCGAAGATCGGAACCCGGCCGTTATTGACCTTGACCGCGTGCTCGAGGACGGCCCTGCGGCCCGCCTCGTCGTGGAAGACCACCTCGCTGGTCGAGCCGAGCACGAACAGCCCGTGAACGCCGCCGTCGAGCAGGTTCTCGATGGTGCGGGTGAACGACGGAAAGTCGATGCTGAAATCGGCATTGAGCGGGGTGACGACAGGTGGCACGACGCCGGTAAACAGGGGCATTTTGATGAACCTTTGAGGTCAGTTGAGATCGGAGCGGGGGTCGAATGCGTCGCGCAAGCCGTCGCCGATGAAGTTGATGGCGAGCACGGTGAGCACCAGTGCGGCGCCCGGGAACATCCATTGCCAGGGGTAATTTTCAAGCACGACGGTGGAGCGGGCGAGATTGAGCATGTTGCCCCAGCTGGCTTCGGGCGGTGCGATGCCGAGGCCGAGGAAGGACAGGCCGGCCTCGAGCAGGATGGCGTTGGCGATCTGCAAGGTGGCGTAGACGACCAGGATATCGATGCAATTGGGCAGGCCGTGCCGGAACAGCAGATGCGGCAGCCCTGCCCCCATGCCGCGGGCGGCAACGACGAAATCGCGCTCGCGCAGTTCGAGCAGCCGGGCGCGTACCATGCGCGACAGCACCGGCCAGGAGAGCAGCGAGATCACCAGTATGGTCGGCGCGATGCCGGTGCCGGCGATCGAAGCCAGCACCAGCAGGAAGATCACCGGCGGCAGCGTCATCGCCAGATCGACCAGGCGCATCACCGTGCCGTCGACGAGGCGCCCGCCAAAGCTGGCGACGGCGCCGACCAGGAAGCCGATGACGGTGGAGATGGCGACCGAGCTGACGGCAACCAGCAATGAGATCCGCCCGCCTTGCAGCAACCGGGCCATGACGTCGCGCCCGACGCCGTCGCTGCCCAGCCAATGAATGGCCGACGGCGCCTTGTTCATTGCTCGGAGGTCGATGGTGTTAGGACCGAACGGCCACCACAAAGGATACGTCGAAACCGCCAGCAGGATCGGGATGACGATCAAAAGCCCGGCACGCGCCGCGCGGTTTTCAAAAAAGCGGTCGAGCGCGCGGCGAAGCGGGCCTTTGGTTTGCGGCACGGCTGTCGGGTCAACTGTAGGATCTGGCGCCGTGATTGCCATCATGCCACCTGAATGCGCGGGTCGACGACGGCATAGACGACGTCGGTCAAGAGGTTGACCAGGATGACGCAAACGCCGATCACCAGGGTAGCGCCCATGATCACCGGGTAATCGCGGGTGCCGACGGCGTTGACCAGAAGCAGTCCCATGCCCGGCCAGTTGAACACGCTTTCCAGGAAGATGGCGCCGCCGATGGCGATGCCGACAGTCGAGCCGATCAAGGTAATGACCGGCAAGAGCGCATTGCGGGTCGCGTGCTTGATGATAACCCAGAACTCGCGCACGCCCTTGGCACGCGCCGTCCGCACGTAATCCTGGTTGAGCACTTCCAGCAGCGAGGCGCGCATGTAACGCATGATCAGCGCGGCATGGCCGACGGACAGCAGGCAGGCGGGCAGGACGAGGTGCGCAAGCACATCCGTCGCCGAGAACGGCGCACCCGCGGTCTGCATGCCGCCGGACGGCGCCCAGCGCAGCAGCACCGAGAAGAAATAGAGACCGAGCAGCGCTGTCAGAAAAGCCGGGCTGGAGATACCGATAAACGACAGCACCGACAGCGCGATGTCGGATGGTTCGTTACGGCGCACCGCGCTGAAAATGCCGGCGGAAATGCCGAGCACGATGGCGATCGCCAGGCCCGTACCCATCAGCAGCGCCGTCGGGCCGATGCGTTCCATGACCAGTGGCAGCACGGCAACGCCGCTGCGCTGGATCGAATAGCCGAAGTCACCGCTCAGCGCCGCGCGCAGCCAGGCGAGATATTGCACGGGAAGCGGCCGATCGAGCCCGAGCCGTTCGCGCAGGCCCTCGAGGTCGGAAGCCGACATGGGGACCGATGGGTTGATATAGGCGTCGATCGGATCGCCCGGCGCCAGCCGCAACAGGATGAAGATGAGGACGCTGAGCGCGACCAGCATCAGCAATCCTGTGGCGCTGCGGCGGGCGATGAAGCTCAACATGGGCTTTCCGTGGCGGTGGCAGGCGGCGCCAAAGTGGTCCCGCCTGCTCGCTTGGTTGCGGGTTTCTTACTGGATGTCCCAGCGCTCGGGGTGAGCTGCGTAGGGGCCGCCGCCCGGCGCCGGCGTCCAGACGAAGTCATGCAGCTTGTTGGAGGCTACGCCATAGCGGTTGGCCACCCACAACGTCGCCCAGGGTAGCTCCTTGTTCATCACCTTGCAGACCCCCTGCCAGGATTGATCGAGCTTGGCCGGATCGGTTTGGCCTAGCGCGGCGTCCAATGCGGTGCTCAGATCGTCGAACTCGATGCGCATGGTGTTGAAGCCTGCCGGCGGGATCTGCGACTTGTTGAGGCCGGGATTGAGGCCGGCCGGGTTGGGGCCGTTCTGCAGGCCGGCATAGACCATCGGAAAGGCGTTCCAGTCCGGCGTGCCTTGCTTGTAGACGATGCCGTTGTAGGTCGGCGTATCGACGACCCGCGGCACCACATTGATGCCGACCTCGGCCAGCATCGACTGGACAGCGGCCATCACATTGGCCGCTTGCGGCGAGCCGTAATAGGTCAGCAAGGTGATCGGCTTGTCGCCGTTGATCTTGTCCCAGCCGGCCTCGCTCAGCAGCGCCTTGGCCTTTGCCGGATCGTAGGCATAGGGTTCGAGGCCTGCGGGAACGAGATGCGGCGCGACATAGCCGCAATTGGCTGGCTCGGCGGCACCGCCGTAGAGGCTGTCGATGATGGCGTTGCGATCGATCGCGTACATGATCGCCTGGCGGACACGGATATCCCTAAACAGGTCGACCTTCTGGTTCAGGCCGATATAGTTGACCACGTACGAGGCACCTTCGATCACCTTGAAATTGCTGTCGCTCTTGAACGATGCCGCATCGTCGGGCTCGACATAGGTGAACTGGATTTCGCCGGCACGGAGTGCGGCAACGGCCGCCGCCGGCGACTCGAAATAGCGGTTGATGAGCACGTCTACCTTCGGCTTGCCGCCGCGATAATCGTCATCGGCTGCCAGTTCGACATATTGGTCGGTCACGTAGCGCTTGAACTTGAACGGGCCGGTGCCGACCGGTGTGGTCGACCACCAGGTGCTTGTCGCCAGCGATTCCGGCGGCAGAGCGGCCAGGGCATGCTCCGGCAGGATCATCAGCTGCGAGAGGATGGATAGAAACGAGCCGTTCGGTTTCGATAGCTTCACCACTGCGGTGTGGTCATCCGGGGCATCGACCGAGGCGATGTTGGCGAGGCGGGCGGCAAACAGGCTGCCGGAGGCCTTGTTCTTGGCAAGCTCGAGGGTGAACTTGACGTCCTTCGAGGTGAACGGTTTGCCGTCATGCCAGGTCTCGTTGACCAGGTTGAACGTATAGCTCAGCTGGTCGTCGCTGATCTTGTAGTCCTTGGCGAGGTCGCCTTCGATATCGGCCAGCCCGGCATTGTAGATGACCAGCGGTTCAAAATAGGTGCTGAGCCAGGTGTAGCCGCCGGTCGCCACCAGCGGGTTGAAGTTCTTGGGAAAACCGCCGGGGCCGACGTCGAAGCCGCCCGCAATGGTCTTGGCGCTTTGTGCCTGGACACTGGTCAATGGGGCAATGCTGGCGAGCAGCAGCCCGGCGACTGAGAATGCGATGGTCCTGATACGCATGGTTTCCTCCCTTGGCATAGTCAGGTTGTTCTTCAGCTTGTTCGGTTTTTTGCGATAACCTGCTGGATCCCCCGGTAATGGTCGTCGAGCCGCCGACGCGCCTGGTCGACATCCTTGGCGGCGACAGCCTCGACGATCTCGTGATGGTCGCGCCATGTCGCCAGCGGCGTCGGATTATCGAGATTGGTGAAATTCGAGGCCTTGTTGAACGCCGTCCAGAAGATGTCGATCAGCGCGCTCAGCATGTGATTGTTCTGGCAGCGGAACAGCAGCTGATGGAATTGCTGGTCCTCTTCGGCGAAGCTCTCATGGCGCTCGGCACGTTGCCGCATGCGCTCGGTCAACTGGCGCAGCGCCTCGATGTCCTCGGCACTGATCATCTCGATCGTCTTGGCGATGAGGCCGGTTTCCAGCACGCGACGGATTTCGCGCAGCTCTTCGACATCGCGCAGCGAATCCTGCAAACCGTAGGCCAGGTTATCCAGCAGCGGCTTGAACGAGAATTCCTTGACGAACACGCCGATGCCGCGTCGCGTCTCCAGGATGCCGATCGATTCCAGCGCCTTGATGGCTTCCCGCACGGAGTTGCGGCCGACGCCGAGCCGCTGCGCCAGGAACGTCTCCGGCGGCAGGGGATCGCCTGCCTTGAGCTGGTTGCTTTCGATATAGGCCCTGAGGCTTTCCTGCACGGTGACGTGAAGCAGCGGCGGTCTGCTCAACGGTTCGATCGACTTCAGTTCCGCCATCCCACTGCCTTCATCATCCGCTGAAGCTTGCCCGCCGCTTGTCGTATAGCCACTTGTAGGATATCCTGCAAGCCCATAACAAACCTGCTGCCTCCGAATGAAGATTACCCTCGCCGGCTCGAGCCACTGGCACGCCGAAATACACCTCGACGCCGCACGCTTTTACGGCACGGAGATCACCGGTATCTGGGACGAGGATCCTGGCCAAGCGCAAGCGTTCGCCGCGCATCACGACCTGCCGTTTATCGAAGATTTCAAGGAGATACTCTCCAGCCCGCCGGATGTGATCCTGTTGATGGGGCACCCTTCGATGGTGCCGGCGCGGGCACGTGCGATCATCGCGGCAAGGATACCGCTGATCCTGGAGAAGCCGGCGGCCAGCCATACGAGGGAACTGATGGCGCTGCGCGACCTTGCCAGGCAGCACCAGGCTTTTGTCGCTGTTCCCCTGCCCAACCGTTTCGGGCCGGCCGTTGCCGGCCTTGAACGGCTGCGCCGGCAAGGTCGCGCCGGCCCCGTGGCGCATTGCCAGTTCCGGCTGGTCAACGGCCCGCCGCAACGCTACATCGCCTACGGTGTCGCCTGGGTGCTCGACCCGGCGGTTGGTGGCGGGGGTGCGTTGAGGAATCTCGGCATACACGGCGTCGACGCGGCACTCAGCCTCGCAACCGGCAAGCTCGGCCTGAAAAGCGTTTCGATCGCGAACCGCATCCATCCCGGCCCGGTCGAGGATCACGCACTTCTGGTGCTGGAAGACGAAGCCGGCGCGCTGTTCATCGTCGAGGCCGGTTACACCTTTGCTTCGATGCGCCCCGGCGGTGACTTCGAGTGGCGCATCGTCAGTGCCAATGCCACCCTCATCGATCATGGCGACCATGTTATCTGCGCAACGCTCGACGACGCGGCAATCGTCGACTTGCCGGTCGAACTGCCGGCAACGCGCTATCGTCTGTTCATGCGCGATACGCTTGACCGGCTGGCCAGAAAGGCGCCTCCGCCGGTGTCCATCGAAGATTATGTTGCGGCGATGTCGCTGATCGACGCCGCTTATCAAAAGGCAGGACCATGATTGGAATAGGAATTATCGGCGCCGGCGATTTCGGCGCAGCCCATGCGCGGGCAATCCGCGAGGTTGGAAATATTCGCCTCGTCGCCGCCTCTCGAGGAAATGCCGACGCACTGCAGCAATTCACCGCTGAACATGGCGGCCGCGGCTACGCGGACTGGCGAAGGCTGCTGGACGACAAGGAGGTCGATGCGGTCCTCATTGCCAGCCCGCACCATCTCCATGCCGAAATGGCCATCGGCGCGGCAAAGGCCGGCAAGCATATCCTGCTCGAAAAACCGATGGCGCCGACGGTGGCTGCCTGCGATGCGATCAACGCCGCCGTGGCCAAGGGTGGCATCAAGCTGATGGTCGCCCACCTCATGCATTTCGCCCTGCCCTGCATGGCGGCCAGGCAAATTCTGGAGGAAGGCGAGCTCGGCCGGCCGCTCGCCGGATCGAGCTGGATCATCAAGCTGTGGATGGAGCACAATCGCCGCGACTGGCATCTGCGCAAGGCGACCGGCGGCGGCATGCTGTTGACGGCCGGCATCCACGCGGTCGATCGCCTGGTCTGGCTGATGGATGACGATGTCGTGTCGGTGAGCGGCATGCTCGGCGCCAAGTTCCATGACCAGGAAGCAGACGACAGCGCTCTGCTCGGATTGCGCTTCGCCGGCGGCGGCATCGGCCAGGTGCAGAGCGTCGGCTATCGCACCGGCGCCACCACCTATGCCATGGATCTGGTCTGCGAGCGGGGAACGCTGCGCATCGACATGGACCGCGGCACCATGCTTGGCCGCGAGACGGTCTGGACCGAGCTGCCCGGTTCCTTTGAGCCGAACTGGATGCATAACGCGCTGGTGCGCGAATGGAACGCAATGCGCGATGCCATTGCCGATGACACGCCTGTGCCGGTCGACGGCATCTATGCGCGCAAGATCATCGCTATTATCGAGGCTGCCTTCGCGTCGAACGAAACCCGCCGCGAACACGAGATCGCCGGTGGACGCTGACCTCGACGACCATCTGGCCCGCTTGCCCGCACACGCACCGCGCGGCATCTGGGGCGCGGTGATGCTGGCCATCGACGATCGCGGAGCGATCGACTGGCAGGCGACGGAAGAGACGATCGCCCGACTCTGCGCCTCAGGCGTCGACGGCGTCTATTCCAATGGCACGGCCTGCGAATTCCATTGCCAGACCGAGCCCGAATTCGACCGGCTTTGTGAGTTGGTCGCAACCATAGCCGGCCGCGCGCGCCTTCCTTTCCAGATCGGCATCAGCCAGTCCAATCCGCGCGTTGCGCTGGAGCGACTGACGCGGGTCGCCGGACTTCGCCCGGCGGCGGTGCAGTTCACGCTGCCCGACTGGTGGCCGCCCAGCGACGACGAGGTCATGCGCTTTGCCGGCGGCCTGTGCGACGCCGCGCCTGAAACGCCGCTGGTGCTCTACAATCCGCCGCACGCCAAGCGCCACCTGACGCTCGACGGCATCGCCAGTCTGCGTGCGGCCGTGCCATCGCTGGTGGGCGCCAAGCTGCCGGGCGGCGACGCCGGCTGGTATGCCGACATGCGCCGCAAACTGGACGGATTTTCCGTCTTCGTCCCCGGCCACACGCTGGCAGCAGGCTATGCTGGAGGGGCCCATGGCAGCTATTCCAACGTTGCCTGCCTCAACCCGAAGGGCGCGATGATGTGGTGGCAGATAATCCGCACCGACATGGCCGCCGCTGCCGAGGTCGAGGCCCGCACAAAGGCCTTCCTCGCCGCACATGTCCTACCGTTTCGCACCCGTTACAATGTCGGTGATGCAGCACTCGATAAGGCGATGGCGGCGGCCGGCGGCTGGGCGCCGCTCGGCCCACGACTGCTCTGGCCCTACAGCTCCGTTCCCGATCAGGAAATACCGACGCTGGCCAGGGCGGCTCACGCGGCTTTCCCGGAATGGTGGTAGACCTGTCACCAAGGCGCGGGACGACGGAGGCTCTTCAGCAGCCGGCGCGTGCTCCCTGTGTCGCGCGTGACGCAAACGCCCCCGGCTGAGGGACATCGGCCTCGCGCCGTGCCAGCGAATTGCGCAGCAGTGCGATCGCCTCGCGGCTGGCGGTCGCAATCTCGCGTGGCCTGTCGATGCCGACGATCATGAACTCCTTGATCCCCAAAGCGGCGTAGGAAAGCAGCGAAAGCGCGACCTGCGCCGGCGGCCCGGCAAGTTCGAGCGCCTTCTGGCAGGAAGCGGCCGGTTTGTCTTCCGAACGGATTCGGACGGGAAGCGCGAAACGCAGCTTGCCGGCCCGGCCGTGTTCGGCAGCAGCGCCGCGTACGCGCTCCATTGACTGGCGGATTTCTGCAAGTGAGCCAGGCGCCAGCTCGAACACGTCCGCATGCCTGCCCGCGACCCTGAGCGCAGTGCCCGACTGCCCGCCCATGCGGATGGTCACATCGGCACCATGCGGCCCCTTGCGCGGCACATAGCCGCCTTTGATGCTGTAAAAGGTGCCTTCATGGTCGAACGGCCTGTCGTTCGACCACAACCGCTTCAGCAGCACCAGATATTCGTCGATGCGTTGCCAGACCACCGTATGGCCGGCCGGACGTGCCTCGGCATCGTCGTCGCTCAGCGGCTCGCTGAGCATCCTGAGCGACAGCCGGCCACCGCTTCTCGCGTCGAGGGCAGCGAGCTGCCGCGCCGCCACGGTTGGTTCGATCACGCCTGCCCAATGCGTGAGCACGACCTCCAGGGACGAGGTCCGGTCCAGCGTCTGGGCGGCAAGGTCCATATTGGTCAGCAGCCCGGCCTGGTCGTCGATGACGATCTTCCGGAATCCGGCATCCTCGATCAGTGACAGCTTCGTCGCGGTCTCGACAAAGTCGTAGAAAAAGCTGGCGTTGGTGGCGTGGATCTTACCGGGAACATGCGTGAACTCGATTGGCATTGCCATCTCCTCCATCACGTTGGAATCAGGGCGCGCAAAAGCGCACCGACATTCGGTTCATCAACTCCGGAATTTCTGCAAACGGCAGGCCGCTGTCCCGAGGAAGCCTCGATGATCAGAGCCTTGACAATCAGGGGATCAGCCCCAGTACCACTGCCCCGGTGAATACAAACGCAAGGGCAAAGACGAGATAGGCGAAAGCGCCGGCATAGGCCGGCCGCCACACCTGGTCGGAACCCAGCCTTTGGCCTTTGCGGGCAGTCTGAGCGTTCTGGCTATAGGACATATCGACCTCCGTCTCGGCGCTTAATCTATAAAATCAGTAGACTTTGTCGAGTGCTATTTTCGCGCGATCCTTAGAACAATTTTCTCCAAATGATAGACACATTAGTGCTTTTACTGCTTAGCGCTGCCTTTCGAGGCATGCCAGGGTGACGGCAGGAAACGTCAGGTCCATGTGTCTGTGGCTCCTTGGCCATCCAATGGATGAGGGATAGCATCGCTTCAGCGGAAAGCCGCGACGTCACGGCAAGGCAGCAGGGAGCAAACCATGGGCACAAGACTGGCCGGCAAGGTCGCCATCATTTCGGGCGGCGCGACGGGAATGGGCGGTGCGGCCTCGGAGCTTTTCGCGGCCGAGGGCGCCAAGGTGGCGATCGTCGACCGCAACGGCGAAGCGGCGGCGGCCACCGCAGCGGCGATCAGGCAACGCGGCCATGTCGCCGAGCACTGGGTCGCCGACGTATCGGATGAGGCGCAGGTCGAAGCGGCGGTGAAGGGCGCGACGGAAAAATTCGGCCCGGTCACGGTTCTGTTCAACCACGCCGGCACCCTCGTCATCAAACCCTTCCTGGAGACCACGCTGCAGGAATGGGACTGGCTGCATGCCGTCAATGTGCGTTCGATGTTCCTGATGACGCGTGCCGTGCTGCCCGGCATGATCGCCGCCGGCGGCGGTTCCATCGTCTGCACCTCGTCGATCTCGGCGGTGGCGGCGACGCCGATGGAGGTGCTTTACGACACCACCAAGGGCGCCTGCCATATGTTCGCGCGTGCCATCGCCGTCGAGTTCCGCGACCGCAACATCCGCTGCAATGCGGTCTGTCCAGGCTTCATCAGGACACCGCATGGCCTGCGCGAGGTCGCCGATCTCGACAAACTCGGCGTCGATGTCTCCGACGCGGCAATGGCGGCGCAACAAGGGCGGATCGGCGAGCCGGAAGAGGTCGCGAAGGCAGCCCTGTTCCTGGCCAGCGACGAGGCCAGCTTCGTCAACGGCGCCCATCTGTTCGTCGATAACGGCTTCACCGCGATGTGAAAGGCGAAGCGCCGCTACCGCTCTTCGCGCCGGAACGGCTTGAGCAGCGCCGACGGGGCCACCGCATTGCGCGACATCACCGCCATAGCGACGATGGTGAAGATGAACGGCAGCATCAGGAAGGCCTCGTAGGGGATATGGCCAAGCCCGCTCGCCTGCATGCGCAACTGCAGGGCATCGACGAAGGCAAACAGCAGTGCCGCGCCTGCCGATCGCCACGGATCCCAGCGGCCGAAAACGACGAGCGCGATTGCCACCCAGCCACGCCCCGAAACCACGCCGAAGGTGAAGGCGTTGAATTGCGCCATCGACAGGAAGGCACCGGCCAACCCCATCAAGGCACCGCCGAGGATCACCGCCTGGAAGCGTGTTGCAATGACGCTGACGCCGGCAGAATCGGCGGCACGCGGGTTTTCGCCGACCATGCGCACCGACAGGCCCCAAGGCGTGCGGTAGAGCACGAAGGCGGCCAGCGGTATGGCCAGCATCGCCATGTAGACCAGCGAGAACTGGTTGAACACCGCCGGCCCAAGCACCGGAATGCCGGACAGGATCGGGATCGGCAGCGTCTCGAATCCCTTGATGTTCGGCGGTACCGATTGCTGGCCGAAGATCAGCCGGTAGAGGAAATAGGCAAGGCCGGAGCTAAACAGCGTCACGCCGATGCCGCAGACATGCTGGCTGAGGCCGAGCGCAACAGTGAACAGCGCGTGCACGGCGCCCATCAGCGCCCCGGTCAGCACCGCCGCTAGCACGCCAAGCCAGAGGCTGCCGCTGAGGCTCGCCGCGGTGAAGCCGGTCATCGCCGACAAAAGCATGATGCCTTCGATGCCGAGATTGAGCACACCGGCGCGCTCGGAGAACATCTCGCCCAGCGTCGCGAAGGCCAGCGGCGTGGCGATGCGGATGATCGCGGCGAGGAAGCCGACCTGGAAGATCTGTTCCAGCACCACGCTCATTTGGCTGTTCCCACGCGACGGAGGCGATAGGCGGTGAACAGCAGGGCCACCAGCATGGCGAGCAGCGCCGTTCCCTGGATGACATCGCTGAGGAAGGCCGGAACGCCGGTCGCCCGCGACATCGCCTCGGCGCCGGTCATCACCGCGGCAAGGAAGATCGCCGCCGGCACGACGCCGAGCGGATTGAGCCTCGCCAGCATGGCGACGACGATGCCGGAATAGCCATAGCCCGGCGAGATGTCGCTCATCACCTGGAAATGCACGCCGCCGACCTCGCCGACGCCCGCAAGGCCGGCCAATGCGCCAGACAGCAGCGCCGTCGAAATCAGCACCCGCTCGACATTGATGCCGCCATAGCGCGCCGCCTCGGGGTTTTCACCGGTGACCCTGATGCGGAAGCCGAGCGTGGTGCGCGCGACCACGAACCAGATGACCGGTGCGGCGACCAGCGCCGCGACGACGCCGAGATGCAGCCGCGTGCCTTCGAGCAGCACCGGAAAATTGGCCGTATCCTCGATCGGCGGCGAGATCGGGTAGCCGCTGAAACTGTCCTTCCATGGCCCCTCGATCAGCGCCATCAGTGCGTAGAAAATGACCGAGTTGAGCAGCAGCGAGCTGACCACGTCATCGACCCTGAATTTTACCCGCAGCGTGGCGGGGATCAGGGCGACGGCCGCGCCGGCGGCGGCACCCGCCAGCGCCATCAGCAGCATGGCGAGCGGCCCCGGCATCGGGATTGCACCGACGGCACAGCTCGCCACCGCACCAGCCAGCAATTGCCCTTCGGCGCCGATATTCCAGAATTTGGCGCGGAAGGCGACTGCCACGGCAAGTCCCGTGAAGATCATCGGGGTGGCACGCACCAGCGTTTCGGTGACGGCGTAGCTGTCGCCCAGCGACGCCGAAAACATAACGCCATAAGCCTCGACGACGCCGGCGCCAGCCAGTGCAATGAGGCCGCTGCACAGGATCAGCGTCGCGCCGATGGCGAGCAGCGGCAGCGCCAGATTGAACCAGGCGGGCGTTGAGGTGCGGGCCTCGAGACGGAACATCAGGCATGGCCCTCCGCTCCGGTCATCATCAACCCGAGTCTGGCGATGCTGGCGTCGGCGCTGTTCAGCGTGCCGACGATGCGGCCCTCATACATCACCGCGATACGATCCGAGAGCATCAGCAACTCTTCCAGATCCTCGCCGATGACGACGATGCCGCAGCCCTTGGCGCGCATGTCGAGGAATTTTTCGTGGATGAAACGCGCGGCGCCGATGTCGAGGCCGCGAGTCGGCTGCGAAACGATCAGCACCTTCGGATCGAAGGCGAGTTCGCGCGCCAAAAGCGCCTTTTGCAGATTGCCGCCGGAAAGCGCCCCGGCGCGCGTCATCGGCCCGGGGCAACGTATATCGTAGGCTTTGATCTGTGCCTCGGCGAAGGCGCGGATCGCATCCGGCTTGAGCAGGCCGTTGCGGCTGAACGCCGCCGTGCCGATGCGCGGCAGCACCATCGAATCGGCGAGCGGCAGATTGGTGACCAGCCCTGTCGTCATACGGTCTTCCGGGATGCGGCCGAGGCCGAGCGCCTGCACTGTGCTCGGCGAGAACCGCGAAACCGTTTTGCCGGCTATGGTCATCTTCCCGGCATCGGGCGCACGCACGCCGGAGATGACCTCGGCAAGCGCGCGCTGGCCATTGCCGGAGACGCCGGCGATGCCAAGGATCTCGCCGCCACGAACCGACAGCGAAACATCGCGCAGCGCCATGCCGGAATGATGAGATGTCGAGATACCGTCGAGGGTCAGCACGGCCGCACCGGGCATCGACGGTCCTCTGGCCGGAGGCACGATCTCGTGGCCGCACATCAGCCGCGCCATCTCCGAGGACGTGGTGCTGGCCGGCGCATCGACGCGGCCGGCAACGCGCCCATGCCGGAGCACGACGCAGCGATGCGTCAGCGCTCGCACCTCGTTGAGCTTATGCGAGATGAAGATGATGCCGAGCCCTTGTGCCGCCATCGAGCGCAGCGCCGAAAACAGCCCGTCGACCTCGGTTGGTGCCAACACCGCCGTCGGCTCGTCGAGGATCAGCAGCCTTGCGCCGCGAAACAGCGCCTTGACGATTTCGAGCCGCTGTTGCTCGCCGACCGACAGCGCCGAGACGGGGAGGTCCGGGTCGAGCGTCAGCCCGTGCTGGCGGCCGATCTCGGCGAGCCGCGCCAGCCCGCCGGCGCGGTCGATCCGGCCCGATCTGCCGGGTATGCCGATCAAGAGGTTCTCCAGCACCGAAAGCCGCGGTGCGAGATGAAAATGCTGGTGCACCATGCCGATGCCGGCGGCCAGCGCATCGGCCGAACTGTTGATCGCCACCGACCGGCCCTGCACCAGGATCTCGCCGGCATCGGGCGCATAGGCGCCGAACAGCACGTTCATCAGCGTCGTCTTGCCGGCACCGTTTTCGCCGAGCAGCCCGAGGATTTCACCCGGCGCGACGCTGAGATCGACGGCTTCGTTCGCCTTGACGGCGCCAAAGCTCTTGGAGATGCCGCGCATTTCGATGAGAGGGGCAGGCGTTGACAAGGGTGCTCTCGATCGGAATTGGCTTACGATTCAGCTTGGACCTGCGGGTGGCGCTCGTCGCACCCCCCTCTGGCCTGCCGGCCATCTCCCCCTCAAGGGGGGAGATCGGATGTCACTTCTGCTTTCGCAAATCGTCAACGCTGAAGAGGAGGGCGCTGTCGGCGAAGCTGCTAATCTCCCCCCTTGAGGGGGAGATGGCCGGCAGGCCAGAGGGGGGGTGCGACAAGCACCAACCCCAAAAGACAGAGCCCTAATCCGAGACCGGCGTATTCTCATCGACGTCGACGCGGAAATTGCCGTCGAGGATCTCTGCCTTCTTCTTCTCGACCAGTTCCTTGACCTCGGCCGGCAGCGTCTTGTCGAACTTGTGGTAGGGCGCGAGGTAGGAGCCGCCCTTGGCCATGCGCGAGAAATCGCCGTAATCCTGCGCGGTGAAGACGCCGGCCTTGACCAGCTTGATCGCCTGCTCGACGGTCGGATACATGTCCCAGACCGGCCCGGTGATCACCGTGTCGGGGCCGAGGCTCGACTGGTCCGACATGTTGGAGATGGCGAGGATCTTCTTCTCCGCCGCCGCTTCGATGACGCCGAAGCGCTCGGCATAGATGACGTCGACGCCGGCATCGATCTGGGCGACGGCCGCTTCCTTTGCTTTTGGCGGATCGAAGAACGAGCCGATGAAGGCGACCTTCTTCTTGATGTCGGGATTGACCTCCCTGGCGCCGGCAAAGAAGGCGTTGACCAGCCGGTTCACTTCCGGAATGCCCATCGCCGCGACGGCGCCGACCGTGCCTGACTTCGACATTTTTCCGGCGATCATCCCGGACAGATAGGCCGGCTCGTGAATCCAGTTGTCGAAAACGCCGAAATTCGGCTCGGCCGGCCCGGCGCCGGAGCCGAACAGGAAGGCGGTCTTCGGGAACTGCTTGGCGGTCCTACGCGATTCGCGCTCGGCGGCGAAGGCATCGCCCAGCACCAGCTCATAGCCGCCCTGCGCATATTCGCGCATGACGCGGCTGAAATCGGCCGTCTGCACCTTCTCCGACCATTTGTATTCGATGCCGAGTTCCTTCTCGGCCTTCTGCAGGGCAACGTGGATCTGGTTGTCCCACGGCTCCTCGATCGGCGTGGCGAAGATCGCCGCCACTTTCAGCTTCTTGGTCTTGGCAAAGGCGCTGCCCGGCAGCATCGCCGCCGCCAGGCCGAGCGCGCCCAGCTCCAGCACGTTGCGTCGCGAAAGCCCTTCGCGTTTCGATTGGATTCTGCTCTTTTTGTTGTCCATTGCATGCCCCTCTGTTCGACAGCCATGTCGAGCCGGCTGTTCGGAAAATATAAAGACAGGGAACTATGGAACGACGCCGGACCTTTGTCCACATGGTCAAATTTCGGGTAATGTCTCAGTTTGAAATTTGACGCGATTGAACGTGCCGCAATAGCCGAAGGACGTAAGGCTCTATTTCAAGCCTTCGCGCGGTTGAAAGAATGCTTTCCCACGTTTTTTGCGGTTCATGGCCATTTGCGATCAAGCTCGGCGCGTTGTGAAAGGCGTCCGCGAGCATCCGTGCCTTTTCCGGTTTGTCAGTCCCTCGAATTTCGACGAGAACATAATGCAGAATTATGAGGATTGTATCGTTGGTAATGGGTTGAGGATCGCTCAATTCAAACAGCTTTCTTGCAAGGGCCACACTTTCCCGGCCTAGGCGCAACGGTGTCCATCATTTCGCAAGGATCGCCCATTGACCAGAGCGTCTTTCGCATATCGGGCAAACGAGATAGGCGGCGCCAGGGCTCTGCCCCAGGGCGGCCAAAAGATCAAACGCGTTCGAGCGCCACGGCGATGCCCTGGCCGACACCGATGCACATGGTGGCGAGCGCGTATCTGGCGCTACGTTCGCGCAGCTCCAGCGCCGCCGTGCCGGTGATGCGCGCGCCGGACATGCCGAGCGGATGGCCGAGCGCGATGGCGCCACCATTCGGGTTGACGTGCTCCGCATCCTCGGCAATGCCGAGCTGGCGCAGCACGGCGATGCCTTGCGAGGCGAAGGCCTCGTTGAGCTCGACGACGTCGAATTGCTGCGGCGTCAGGCCGAGCCGGGCACACAGCTTTTGCGTGGCCGGCACAGGGCCGATACCCATGATGTGCGGCGCCACGCCGGCGGTGGCACCGCCCAGAACACGGGCGATCGGCGTCAGCCCATATCTTTTCGCGGCTGCTTCCGAGGCGACGATCAGCGCCGCCGCGCCGTCATTGACGCCCGAGGCATTGCCGGCCGTAACCGTGCCGCCTTGTCGGAACGGCGTCGGCAACTTGGCCAACGCTTCGATCGACGTGCCCCCGCGGGGATGCTCATCTCTGTCGACAACGACCGGATCGCCCTTGCGCTGCGCGATCGTCACCGGCGTGATTTCCTTTGCCAGCCGGCCATTGGCTTGTGCGGCTACAGCCTTGTCCTGGCTGCGCACGGCAAATGCGTCCTGGTCGGCGCGGGAGACAGCGAACTCTTCCGCCACGTTCTCGCCGGTCTCCGGCATCGAATCGACGCCGTATTGCTTCTTCATCAGCGGATTGATGAAGCGCCAGCCGATCGTGGTGTCGTAAATCTCGGCATTGCGCGAAAAGGCGGTCTCTGCCTTCGGCAGCACGAACGGAGCGCGGCTCATCGATTCGACGCCGCCTGATATCATCAGCTCCGCCTCGCCGGCCTTGATGGCGCGGGCAGCAATTATCACCGCATCCATGCCCGAACCGCAGAGACGGTTGACGGTCGAGCCCGAAACCTCCTTGGGCAGGCCGGCCAGCAGCAGCGCCATGCGCGCCAAATTACGATTGTCCTCGCCGGCCTGGTTGGCGCAGCCATAGACGACATCGTCGATAGCAGCCCAATCAATGCCTGGATTACGCTCGACCAGCGCCCTCAGAGGTATCGCGCCGAGATCGTCGGCACGGACCGCCGACAGCGAGCCGCCGAAGCGCCCGATCGGCGTGCGGATGTAGTCGCAGATATACGCCTCGGCCATTATGCCGCCTCTCTCTTGCACTGACGATTTCTGCTCCCGGCCCGCCATCTTGGCCGCATTCTCCTTGAGACGAAAGCACATCTCGCTGTCGGCCGTTAGGCCAACGAGAATTTCAGCTGCCGCCCGCCGGGAGCGGCGGATCAGCCGATGCTTTCTCCACCGTCGATCACCAGCGCCTGACCGGTCATGAAGGACGAGCGGTCGGAGACGAGGAACAGGATCGCTTCGGCGATTTCCTCCGCGCTGGCCCAGCGCTGCATGGGAATCTTGGTGCGGACATAGTTCTCGATCGCCGCCCGCCCGCCCATCTGCGCGATGAACGGCTCGTTGAAGGGCGTATCGACCCAGCCGGGGCACAGCGCGTTGATGCGGACATTGTGTTTGGCATAGTCGAGCGACATCTGCCGGGTCATCGCCACCACTGCATGTTTTGACGTTGCGTAGGCGATCATTTCGCGGTCGTAGAACACACCCGAATTCGAGGCGGTATTCAGGATCACCCCGCCGCCTTGCGCGATCATCGACGGCATGACCAGCCTGGCCGCGAGGAACTGCGCCCGCACATTGATCCGCCAGGAGGCATCCATGCCGTCGGCGCCGACTTCGGTCAGCGTGCCGCCGACCTGGATCCCGGCATGATTGTGCAGGATGTCGATCCGCCGATGCCGCCCCAGCGTTCCCGCAATGAGCTGCTCGACCGCCGCATCCTCGCCGACGTCGGTGGCGACGGCCTCGGCCCGACCGCCGGCCGCACGAACGTCGGAAGCGGTTGCTTCCCCCGCCGCCTGGTCCCTGTCGGCGATCACCACGAGCGCGCCTTCCCTGGCCATCATCATGGCGCCGGCACGCCCGATCCCCGACCCGGCACCCGTCACCACGGCGATGCGATCTCTCAGAATCATGTTTTTGTCTTTCAGTGTGATGGTTTTCGTTGCCGCAGTTGCCATTGGGCAAGCACAACGAGCAGAACGGAGGCGACGAGCACGATCGTCGCGATGGCATTGATCTCCGGCGTGACCCCGCGCCGGATCGAGGCGAAGACATAGATCGGCAATGTCGTCTGTGCGCCGGCGACGAAGAAAGCGACGATGAAATCGTCGAAGGAGAATGTGAAGGCGAGCAGGAAGCCGGCGATCACCGCCGGCATGATCTGCGGCAACACGATGCTGCGGAACGTCGTCAGCGGGGTAGCGTAAAGATCGCTCGAGGCCTCGACCAGATTGCGGTCGAGGCTGCCGAGGCGCGTGCCGACAATCATCGCCACCAGCGCCATCGAAAACAGCCCGTGCGCGGCGATGATCGAGCCATAGCCGAGCGCCAGGCGCGGTGGCTGGTCGTTCGGCCACAGCGAAGCGACAAACGGGTTGACCACCCCGAATAGCTGGACCAGCGCGACCAGCGTCGAGATGCCGATGACGACGCCAGGAACGACGATCGCAGCACCCAAAAGCGCATCGAAGACGGCTCGCGTCTGCGCGCCGACACGCGCCAGGCCAAGCGCGGCCGCCGTGCCGCACAGCGCCGCCAGCAAGGCGCTGGTCGTGGCGATGAACAGGCTGTTCTTCAGCGCTTCGACCAGGAACGGGTTTGCCAGGGCCTTGCCGTACCATTGCACCGAGAAGCCAGTGAACTCGCTGGCGTGGTGGCCGGCGTTGAACGAAAACAGCACCACCAGCGCGATCGGCAGGTAGAGAAAGGCAAAGACCGCAACGACGAAGGCACGCATCAGATCAGGTCCACCCGGCGGGCACCCGAAAGCCGGGTCGAAATGCGGTTCGCGGCAAGCAGCACGACCACTGAAACCGCCACAAGTGTGATGGCGATTGCCGATCCGAATGGCCAGTTGCGCGATTGCAGGAACAGATCGACCAGCGCGTTGCCGATGAAGAAGACCTTGCCGCCGCCGAGTAGCGTCGGGATCAGATATTCGCCGAGCAGCAGGACCATGACCAGCGAGAAGCCGGTCATCACACCTGGCAGCGACAGCCGCAGCGTCACGCCGAGGAATGTCGAGATCGGCGTCGCGCCGAGATCGGCGGAGGCCTCCAGCAGCCGGCGGTCGAGCCGCTCGAGGCTGACATAGATCGGCAGGATCATCAGCGGCAGATAACCATAGACGATGCCGAGCAGAACCGCTCCCGGCGTGTTGATCAGCCGCACGTCCTCCATCCCGACATAGGCCAGCAGAGCTGGGATGCCGCGCCCGCCAAGCACATACATCCAGGCATAGGTTCGCATCAGCAGGCTGGTCCAGAACGGGATGACGACAAGCGCCAGCAGGATCAGCCGCCACCGTTCCGGCGCGCGCAAAGCGAGGTAATAGGCGACCGGATAGGCAACGAGAAGACAGGCCAGTGCGCCCGCCGGCGCCAGCACCATGGTGTTCCAGAAGGCGGTCGCCCGCGCCGGAAGATTGGCATACTGCGCCAAGGTGAAAGCGGCCTGATAGCCGCCTTCCGGCGCCCGCTCGCCGACGCTGAAAACGGCGATCGCCACGAACGGCAAAACTAAAAACACCACCAGCCACGCCGTTGCTGGACCGAGCAGCAGGGCGGTCAGGAGATTGTGACGGAGGACGTTGCTGCGCATTGAAAAAACCGCCCGGGTGCCGGCGGACATCTGTCCGCCGGGGAGTTGCCTGCATCGAGCCTGTGGCCTGCCCGGTTCAAGCCGACTTGAAGCGTGCCATCAATTCGGCCCGGCCCGGATCGGTTAGCGTCGCAGCCGCACCGAATTCGAGCGGCTTCAGCAGATCCGCCGCCGGATAGAGGATCGGATTGTCCAGCACCTCCTTGGGCAGCAGCGCATTGACCCGCGCATCGGTGGAAGGCGCACCGTTGGCCAGGTGCTCCTTGACCGCGACTTTCGGGTTCATCAAATAGTTGAGCAAGGCATAGCCGGCAGGCTTGTTCGGCGCATCCTTGGGTATTGCGTAGAAGTCGGTCCAGATCTCGCCGCCTTCCTTGCCAAGCACGTAGGCGATTTCGGGGATGTCGCGGTGGAGCTGCGCCCCGTCATTGGTCCAGCACATCGTCATCCAGGCGTCGCCGGCACGCATCGACGGCTGGTAGTCGCTAGAGACCGCGAACAGATGCGGCTTGACCTTCAGCAGCAATTCCTCCGCCTTGGCGAGTTCGTCCGGCTTCAGCGAGTTGAACGAGAAGCCGAAATATTTCAGCGCGTTGCCGATCGTGGTCAGCTGGTAATCATGAACCATGGTCCGGCCGTCGCCCTCCGCCATGGCCGTGTCCCAGAATTCCTTCCAGCTCGTCATCGGCTTGGTCAGTTTCTTGGTGTTGACGGCAAAGCCGGTGGTGCCCCAATTCTTCGGCACAGCGTAGGTCACGCCGTCGATGGTGCCTTCCCCAGTGAAGCGCGGGTCTTCTTGCGAGCCGTCATAATTGGCAAGCTTGGCCATATCCAGCGCTTCGATGATGCCAAGCTTCTTGTAAGTCGAGATCGTGTAGTTGGTCGGAACGAAAAGGCTCCAGCCCGAGGCGCCGGCCTGCAGCTTGGCCAGCATCTCCTCGTTTGACCCGAACACGTTCACCTCGACGGCAACGCCGGTTTCGGCCTTGAAATTCTCGAACGTCGCCGGGTCGTGATAATTGGGCCAGGTGGCAATCGACATGCGGTCGCCAAGCCCCTCCTGGGCGAAGGCTGGCGACGGCACGATGCCGAGTTCGCGGGCCATTACTGCCGTTGCGATGCCTAGGCCGGTGAGGCCAAGGAACTCGCGGCGGCCGATGGAACCGCGCTTGAGGCGCATCAACTGGTCGACGAATTTTTCAGGGCTTATCGGCAGTCCGTCACGATACGATTTCGACATTTTTGTTTTCCCTCTGGTTGGTCACGTTATTCTCCGGAAACGCCAGCGGCGTTCCGGCTGTAAAGCCGACGGCGACGGGTTCACCCGGCTTGAAGAGATTTCCACCGCCAACCAGATAATCGGCCTTGGCGAGCAGTGTCCCGATGCCTTGGACCTCGATTGCATATTCCGCGGTGGAACCGAGAAAGATCCGGTTGCGGACAAGCCCGTTCAGCCGGCCGCTTCCGGGCGCGCCGAGACTTAGGGATTCAGGACGCAGGCTGACCGAGACGGCTTCGCCCTGGGCTAGCGAAGTGCGCTTGCGCGCGGCGATGACGGTGCCGTCGGCAAGCGCTACCTCGACGAGCTTGCCCGAGAGCCCGACGACCTTGCCGCTCAAGAGATTGGTCTTGCCGACGAAATCGGCGACGAAGAGGTCGGCGGGTTCGTCGTAGATTTCGCTCGGCTGCCCAAGCTGGACGATGCGCCCGCCATTCATGACGCAGACGAAATCGCTCATCGACAGTGCCTCTTCCTGATCGTGGGTGACCAGGACGAAGGTGATGCCGATCTCGCGCTGCAGGTTCTGCAGCTCTATCTGCATTTCGGTGCGCAGCTTCTTGTCGAGCGCCGCCAGGGGCTCGTCGAGCAGCAGCACCGCCGGCTTGTTGACCAGCGCCCGCGCCAGGGCGACACGCTGCTGCTGGCCGCCGGAAAGCTCATGGATCTTGCGGCGTCCATAGCCGGCAAGCCGAACCATGGCGAGCGCCTCGCCTGCCTTCAGGCTGATCTCCCGCGACGACAGGCGCGGCCGCGCCTGGCGTAGGCCATAGGCGACGTTGTCCGCCACATCCAGATGCGGAAACAACGCATATTGCTGGAACACCATGTTGACCGGCCGCCGATAGGGCGGCGTGCCGGCCATGTCGCGGCCACGGATGAATACCACACCTTCGCTTGGCTGTTCGAAACCGCCGATCATGCGCAAACAGGTTGTCTTGCCGCAGCCGGACGGCCCGAGCAACGCGACAAAGGCAGACGGCGGGATGGCAAGATCGATGCCGCTGACCGCGATCACGCTGCCGTAGCGTTTGGTGACCCCGCGAAACTCGATGTCGGGCACTGCGGTCAAAGCTGCGGACTCCGGCGGCTAGTTGGTCTCGAAACGCTATCAGAGCCAATGGCGGCTAGTATATACCTCCCAGGTGGTATATTTCGTCTATTTTCTCGTCTGGAGGGGTATGAATTGGGCGTTTCACGCAGCGATGAATACAGCCGGCTCGCTGCGCTCATCGCAGCGACGCGGGAGACGAGCGGCGAGCTTTTCGGCAAGGCGATGGTCGCCTGGCTCCGCCAGCATGTCAGCTTCGATCATTGCGTGATCTTCGGCTATCGCGGCGCCTCACGCCCGCCGCTGCTGTTCGAGACATTCTCGCCGGCCGAAAGCCATGTCTTCGTCGCGCTCTATCAGGAAGGGCCTTATCTGCTCGATCCGTTCCACCATGCGGCAGTCGAGCGCAAGGAAGGCTTTTGGCGCATGCGCGAATTGGCGCCGGATCGCTTCTATGCCAGCGAATATTACCGCTCCTATTACAGCCAGACCAGGCTTGCGGAGGAGGTCGGTTTTTTCGTGCCGCTGCCGGGAAAGGACGCGCTGGTGGTCTCGCTAATGCGATTGCGCGCTTCGGGGCCGTTCGGAACCGCCGATGCCAGGTTGCTGCGCGACATGGCGCCTGCGGTGATCAGCCTCGTCAGGCTGCGCTGGCCTACCCTTCCGGCTGACGGACCGGTTGGGACGAAGCAAGACGAGGCGATTGCTCCGGCCAGTGAGTTCGAACGTGCTCACATCTGGAAGAGCCTTTCGCTCACGCCGCGCGAACAGCATGTCGTCGATCTGGTGCTTCAGGGCCATTCCACGGAATCGATTGCCAGGGCGATGCGCATCGTGCCGGGAACCGTAAAAGTTCATCGCCGCAACATTTACCGCAAGCTCAAGATAAAGTCGCAGGCGGGTCTGTTCGCGCGTTTTGTCGAGATCATGGACGCACGGATTCGGTAGTCCCAAGTTCAACCGGCAGCGCCGTCCCAGGAACCGGTTTCGGCCATCTGCCTGAGCCGGGGTGCCACTCGAAAGACATCCTTGCCGGTCTGCTGGTGCCAGTGATCCAGCCGCCGGATGATCTTGTCCACGCCTTCGAGGCTCGCCCAGAACATCGGCCCGCCCTTGCCGACCGGGAAGCCGTAGCCGTTGACCCAGACGACGTCGATATCGGAGGCGCGGGCGGCAATCTTGTCCTTGAGGATTTTGGCGCCCTCGTTGATCATCGGATAGAGCGTCCGCTCGATGATCTCCTCGGCGCCGATCGCGCGCGGTGCAATACCGCGCTCGGCAGCCTTGTTGCGGATCAGCGCCTCGACATCGGGATCGGGCAGCGGCGTGCGCGAACCGCCTTCGTAGCGATAGAAGCCGCTGCCGGTCTTCTGGCCGAAATGTCCCTGTTCGCACAACGCATCGGCGATCACGGCCGTCTGGCCACGCGCCTTGCGGTTGCGCCAGCCTATGTCGAGGCCGGCGAGATCGCTCATCTCGAACGGCCCCATCGGCCAGCCGAAATCGGTGAACACCTGGTCGACCTGGCGCGGCATTGCGCCTTCCAGCAGAAGCGTCTCCAGTTCCGCACCGCGCGCCGCCAGCATGCGGTTGCCGACGAAGCCGTGGCAGACGCCGACAACGACCGGCACCTTGCCGATCCGCCGTGCCAGATCGACGATGGTCGCCAGCACGTCGGGCGAAGTCTTGTCGGCGCGGACGATTTCCAAAAGCTTCATGACGTTAGCCGGCGAAAAGAAATGCATGCCGAGGAGATCTTGCGGCCGCGACGTCGAAGCGGCGATTTCGTTGACGTCGAGATAGGAGGTGTTGGTGGCGAGGATCGCGCCCGGTTTGGCCACGGCATCGAGCCTGCCGAAGACATCCTTCTTGACCGCCATCTCCTCGAACACGGCCTCGACGATCAGGTCGCAATCGGCAAGATCGGCATAGTCGGTGGAACCCTTGAACAACCCAAGCCGTTGGCGCTTGGCGTCTTCGCTCAGCGAGCCGCGGATGACGGAAACGGCATAATTCTTGTTGATCGTCGCCAGCCCGCGCTGCAAGGCCTCGTGTGTCGCTTCCAGCAAGGTCACGGGGACGCCGCCGTTGGCGAACGCCATGGCGATGCCGCCGCCCATCGTGCCGGCGCCGATGACGCCGACCCGGGCGATCTTGCGCCTGACGACGTCCTTGCCGGCAATCTTTGCCGCCTCACGTTCAGCGAAGAACAAATGCCGCTGCGCGCGTGATTGGTCCCCGGCGACAAGCTTGACGAACAGGTCGCGCTCCGCCGCCAGCGCTTCGTCGAAGGGCAGCGTCAGGGCGTTGCGGATCGACTGCGCACAGGCGATCGGCGCCTCGAGGCCGCGTGCTTTGCCGGCAAGCACTGCCGCTTCCTTGTCGAACGCCGGCAAGTCGGCCTGGTCGAGGCGATCATTGCGGTCGCGCACCGGCGTGAACGGACCGCCTTTCGCGGCCGTTTCGTTGGCGAAATTCACCGCTTGCGCGGTCAGGTCGCCATCGAAGACGGCATCCACCAGGCAGGCGGCGAGCGCCTCGGCCGCACCGATCGGCGTTCCCGAAACGATCATGCTGAGTGCCTTCAGCGGACCAACCAAGCGCGGCAGGCGAACCGTGCCGCCGCCGCCCGGCAGCAGGCCGAGCTTGACTTCCGGCAGGCCGAGCCTTGCCGTTCGGTCGGCAACACGGAAATGGCAGCCGAGCGCCAGTTCCAGGCCGCCGCCGAGCGCAGTGCCGTGAATGGCCGCGACCGTCGGCTTGGCGATGGTTTCCAGCATGGCGACTAGGGCGCCCAGGTCCGGTTGCCGCGCCGGCTTGCCGAATTCGGTGATGTCGGCGCCGGCGACGAAGGTCCGCCCGGCACATGCTATCACGATTGCTCGGACCGACGGCTCGTCGCGCAGGGAAACGAGCGCCTGCATCAGCGGCTCGCGCACATGGAAGGTCAGCGCGTTGACCGGCGGATTGTCGATGCTCACCACCGCGACGTTGCCGTGCCTTGTAGTGCTGACGAAATCGGACACGCAAACCTCACGCAATGATGTTGGCCAATAGCGCGACGGGATTTACAGCGCTGGCATGCGGATGGGAACCACGTGTTTTGCGGGCCGGATCGATATCCCGTCGCCGCCGGGTGGCCTTGCCTTAGCGCAGCGCCTTCTGCCCACCGGCGGCGGTGATGACGCCGACGATGATCAGCCCTGTCAGCACCAGGCGGACGCCGACGCTGACGCCGAACGTGTTGAGCATGGTCAACAGCAGCACCAGGAACAGCGCCGCGCCCCAGACCCCCGGCACATTGGCCTTGCCGCCCGCCACCGACGTGCCGCCGATGACGACGACCGCGATCGAGGCCAGCAGATACTCATTGCCGATATCGACATTGGCGCCGCGGAAATAGCCGGCGAGCAGTGCGCCGTCGAGGCCGCCGAGCGCGCCCGACAGCGTGTAGGTGAGGAAGCGGGTGCGGCCGACATTGACGCCGGCCAGCCAGGCAGCGCGGATGTTCTGGCCGATCGCCAGCACCGAGCGTCCGTAGATCATGCGCTGCAAAATGATGCCGGCGCCGATGGTGAACAGCACGGTGAGGATCGCCAGCACCGGGATGCCGAAGATCTGCCAGTTGGTGAAATCGGCAAAGCCCGGCGGCGGCTTGATCTGCAGGCCCCGCCCATAGCTGATATCGACCGACTGGATGACGAAGCTGGCCGACAGCGTCGCGATGATCGGCGGAATGCGCAGCGCCCAGATCAGCAGATAGTTGACGGCGCCGATCGTCATGCCGCAGGCAAGCGCGGCCAGCAGCCCGACCGCGATCATCGCATCATTGCCGTCCATGACCTTCATGGCGACGGCGCTGGCAAGGCCGATATTGGCCGGCAGCGACAGGTCGACATTGCCCGGCCCGAGCGTGATGACGAACATCTGCCCGACGCCGACGATCACCGTGAAGACGGCGAGCGACAGCGCCGCCGTGATCATGCCGCCGCCGCCATAGCCGCCGGTGAAGGCGATGGTCGCCAGCCACACCAGCAGCGCCCCGAAGAACGACCAGATCCAGGGTCTGGCGAGCAGTGTCCGCAGCGATGCCATGCTCACCTCTCCCTGCGGCTGATCAGCACCCGCGCCGCCAGCACGATGATCAGGATGGCGCCATTGGCGGCGACCTGCCAGTCGGGCGGAATGTGCATGAACGTCAAGAGGGGCGATGCCGCCAGCGCCAGCGTCAGCGCGCCGATGACGGCGCCGATCGGCGACACCCGGCCGCCGACGAACTCACCGCCGCCGAGGATGACGCCGGCGATCGAAAGCAGCGTGTAGCCATTGCCGATATTGGCATCGGCCGAGGTGGTGATGCCGATCAGCGCCATGCCGGACAAAACGCCGAACAGGCCGGTCAGCGCAAACAGCGCGATCTTGGTGCGCAGCAGCGACCAGCCGGCGCGTTTGAGTGCGGCTGAATTGCCGCCCGATCCACGCAGGATGACGCCGTAGGAGGTGCGCATCAGGCCAAAGTGGACGACGGCTGCGATCAGCAATGCCGCGATGATCGGGAACGGAATGAAGGGTGGCTTGAAGGCCATCAGCGCCAGCAGCCAGTCCGGCGCCTTGCCGCCGGGCTTGGGCAGGATGAGGATGGCCATGCCCTGCCAGACAAAACTCATGCCGAGCGTCACCACGATAGAGGGCAGGTTGCGCAGATGGATCAGCGCGCCGAGCAGCGCGTAGACGCCGATCGACCCGAGCAGGATCACGACGCCGAGCAGCGGCGCGTCCTTCAGCCATGTCGCCGTCACGCAGCCGACGAAGCCGACAAAGGTGCCAATCGACAGATCGAGCTCGTTGCCGGCGATGACGAACATCTGCGCGATCGTCGCCAGAGCGATCGGGATCGCCAGATTGAGCATCAGGCTGAAACCGAAATAGCTGATGGCGCGCGGGTTGAGCCAGGCGATGGCGATGAGCACCAGCGCCAGCGACAGTGCCGGCAGCAGGCTGCGCAGCATGCGCGCCCGCCTCGTGGCGCGAGCCGAAGATTTTAGCCCATTCTCGACGGATACCGCTGTCATCTCAGGCCGCATCGCCGAACGACGACTGGATGATCTTTTCCTCCGTCAGTTCGTCGCGACGAAGGTTGGCGACGATCCGGCCGTTCTTGAACACATAGATGTGGTCGCAATTGTCGAGCTCTTCGGTTTCGGTGGTGTACCAGAGGAAAGTGCGGCCATGGCGAGCCTCCTCGCGCACCAGGTCGTAGACTTCGAGCTTGGTGCCGATGTCGACGCCGCGCATCGGATCGTCCATCAGCACGATCTTGGCGTCGGAGCCGAGCGCCCGCGCGAACAGCGCCTTCTGCTGGTTGCCGCCGGACAGCGAGAAGATGTTGTTGTTCATGTCGGGCGTACGGATGCCGATTTTCCGCTGCCACAACTCGGCGAGCTCGGCTTCGCGCTGCGGCGAGATCAAGAGGCCGTTGCGCAATCGCGTCAGCGAACGGATGCCGATGTTCTCGGCGATCGACCATTGCGGAAAAATTCCGTCCGACTGGCGGTCGCCGGCAACCAGCGCCACCGGCGCGGTGACCTCGATGCCGGTCTTGGCACGGGAAGCCGCAGCAAAGATAGCCAGCAAAAGATCGGTCTGCCCATGCCCGGCAAGTCCGGCAAGGCCGATGATCTCACCGGCACGGGCGACGAGCTCGTTGCCGTCCTGCTGTCGCGCCGGGCGCGCCCGGACCCGCAGCGGGCCGGGCTCCGGCTTGCCGCTCGCAATCTCTGCGGCGGTCTTCTCGCGCGCCTCCGCTCCGCCCATCGCCGTCACCAGCCTGTCGCGGTCGAAGGCGTCGGCCTGCCCGGCGGCGACCACCTTGCCGTCGCGCATCACCACGATGCGGTCGGCATTTCCGAGCACTTCGCCCAACACATGCGAGATCAGGATGCAGCTCTTGCCGGCGGCGATGAAGCGGCGCACGAACGCCAGCAGCTGGCCGGCGGTATGCGCGTCGAGCGAGGATGTCGGCTCGTCGAGGATAACCAGCTCGAGCGGCTCCTGCGTGACCGTGAAGGCGCGCGCCACCTCCACCATCTGCCGGCTGGTGATGGAAAGATCACCGACGATGTCGAATGCCGAGATGCTGTGGCCGGGGAAGATCTCGTCGAGCTTGGCGGCGATCAGATCGGCCGCCTTGCGCCGCCAGCCGAAGCCATGCAGCGACGCGTGGTTGATCCGCGTGTTCTCGGCGACGCTGAGGTTCGGGCAGAGCGACAGCTCCTGGAACACACAGCGTATGCCGAGCTGCTGCGCGCGCGGCACCGAATAACTTGCCTCGACACCGCCGCGGACCGCGATCTGCCCGCTGTCGGGGGCAAGCGTGCCCGCCACCATATGCATGAGCGTCGATTTTCCGGCGCCGTTATGGCCGACGAGACCGACGCATTCTCCGGCACGAACGCTGAAATCGACACCGGCGAGCGCCCTGACGGCGCCGAAATGTTTTTCGGCTCCGTCCAGTCTTATGATGTCCAAACTGACGGCGCCGAAAAGCTTTTCGGCGCCGTCCGGCATGATGATGTCTGCATTGGCCTCGGGCATCCCTCAACGATACCCGGTTATCCGTGGCGGCAACAATAGTGCCATGCTCACTTGATGTTGGCCTTGATCGCCGCGACGGCGTCTTCCTGCGTGTATTCGTGGCTGGCGACGCCGCCCTTCGGAATCTTCGGCAGCGCGGCCTCGAAATCGTCCTGGGTGAAGGCAAGGTAGGGCACCAGCAGGTCGTGCGGCACGTCGGTGCGGCCGTCGAGCACCTGCTGCGCCACCCAGAAGGCAAGCGTCGATACGCCCGGTGCGATCGATGCCGACCAGGTCTGGTAACCGTCCTTTTCCTTCTGCTCCTTCCACCACTGCAACTCGTCCTGGCGATTGCCCATGATGATGGTCGGGCGTGGCTTGCCGGCGGCGGCGAAAGCCTGCGCCGCGCCGTAGCCGTCACCGCCCTGGTCGACGACCCCGACAACATCCGGCAGCGAAGGCAGGATCGTCACTACGGCTTTCTGTGCCGTGGTCTGGTCCCAGTCGCCCGTCACCGAGCCGACGATCTTGAACTCGGGATGGGCAGCGACGCCTTCGAGGATGCCGGCATGGATGGCATCGTCGATTGAGGTGCCGGCGAGGCCGCGGATTTCCAGCAGGTTGCCGCCCTTGGGCTGGAACTTGGCCATCTGCTCGACTTCCTGCTTGCCCATGTCCTTGAAGTCGACGACGACGCGGTAGGCGCAGGGTTCGGTGACGATGCCGTCGAAGGAGACGACGACGATGCCGGCGTCGCAGGCCTGCTTGATGGCGCCGTTGAGCGCATCCGGAGACGCCGCGTTGATGACGATCGCGTCATAGCCCTGCAGGATCAGGTTCTGCACTTGGGCTGCTTGCGTCGGCACTTCCTTGTCGGCCGTCGTGAAGACGTCCGCGGCGCCGACCACCTTGTCGGCAACCGCCTTCTTGGTAACGATGGCGTAGCTGTCCAGCATCGCCTGCCGCCAGGAATTGCCGGCGTAATTGTTGGAGAAAGCGATTTTCTTGCCGCTGGTGTCGGCAAGCGCGGTACCTGCGGCGAGCATCGCCGCAAGAGCCCCCAAAACGAATATTTTCCTCATGTCATACTCCTCCCGTGAGTTGCTGTCTTACTGGTGGTTAATGGCTGACTGGTGGGTATTGGCTGATACGCTCACAATCTTGTTTTTTATCTATTATCAGACAAATGCAGATAGGCGGCAAGCTGTCAACAGCAATCCATGGCCGGCGATCAACTTGCGGTGCAATCATTGAAACCGGTTCGACTCCTGGTCTAGGGATGGCACTGGAGACCGATTGAATGGCAACGAACCTTGCCCCGGGTGCACCCGGCATTCCGGCGCGCTGGACGTCGAGCGCCAAGAGCGGCGTCGGCACCGCGCTCTCGCCGGCCTGCCCGATCTGGTTCACCATCAGCCATGGTATCCTCAACGAGATCTACTACCCGCGCCTCGATAGCGCCTGCACCCGCGATCTGGGGCTGATCGTCACCCGACCCGACGGCTATTTCTCGGAAGAAAAACGCGACGCCGAACACAGTATCGAACCCCTGGCGGACGGGGTGCCTGCCTACCGGCTGGTCAACACCGCAAGCGATGGAACCTACAGGATCGAAAAGCGCATCCTGACGGATCCGGAACGTCCCGTCTTGCTGCAGGAGATTATGTTCACGCCGCTCAAACGCGCGGCCGCCGACTACCGCGTCTACGCGCTGCTGGCACCGCACCTCGTCAACGCCGGCATGGGCAACACCGCCTGGATCGACGACCATGAAGGACGGCCCGTCCTGTTTGCATCGGGACGCGGCACCTGCCTGGCGCTCGCCTCGTCGCTGCCGTGGAAGGTGTGCTCGGCCGGCTATGTCGGCGTCTCCGACGGCTGGCAGCAGCTTCGTCAAGGCGGCCGGCTCGATCCGGCCTGCCGCAAGGCCGAGGACGGCAACGTCGCGCTGACCGGCGAGATCGCCTTTTCGGCTGCGAACCCAAAAATATTGCTGGCGCTCGGCTTCGGCACGACGCCGCAACAGGCGGCGGAAACCGCTTTCGCCAGCCTGAGGCAAGGTTTTGAGCCCGCGGTCAGTTCCTATGTTCAAAAATGGCACCAATGGCAAGCCGGTTTGCTGCCGCTGGACCGGCATGCGGCGTCCGGCCTCAATCCCTACCGCCTCAGCACAGCGGTGCTGGCGACACACCGGTCGTCCGCCGGAGCAGCCGTTGCCAGCCTGTCGATCCCGTGGGGCTTCAACAAGGGCGACGACGACCTCGGCGGCTATCACCTGGTCTGGCCGCGCGATCTGGTCGAAACCGCCGGCGGCTTCCTCGCCGCCGGCGACCCGGCGGAAGCCTTGCGCATCCTTGGCTATCTGCGCGCGATCCAGCAGCCGGACGGGCATTGGCCGCAGAACGCCTGGCTCGACGGATCGGCCTATTGGCCGGGCATCCAGATGGACGAATGCGCCTTCCCGCTGCTGCTTGCCGACGCACTGCGCCGCGCCGGCCATTTGCCGCCTGCCGCACTCTCCTCCTTCATGCCGATGATCGAGCGCGCTGCCGCCTATGTCGTGCGCAACGGCCCGGTCACCGGCGAGGACCGCTGGGAAGAAGACGCCGGCTACAGCCCGTTCACGCTTGCGGTCGAGATCGCGGCTCTGCTTGCGGCTGCGGACATCTTCGATGCCGCCGGCAAAACAGAGCCGGCAAACTATCTGCGCGAAACCGCCGATGTCTGGAACGATCAGATCGAACGCTGGACCTACGTCGCCGGCACCGCCGCATGCGAGCAAGCCAGCGTCGAAGGCTACTATGTCCGCATCGCCCCGCCCGACACCGCCGGCGCGGCATCGCCGAAAGACGGCTACGTCCCGATCAAGAACCGCCCGCCGGCCGATACGGACCGGCCGGCCAAGGCGATCGTCAGCCCGGATGCGCTGGCGCTGGTCCGCTTCGGCTTGCGGGCAGCCGACGATCCGCGCATCCTCGACACGGTCAAGGTCATCGACGCGCAATTGCGCTGCGAACTGCCGCAGGGCCCGCTCTGGTACCGCTACAATGGCGATGGCTATGGCGAGCATGCCGACGGCGCGCCCTTCGATGGAACCGGCCGGGGCCGGCCCTGGCCGCTGCTGGTCGGCGAGCGCGCTCATTACGAGCTGGCGGCAGGCCGCAGGGATAGTGCGGCAAGCCTGCTCAGGACGTTCGAGAACTCTGCCGGACCGGGCGGCCTGCTGCCGGAGCAGGTCTGGGACGGTCCCGACATGCCGGAGCGCGAATTGCGGCATGGCGGGCCCTCCGGCAGCGCCAAGCCGCTGGTCTGGGCGCATTCCGAGCACATCAAGCTGCTGCGGTCGCTGCGCGACGGCACGGTGTTCGACATGCCGCCGCAAGGCGTCAAGCGCTATATCGAGGGCAGGACGGTGTCGCGCTTCAGGGCATGGCGCTTCAACCACAAGATCCGTACCATCCCGGCAGGCAAGGCGCTGCGCATCGAACTTCTGGCCCGGGCGGTGGTTCATTGGAGCAGCGACAATTGGGCAACCGTCCATGACACCGAGACCACCGCGAATGCTTTCAGCATCCATCTTGCGGAATTGCAGGTTGCCGAGATTGCTCCGGGCAATAGCCCGGGCAATAGCATTGTCTTCACTTTCTTCTGGCCCGAAAGCGGCCATTGGGAGAATGCTGACTTTTCTGTCGGCATCGGCGATACCGGATAGAGCATGATCCCGCAAAGTGGAGACCGGTTTTCGGAAAAGATCATGCTTCAATCACAGCGCCACTAGATCATCGATCCCTCAAGTAAGGCAGGACGAGACCATGCAGATAGGAATGATGGGACTGGGCCGGATGGGCGCCAACATGGTTCGGCGCCTGCTGCGTGATGGCCACGAATGCGTCGTCTACGATATCAACCCGGCGAGCGTCGCCGCGCTTGTGAGCGCCGGCGCGATCGGAGCCGCCTCGATGGAGGAGTTCGTCGGCAAGCTGGCGAAGCCGCGCAGCGCCTGGCTGATGCTGCCGGCGGCGATCACCGGCAAGATCGTCGACCAGGTGGCTGCCCTGATGGAGCCGGGCGACATCATCATAGACGGCGGCAATTCCTATTATCACGAGGCCGTCGACCACGCCGCGCGCCTCGCCTTGAAAGGCTTGAGCTATGTCGATGTCGGCACCAGCGGCGGCGTCTGGGGCCTCGAGCGCGGCTACTGCCTGATGATCGGCGGCCCCGACAGCGCGGTCCAGCATCTCGATCCGGTCTTCGCAACGCTGGCGCCGGGCGCCGACGCCGCTTCGCCCGCCCCTGCCAGGGATGCCGGAACCGCTCGCTTCGGCTATCTCCACTGCGGACCAAGCGGCGCCGGCCATTTCGTCAAGATGGTCCATAACGGCATCGAATATGGCGTCATGGCCGCCTATGCCGAAGGCATGAACATCCTGAAGTCGGCGAATGCCGGCAAACGGCAGCGCACCGCCGACGCCGAAACCAGCCCGCTGGAAAACCCGCAATATTACCAGTTCGACATCGACATCGCTGAAGTGGCCGAGGTCTGGCGGCACGGCAGCGTCATCGGCTCGTGGCTGCTCGACCTGACGGCCGGCGTACTGAAGGCCGATTCGTCGTTGACGCAGTTCGGCGGGCGGGTCTCGGATTCCGGCGAAGGCCGCTGGACGCTGAAGGCGGCGATCGACACCGGCGTGCCGGCGCCGGTGCTGTCCTCGGCGCTGTTCGACAGGTTCTCCTCGCAAGGCGAATCCGAATTCGCCGACAAGCTTCTGTCCGCCATGCGCTATGCCTTTGGCGGCCATGTCGAAAAACCCAAGGCCGGCTCGTGACGGGCGACAGGGAGGCACGCCCATGAGCCAGGAACGATCGGACACGCTGGTGCTTTTCGGCGCCACCGGCGATCTCGCCCACAAGAAGATCTTCCCCGCCCTTTACGCCATGGTGGCCAAAGGGACGCTGAACGAGCCGGTGATCGGCGTCGCCTTCGATCCCTGGGACCTCGCCAAGCTGCAGGCGCGCGCCCGCGACGGCATCGTCAACGCCTTGGGCGGCATCGACGACAAGATCTTTGCCAGGCTTGCATCGCTGCTGCGCTATGTCAGCGGCGACTATCGGGCGCCTGCGACCTTCGAGAAGCTGAAGACCGCGCTCGGCAGCGCTGAGCGGCCGCTGCACTATCTGGCGGTGCCGCCGGCGATGTTCGAGGTGGTCGTCCAGGGGCTGGAGCAGTCGGGCGCCGCCCAGGGCGCGCGCCTGATGGTGGAAAAGCCGTTCGGCCACGATCTGCAATCGGCGCGCTGGCTGAACCGGGTGCTGCATCTGGTCTTCGACGAAAAGTCGATCTTCCGCATCGACCATTATCTCGGCAAGGAGGCGATCCAGAACCTGCTCTATTTCCGCTTCGCCAATTCCTTCCTCGAGCCGATCTGGAACCGCAATTACGTCGAGAGCGTGCAGATCACCATGGCCGAGGATTTCGGCGTCGAGGGCCGCGGCCGCTTCTATGACGAGGTCGGCTGCATTCGCGACGTCATCGAAAACCATCTGCTCAACATCCTCTTGCTGCTCGCCATGGAACCGCCGGTCGGCCGCTCGGCCGACGATCTCATCGACGAGAAGGTGCAGGTCCTGCGGGCGATCCGGACGCTGACCAGGGACGATGTGGTGCGCGGCCAGTTCGACGGCTATCTCAACGAGCCGGGCGTGGCGCCGAACTCGCCGGTCGAGACCTTCGCGGCGGTGCGCTTTTTCGTCGATACCTGGCGCTGGCAGGATGTGCCGTTCTTCATTCGCGCCGGCAAATCCCTGCCGGTGCACGCCACCGAGGTCATCGTGCGGCTGAAGCGGCCGCCGCTCGACGTCTTCGATCCGATCAAGCCCGGCGACTGCAATCACGTGCGCTTCCGCATCGATCCTCAGGTGGCGATCTCGATCGGAGCCCGGCGCAAGGCGCCCGGCGATGACATGGTCGGTGAGCAGGTCGAGCTCACCGCGCTGGACGATTCGAAGGGCGACATGCCGCCTTACGAGCGGTTGATCGGCGACGCCATGAACGGCAACGGCCAGCTGTTCACCCGCCAGGACGCCAGCGAGCTCGCCTGGCGCATCGTCGGCCCGGTGCTCGGCGACACCACGCCGCCCCTTGTCTACGCGCCAAAGACCTGGGGGCCGGCCGAAGCCATGGCTGGATTCGGGCCGCAGAACGGCTGGATCAATCCAGCGAAATGATTTCTGGGAGGCGAAAGCGATGGCCAAGGCGATGAAGCAACCGGCATCGGAGGAAGAAAAGATCGTGCTTGCGATCGATATCGGCGGCTCGCATGTCAAGATCCGCACCAGCGCCGGCGGCGACGAGCGCAAGACCGCTTCCGGACCGGAGCTTACGCCGCAGCAGATGGTCGCGGCGGTGAAGACGCTCGCCGAAGGGCTGCACTACGATGTCGTCTCGATGGGCTATCCGGGCCCGGTGCATCACAACCGGCCGCTGACCGAACCCGCCAATCTCGGCAAGGGCTGGGTCGGCTGCGATTTCGCCGCCGAGTTCGGCAAACCGGTCAAGGTCGTTAACGATGCGCTCATGCAGGCCATCGGCAGTTATGAGGGCGGCCGCATGCTGTTCCTTGGCCTCGGCACCGGCCTGGGGGCCGCGATGATCGTTGATAGCGTTGCCCAGCCGATGGAGCTTGCCCATCTTCCCTACAAGAAGCGCGGCAGTTTCGAAGACTATGTCGGCGAACGCGGCCTGCAAAAGCGCGGCAAGAAGAAATGGCGCAAACACGTCTTCGACGTGGTCGACCGGCTTCGCGCCGCCATGCAGCCGGATTACGTGGTCATCGGCGGCGGCAATGTCGACGAACTCACCGACTTGCCCGCCGATTGCAGACGCGGCGACAACACACGCGCCTTCGAAGGCGGATTTCGACTGTGGCGCGACAAATCCCTGATTATCTGATATTGCTGATTGTCTGATATTATCGAGCACCGGCTCAGGGTTGTTAATCCCGCGCTGCCGTTAGTATTATTATTCAAAATAATGTGTGACGTGGTGCGGCGTCATTGCATTGCGCAGATTTGCCGACTAGGAATTTCTGCGACCCCCATGGACGGAGAGATAGATTGACCGACGACAACAACAACGCTCGCAAACACATCGACCTGCTCGAGCTGACCGCCCATATCGTCTCCGCATACGTCGAGAAGAACCGCTTGCCGGCTTCCGGCCTCGGCGATCTCATCGCCAGCGTCAGCGCTTCCATAGGCGGCCTCGGGCAACCGGCTGTGCCGGTCGCCGCGCCGCTGACGCCTGCCGTCAATCCCAAGAAATCGGTGACGCCGGACTACATCATCTGCCTCGAGGACGGCAAGAAGTTCAAATCCTTGAAGCGCCATATCGGCGTTCATTTCGGGCTGACGCCCGACGCCTATCGCGCCAAATGGGGCCTGCCGTCGGACTACCCGATGGTCGCCCCCAACTACGCGGCCTCGCGTTCGCAGCTGGCCAAGGCGATCGGCCTCGGCCGCAAAGCCGCCCCGCCCGCGCCCGTCAAGGGCAGGGGCAGGAAGGCCAAGGCGCCGGCTTGATACCATTGGATCGAGCGGGATGCACATTGAACGCGTTCTGCTGATCGGTCTGTTGGTGTTCAGCGGAAGCTGCGACGCTCGAAGCTAACGGCATGGCATCCTAGGGTCTGCGCCGCGTCGCTTCGCTCCTTGCTCCGCCCTAGGACGAAGGTAGGATGGCTGAAGGCTAATCGCTGATATCGGAGAGTGGCAGCGCGTCCGGTGTATCGGACGACGATTGATGGCGAATTACAAGCTTTCGAGATTGGCCGAACATCCCTCCAATTCGTCATCCCAGGGCGGAGCAAGGAAAAAGCGACGCGGCGCAGACCCTGGGATCCATGCCGTTACCACGCGGCAGTGCGCCTACGGACCAGAACCGAACTACCACCCCGTTCCGCGAAAAAGCTCGAACCACTCTGGATTGGTCTTCTCGATCAGCTCGATCTTCCACTGCCGCGGCCAGCGCTTCAGCGACTTCTCGCGCTGAATGGCGTCACGAATGTCGAAATGTTCCTCGTACCAGACCAGGCGCTGCACGCCGTAGCGGCCGGGGAAGCGCGAACCTTGGCCGGATTTGTGCTCCGGCATGCGGCGGCCGAGATCGTTGGTGACGCCGATGTAGATCGTGCCGCGCTTCTGGCTCGCGGTCATGTAGGTATAGCCGGTCATGGCTGAAGGGTAGCTGGCACAGTTGCGGATACAAGCGCCGTTCTGAGCCGCTGTATTCTTCGGCTGAGGTAGCGGCATGGATCCCAGGGTCTGCGCCGCGTCGCTTCGCTCCTTGCTCCGCCCTGGGATGACGAAGCGAGAGGTGTTTCGGCTAGTCTCGAAGGTTTGCAATTTGCCATGCGCTTGTTATCTGCCACGACGAAATTGTTGATCCAGGCCGGATTTTTGCGCGCGCCTCCGGCCGAACTGCGCTAAAGGCTCTTTTGGCCGGACCAGCGCCCATCGTGGAAGTGCCCCGCCGGCCGACATCGCCGCCACGGGGCCTTATTCCATGACCACAGAATCCCAAGTACCATCCGAGCAGCGCTATGCCGCCTTTCGCCACCGGCCGTTCCTGAGCTACTGGGCGGCGCGCTTCCTCTCGACATTCTCCACCCAGATCGTGTCGGTCGCCGTCGGCTGGCAGATCTACGATCTCACCCGCGACCCGTTCGACCTCGGCCTTGTCGGCATCGTCCAGTTCCTGCCTTCGCTGCTGCTGGTGCTGGTTACCGGCGACGTTGCCGATCGTTTCGGGCGCCGGCTGATCATGGCGCTGGCGGTGCTGGTCGAGGCGGGCTGCGCCTTGGCCCTGCTGCGGCTGACGCTACGCGGCCTCTCCGGGCCGATGCCGGTCTTCATCGTGCTCGCCATGTTCGGCATCGCGCGCGCCTTCTTCGGGCCGGCCTCCTCATCGCTGTTCGCCAATCTGGTGCCGCCCGAGGATTTCGCCAACGCCATCGCCTGGAACTCGTCCGCCTGGCAGACGGCAACCATCGTCGGGCCGGTCGCCGGCGGCCTGCTCTACGGGCTTTCAGCCGAAGCCGCCTACACCACCGCCGCCGTGCTGATGCTGGTTGCCGCCGTGCTGATCTTCACCATCCCGAAGCCTGCCCAGCGCAGCCGGACCGACAGGCCGACGGTACAGACCCTGTTCGCCGGCTTCGGCTATATCTGGAGCGAAAAGATCGTGCTCGGCGCGATTTCGCTCGATCTGTTTGCGGTGCTCCTGTCCGGCGCCTCGGCGCTGCTGCCGGTCTACGCGCGCGATATCCTCGAACTCGGCCCATGGGGGCTCGGCCTGTTGCGCTCGGCGCCCGGCGTCGGCGCCATCTGCGTCGCCATCTGGCTGGCCGGACACCCGATCCGCAACCATGCCGGCCTTGTCATGCTCGGCTTCGTCGCGCTGTTCGGCGCGTTCACGGTTCTGTTCGGCCTCTCGACCATCACCTGGCTGTCGATTGCGGCCCTTGCGCTGCTCGGCGCCACCGACATGTTCAGCGTCTATATCCGCGAGACGCTGATCCAGCTGTGGACGCCGGACGACGTTCGCGGCCGCGTCAACGCTGTCAACCAGGTGTTTGTCGGCGCTTCCAATGAGCTCGGCGAATTCCGCGCCGGTACCATGGCGGCGTTGATCGGCACGGTTCCGGCCGTGGTGGTCGGGGGTGTCGGGGCGATCGCTGTTGCCGGCCTATGGGCGGTGCTGTTCCCGCAGCTGCGCAAGGTGCATCATCTCAGGGGGCGAAACTGATTACCGCAGCGCCGGCTTGCCGAAAATCATCGATAGGAACTCGCCGAGCCAGCGCTTGAGGTGCATGTCCCAGATCAGCCGGCCGCCGAGATGGTCGCGGCCGGGCTGCGCGCCGGGCAGTTCGAAGCGGTGCGCGCCGCGCACCACCCAGCGCTGCATCATCGCCCGGGTCAATTCGCCATGGAACTGAATGCCCCAGGCATTGTCGCCATAGCGGAAGGCCTGGTTGGGATAGGTTTCGGCCGTCGCCAAAAGCGTCGCGTCCTTCGGCAGCGAAAACCCTTCGCGATGGAACTGATAGACCATCTCCGGCCAATGCATCAGCCTGCTGCCCGCTTCGGTCGCCTTCAGCGGATACCAGCCGATTTCGACGAGGCCCTCGCCATGGCCCTCGACCCTGCCGCCAAGATGCTTGACCAGCATTTGCGCGCCGAGGCAGATGCCAAGCAGCGGCCGGTTCTCGTTGAGCGGAATTTTGAGCCAGTCGGTCTCGCGGCGGACGAACTCGTCGCCGTCATTGGCGCTCATCGGCCCGCCGAACACCACGGCGCCGGCATGGCCATCCAGCGTCTGCGGCAAGGCCTCGCCGAGCGGCGGTCGGCGGATGTCGAGGTCGAAGCCTTCCTCGATAAGCATATGGCCGACCCGTCCGGGGCTCGAATGCTCCTGATGCAGCACGATCAGGATCTTTGGTCTCGGACTTGGCTTGGGCGGCATTGGAAGGCGGGATCCTGTCTATTCGTCGCTTGAGGTTCCGGCGGCACCAGGAGCCGCGGCGGCCGCCTTGAGACGCGCCTCGACACGGTCGCGACGTTCGACGCCGATAAGCTCGGCGACCCGCCACACGGTATTGTCCTCGAGTTCGTGCAGCTCGCCATCGGCATAGACGATCTCCCACATCAGGCCGATGAAGGCCTTTCGCGCCTCGGCGTCGAGATGGCGCTTGAGCACGCTAGTGAAAGCGTAGAGGTCGATCGCCTCATTGTCGGCCCGCTCGCCGGCAGCCGCCAACGCGTCGAGTTCGTCGCCGCTGATCGAGTAGCTTTCCGCCAGCACCTTCTTGAACCGTTCCCATTCGGTATCCTGGCGCACCCCGTCGGCGTTCATCACGTGGAAAAGCAGGGCGGACGCGGCAATGCGCGGATCGTCGGCGCTGGGGCTGGCGCCACCACCGGACGGCAGATCCCTTAGAAACGACAAAACGCGTTCGAACATCAAATCATTCCCAATAAGCCCGGGTCCACTTGACCCTGATCAGAACAAACGAAACCGGCGCGTCGATTTATCCGCCGCGTCGTCTGGATCGACGCCGGGGTCGTCGGGCAGCCGCGTCAGCTCCTGCGCCGGCTCGACGGCCTCGGCATCTTCCGGCACTTGGGCAAACGCCGCCGCGGTGATTGGTGTCACATGATCCTCGCCGGCACGGTCGTCCGTCTTCTCCTCGGTCGCTGTGCCCGGTGTCTCCGCCGTGTGCTCGATCGTCCCGGCTCTTTCCTGTACCGGCCTGGCTGGAGCCGCGATGGCCGGCACCGGCGCCTCCGGCGTATCCTCATGACCGTCGATCAACTGTCCGAGCCGCTCTATCGGCGCCCGCCATTCGAATGCGTCGAGCCTGCCGGTGATCGGCGATATCGGAGCCCAGCGCTCGGAGACGACGCCGTCGGCGACCCAAGCCGGGTCGCGCGGCGCTCTCACCGCTTTCGACAGCAACTGCCGCACCTTGCCCTGGTCGGCGGTTTCGGCCTCCTCGATATCGGCCAGCAGCAGATAAGCGCCTACGCGGCGATCGATGCGGATGGCGGCTTCAGCCTCCCGGCGGGCGGTTGAAAACTCCTGCGCATCTAGCGCGGCGCGCGCCACGGCAAGCGAGGACTCGGCATGGTTCTTCTTCAGCTCCTGCAGCTTCTTTGCCCGGTTCAGCCGGTCGAGCACGGCATCGCCCGGCCTGGCATGGCTGTAGAGCTCGGCGATCTCCGGATGGGGCTCGGCCTTCCACGCCGCCTCGAGGATTTTCGAGCCTTTGCGCACGTCGTTCTGCCTAAACAGCAATTTCGCCGCGACGACCGCCGCCGGTGCAAAATCCGGCCGCAGCCGGTTGGCTTCGAGCGCCGCCGCCCTTGCGGCATTGGCATCGCTGTCGATCAGCGCCTGCGCCTTGGCGGTCAGCAGCACGGCGCGGCGCCGGTTGGCGGCGTCACGCTCGATCTGCCGGGTCGACTTCTGGGCGTCGACCAGTTTCAGCGCGCCATCCCAGTCGCCGCGTCCGGTCAGGTCTTCCAGCGTCGATTCGGCCGCCCAGGCCAGTTGCGGCGCCACCGCCGCGGCACGGCCGGCATAGTGGCGGGCTGCGTTGCGGTCGCCGAGCCGCTCGGCCTCGAGATAAAGCCCGCGCAGGCCGAGCAGCCGCATTTCGGGATCATCGAGCATGGTCTCGAACTTTTCGCGGGCGCCTTCATGGTCGCCTTCGAGCAGCGAGGCCTGCGCGTCGAGCAGCTGGATCAGTGGCTCCTGATCGGAGCGGATCAGCTTTGCCGCTTCCTTGGTCTTCTTGCGGGCGAGCGCGCCGTCACCGGCGCCGGCGGCGATCATCCCGGTCGACAGCGCCTGGTAGCCGCGGTCGCGGCGACGCACGCGGAAATAGCGCGAGATCGTATAGGGGCTGTTCCACAGCGCCTTGACCAGCCACCAGACGATCATCACCGCGGCAACCACGGCAACGACCGCCACCGCCGCGACCATCAGGCTGACCTGGTATTGATAGCCGTTGAAGGTGACGAGCATTTCGCCCGGCCGGTCGGCCAGCCAGGCGAAGCCGAGCCCGAGCGCAAAGACGACGGCAAGGAAGGCGAGGATGCGGATCATTGGGTTCCTCACGCCTTCATCGCGCCGGCGATGAGCGAATCGATCTGCGTCTCGACCTCCATCCGCGCTTTCAGCTTGCCGGCAAAGTCGGCGCCGGCGGCCTTGGCCGCCTCAGGCAGGGTTTCGTATTCGCTGAGCGCCTTGGCGTAGTCGCCCTGGTTGACCGCGACCTCCATGCGCGCGACGGTTTCCGGAACGCCGGTGCCTTCGACGGCGCCGATCGGCCTGACCTTGACCAGCGATTCGGCGCTGGACAGCAGCTTCTGCAGGATGCCGGCATTCTGGTCGATGGGCGTCGCGGCAGCGACCATCGCGTTGGCGGCGCCGTCCGCTTCGGCGGCGATCTCGGAGCGCATCGGGACGCCCTTTTCGGCATAGGTGCGCAACGTCGCGATCTCGGGCGCATCGGGTGAGATCGCGGCAAAGGTTTCGAGCTCGGCGGCGAACGGTGCACCACGGTCGAGCGCTGCCTTGAGCGCCGAAGCGGCAATGGCCAGTGCGATCTTCGGCTGCGAAGCCTGTGCATCGACCTTGCCCGAGATCTGTGAAACCGACTGTTCCAGGGCCGCAAGCCGGCTGTCCTGCGCCTTTGTCGTCTCGCCGGCCGATTTCACCAGCGCATCGAGCGCGGCCAGCCTTTCGTTGAGCGGGCCGAGATCGACCGGCGCCCTACCGCCGGCCTTGCCGAGGGCCGCAACCGCCGTCTCGATCTGCCTTACCTTGTCGCCAAGTACTGCCAGGCCGGCATTGCCGCCGGCGCCGCCTTGCTCGACCGCCGACTTCAACGTCGCAACGTCCGCCCTGACCTGGTCCAGCGCCGACGACACCCCGTCCACCTTGGCCGATGCGTCATTGTTGGCGCCGGCCTGTCTGAGGTCCGCGACCTCGCGTTTCAGCGAAACGATCTCACCATTGACCGCGTCGAGCGACACGCCGCCCGACCCCGGCGCACCGAGCAGGCCGGCAAATTGCAGCCCGCCGGCCGCGGCGAGGGCGATGACGCCGCCGATAATACCGGCGGCGATGCCGTTGATGCCGCTTCGCTTCGGCTGCGCTGCCATATGGTCGTCCCCCGTCTCAGCTGTCTTCTCGCCGGAACCTGGGATCCCCGGTTCGTTGGCCCCGCTTCCGCTGGATGCATCTTCGAAACTGTAGTCGGAAACCGTGGAGCGCCCGGCCGGCGCATCCGAACCGGCGGGATAAGGGGTTTCCGCTTCCCTGGCAGAGTCGACGCCGGCGTCCGCCGGCTCTTGCGTGCCGGCCGGCGCGGCTGCGTCGGCATGTTCCCATGGCTCGAGATCGGTCTGGTCCGCATGCACCGGCTCTTCAGGTGGCTCCGGCTGCGAGGCGTTCGCCGCTTCCTCGGCCCGCGCCTCGTCGGTCTGCGAGGTCACGGCATCCTGTTCGTCGGCGACTCGCGAGACGGCGCCAGGCTCAAGCTCGATGGTCACCGGCTCACGGCGGCTCTTGGAATGCCGCATCTTCGGCGTCTTGACCATGCTCGGGCTCCGCAAAATTCGCTTCGGGATGGTTTGAAGGGTCTAGCACATCACCAAGCGGTGAAAAGGGGCGGCGTGATGACGCCACGGCTTGGAGTTCAGTTTTGGCAAAACGCCGCAGGGCCGAATCCATGTTTCAAGCCAAGGCCATGCTCGGCACACAAAAAACCCGCCTCGGCGGGCGGGTCGTTGGAGCCAATTAGCACCGTAACCAAATTAGTAGCATAGCTGCCGGCACAAAGCAAGAACAAAATGTGCCCGAGGGCAGCCATCCACGTTGGCACTGCCCCTCATCGCCCTGCCGGGCACTTCTCCCCGTATAGTGACGGGGAGAAGGGCTGTCACGAGTCTCGACGCTTCTTCTGCAACGCTGGAGGTTGGTGAAATCCTCGACGAAGGCACCCTCTCCCCGTCACTATACGGGAGAGGATGCCGGCAGGCAGGTGAGGGGCGGCGCCAACGTTTGGAACAAGCTGGCACAGAGCAGCGGCGGATGCCGGTCAGCGCGACGCCTGCAAAAGTCCCAACAGCGCGTCCTCGCTGGGCTCAGGCGCAATCCGGATCTCGGCGACATCGCCCAAGGCCGCGGCGATGCGCCCCGATAATCCGAAAAAGCGCGTTTTTTCAAAAACACCGCGCAGCACCGGCCGGCTAGCCAGGGCCTGCATAGCGGTGGCCGCCTTGGCCGAATAGAGCAGCACCGCCTCGACCGGCCGGGCGGACAGGCGCGCAAGAACGGCCTCGTCGGAGTAATCCAGGACAACGGTGTCGTAGGTCTCGACGGCGCGGACCTGAACGCCCGACGCCAACAGCCCTTCCTCGAAGCCGGGAAATCGCACCCGCCCGCAGAGATAGACGATCGTCTGCCCCGCGTAACCGCCAGCAAGCGCATCGGCCAGCGCCTCGGCATTGCCCGGGCCTTCGCTGACCGACAGAAACCCGGCAGCGCGGGCGGCTTCCGCCGTCTTCCTGCCGACGGCGTGGCACGGCAAGCCGGCGAGCGCCGCGATGACCTCTTTCGGCGCATGGCGGACGGCATTGGCGCTGGTGACCGCGACTGCCGCGGCGTCAGCGAGCGCGCCGGCATCGACCGGCAGCGCCACGGTTCCGGTCAAGGGCAGCAGGATCGGCTGAAAGCCGGCATCCGCAAGCCGGCGCCCCGTGCGCGACGCGCCCGGTTCGGGCCTCGTCACAAGGACGCGGAGCATGTCAGGTCCAGCCATCGAAGAATGTTTCGCCGGCCTTGGCCCGAACGGTCGCCGCGGCTTCCGCGCCAATGCGCGCCGCCTCCTGCGCCGGCCCTTGCAGCCTGACTTCATGCGACTGCGTGCCATCGGGCGAGATGATCAGCCCGGCAAAGGAAACCGTTCCGCCCGATATCGTCGCATGTCCGGCGATCGGCGTGCGGCAGGACCCGTCGAGCGCCGCCAGGAAGGCGCGCTCGCAGGCCAGCGCCTCGCCAGTCGGCCCGTCGTGGATCGCTGCCAGCATCTGTTCCACGTCGCGGTCTCCGATGCGGCTTTCGATGCAGATCGCGCCTTGCCCCGGCGCCGGCGGAAAGACCTCGAGCGGCATCAGGTCGGTGACGACGTCTTCGAGCCCGAGCCGCTTCAGCCCGGCATAGGCGAGGATGGTGCCGTCGGCGATGCCGTCGTCGAGCTTGCGCAGCCGCGTCTGCACATTGCCGCGAAACATCACCACTTCGACGTCCGGCCGCATCCGCCGGATCAGCGCCTGGCGCCGCAGCGACGACGAACCGACCCTGGCGCCTTGCGGCAGGCCGGCAATCGTTCGCGCCGCCTTGCCGATGAAGGCATCGCGCGCGTCCTCGCGCGGCAGGAACGCGGACAGTTCCAGCCCCTCGGGCAACAGCGTCGGCATGTCCTTCGACGAATGCACGGCGATGTCGATGCGGCGCGCCAGCAGCGCCTCCTCGATCTCCTTGGTGAACAGGCCCTTGCCGCCGGCTTCCGACAGCGGCCGGTCCTGGATGCGGTCGCCGCTGGTCGAGATGACGACCACCTCGAAAGCTTCCGCCGGCATGCCATGCGCCGCCATCAGTCGCGCCTGCGTTTCATGCGCCTGCGCCAGCGCCAGCGGGCTGCCGCGTGTTCCGATTTTCAAGGTTGTTTGCATGACGCGCCGTCCGTGATAACCCCCGGCAGGTTTTCGGGTTTTCTCCTATCGGGGAAAGGCCGACAGTACAATCTGTACGATTTTTGGACAGCGACGAATTGATCCGCGTTCTGGGCATCGAGACGAGTTGCGACGAGACCGCCGCCAGCGTGGTGGCGCTGGACGGTCGCAGCACGCCGCAAATCCTGTCGAACATCGTGCTCAGCCAGATCGAGGAGCATGCCGCTTTCGGCGGCGTCGTGCCGGAGATCGCCGCGCGCGCCCATGTCGAGGCGCTCGACGGCATCATCGAGGCAGCGCTCGCCGATTCCGGCGTCGACCTCGCCGATATCGATGCGATTGCCGCCACCGCCGGTCCCGGTCTTGTCGGCGGGCTGATCGTCGGCCTGATGACGGCCAAAGCAATCGCCGCGGCAGCCAAAAAACCGCTGATCGCCATCAACCATCTCGAAGGCCACGCGCTGACGGCCAGATTGACCGACGGGCTCGACTTTCCCTACCTCTTGCTGCTGGTCTCCGGCGGCCATACCCAGATCGTCGCCGTACGCGGCGTCGGCGACTACCAGCGCTGGGCGACGACCATCGATGACGCGCTTGGCGAGGCCTTCGACAAGACGGCCAAGATGCTCGGCCTGCCCTATCCGGGCGGACCGAATGTCGAGAAGGCGGCGGCAATCGGTGACGCGACGCGTTTCGCCTTTCCGCGCCCGATGAAGGGCTCCGTGCAGCCCGATCTTTCCTTCTCCGGCCTCAAGACCGCGGTGCGCCAGGCGGCAACGGCGATTGCCCCGCTGAGCGACCAGGATGTTGCCGATATCTGCGCCTCGTTCCAGGCGGCGGTGGCGGATGCGCTGGGCGACCGTGTTGCGCGGGCGCTGACCCGGTTCCGTCAGCAATTCCCGGACAAGGCCGAGCCTGCATTGGTTGTCGCCGGCGGCGTGGCCGCCAATCGGACCATCAAGGCGACATTGCAGGGCCTGTGCGAGCAGGCCGGGTTCAGCTTCGTCGCGCCGCCGCTTAACCTCTGCACCGACAATGCGGCGATGATCGCCTGGGCCGGCATCGAGCGCTTGCGCGCCGGCATATCAGGTGAAAACGCCGCCGATTTCGTGCCGCGCTCGCGCTGGCCGCTGGACAGCGTCTCGGCCCCGATGGTCGGCTCGGGCCGGCGTGGGGCCAAGGCATGACCGGCAGCGAGCACAAGGCGCCAAGCGGCTGGCGCGTCGCCGTGCTCGGCGGCGGCGCCTGGGGCACGGCGCTGGCGCTGGCCACGCTGCGCGCCGGTCATTTCGTCCGCCTCTATGCGCGCGACCCGGAGACCGTCGCGGCGGTCGACCGTGGCGAAAATCCGCGCTATCTGCCGGGCATCGCGCTCGATCCCGGCATCGTGGCGACGAGCGACATCGAGGCGGCGCTCGACGGTGCCGACTGCGTTCTGGCGGTAGCGCCGGCGCAATCGTTGCGGATTATGCTGACGGCCGCGTCCAGCCATATGCCGAAAGGCGTCCCGCTGGTCCTCTGCGCCAAGGGCATCGAGCGCGACACCGGCGCGCTGCTATCGTCCATCACCGAGCAAATACTGCCGGCAAATCCGGTCGCCGCTTTGTCCGGCCCAAGCTTTGCCACCGACGTCGCCAGGGGCTTGCCGACGGCCGTCGTGGTCGCCGCCCGCGACGAGGCTCTGGCCACCGACCTTGCCGCCCGCTTTTCGGCGGAAAATCTGCGCTGTTATTCGAGCGACGATCTAATCGGCGTCGAGATCGGCGGCGCGCTGAAGAACGTCTTTGCCATTGCCGCTGGTGCCGTCACCGGCGCCGGGCTCGGTGCCAGCGCCCAGGCGGCTATGGTGACGCGCGGCTTCGTCGAATTGCGCCGCATCGGCGCCGCCTTTGGCGCCAGGCCGGAGACGCTGATGGGGCTTTCCGGCCTCGGCGACCTGCTGCTCACCTGCTCGTCCGCGCAGTCGCGCAATTTCGCCTATGGGCTGGCGCTGGGGCAAGGCAAGCCGCTTGCCGGCCTGCCTTTGGCCGAAGGCGTGCCGACGGCGGCAATCGCCGCCCGCATCGCCGGCGAGCGCCGGATCGACGCGCCGATCATCGCTGCCGTCGCCGCCATACTGGACGGCACCATAACCATAGACCAGGCTGTGTCGGCGTTGATGACAAGGCCACTCAAGACCGAAACCGACATGTGATTCCGAACGATTGCGGAGATGGAAAGATGCTGTTTGCGTTGATTTGCAAGGACAAGCCAGGAAGCCTGCAGGTGCGGCTCGATACGCGGCCCAAGCACCTTGCCTTCCTGGAAGGGCTGAACGGCGACAAGAAATTGGCCTTCGCCGGCCCGTTCCTCGACGCCGACGGCAAGCCGAACGGCACTCTCGCCGTTGTCGAGGCGCCCGATCTGGCTGCGGCAAGAGCCCTGTCGGCGGCCGATCCCTATACCAAGGCAGGGCTGTTCGAAAGCGTCGAAATCCGGCAGTGGAACTGGAGCTTCAACAAGCCGGCGGATATCTGATGCATGTCGCGCAAAAGTGTGCAGCGGTTTTGTGATAACGGCATGCATACAACAAGAACCTAAAGCGCGTCGCATGAGGCCGGTCGAACGCGACGCGCTTTTAGTCGCGGCGGCACCTGAGGAGGAGCAACACAATGAACTACTGGCTGTTCAAATCCGAACCTTCGGTCTTCTCCTTCGAGGACCTCAAGGCCAAGGGCAAGGCCGGCACGCAATGGGACGGCGTGCGCAATTATGCGGCGCGCAACAACATGAAGGCGATGCAGATCGGCGATCTCGGCTTCTTCTACCATTCCAATGACGGGCTGGACATCGTCGGCATCGCCGAAGTCTGCGCTCTGGCCCATCAGGACAGCACCACCGACGATCCCCGCTGGGAGTGCGTCGATATCCGCGCCTTCAAGGCCATGCCGAAGCCGGTGACGCTGGAGCAAGCCAAGGCCAATCAAAAGCTGGCCGACATGGCGCTGGTGCGGCTCGGGCGGCTGTCTGTGCAGCCGGTGACGCCGGCCGAATGGCAAGAGGTTTGCCGCATGGGCGAACTGACGCCGGCGCCATGACGGCGCTGACGCCGGACAGCGCCAGGAAATTCATCCTCGACAACACGGCGCTGATGGCGCCGCCGCATGTGCCGGAGATCCGCCTGCACCTGGCCGACGAGGCACATGAACTATGGCAGCGGACCGAGGACGAGCTGACCGAAATCGGCCTGCCGCCGCCCTTCTGGGCTTTTGCCTGGGCCGGCGGCCAAGGCCTTGCCCGCTACATCCTCGACAATCCGGCGGCGGTGCGCGGCAAGCGCGTGCTGGACTTCGCCTCCGGCTCCGGCCTTGTCGCCATTGCCGCGGTGAAGGCCGGAGCTGCCGAGGTGATCGCCGCCGATATCGACCCATTCTGCGCGACCGCGATCCGCCTCAATGCCGAGGCCAATGGGACCGAGATAGAATTCCTCGCCGGCGACTGCATCGGCAGCGATGCCGGCTGGGACGTGGTGCTGGCCGGCGACGTCTTTTACGACAAAACTTTCGCCGACAGGCTGATGCCATGGTTCGTCGCGCTGAAGGCGCGCGGCGGCGACATCCTCGTCGGCGATCCCGGCCGTTTCTATCTGCCGAGGGCGGGACTGGAACCGCTTGCCGTCTATGAAGTGGCGGTGACCCGGGCGCTGGAGGACGCCGAGGTCAAGCGCACCACCGCCTGGCGCCTTGCTTGACGGCATCGCCGAACAGGCGTTCCATCGCGCAATCGACCGGAGGGAACCATGGATTTTTCAGCAATCAATTGGCTGGCGGTAGTCGTCGCCGCCGTCGTGGCGTGGCTGTTCGGCGGGGCCTGGTACATGGGCTTGAGCAAGCCGTGGCTGAAGGCCGCCAAGCTTGATCCGGCGACGATGAGCAAATCGATGCTGCCCTTCGTCGTCTCCTTCATCGCGGAGCTCGTCATGGCGCTGGTCATGTCGCTGATCATCGGCGCCGTGACCGGCGGCGAGCCGAGCCTGCTTGCCGGGGTGATCTTCGGCTTCGTTCTCTGGCTGGGGTTCGTCGCCACCACGCTTTCGGTCAACCATCGCTACGAAGGTTTCGGCTGGGATCTGACGCTCATCGATGTTGGTCACTGGCTCGGCGTGCTGCTTCTCATCGGGGCGGTGATCGGCTGGTTCGGCGCGGCGGCGACAGGCTGACCGTCAGGTCGGCGTCTTGGCGACTTCCTCGAGGAGCCAAGCGCGAAAGGCGACGATGCGCGCATCGTTCGCCGCAGTCTCCGGATAGACCAGGAAATAGGCGAATTCGGGCGCGACCTTGATGCCGAGTTCGAACGGCCGGATCAGCCTACCTTCCGAAAGGTCGTTTGCCACCATGGCGAAATCGGCGAGCGCGACCGCGTTGCCGTCGAGCGCGGCCTGGACGGCATCGGTCGAATTGCCGAACACGATGGTCCGGCTGTCGTCGAAATCGTCGACGCCCGCCGCCGCCATCCACATGCTCCAGTTCGGCCAGGTGACGCCCTGGCGCGACCACTCGATATGGGCCAGCGTATGATGGAACAGGTCGCGCGGCTCCTTGAGCGGCGGCCCTGACCGCAGCAAGGCCGGGCTGCAGACGGGGATGATGACGTTTTCGAACAGCCGGTGCGAGCGAAGCCCCGGATATTTGCCGGTGCCGAAACGGATGCCGAGATCGACGTCGTCGCGATCGAAGTCGCGCACCTCGTAACTGATGTCGAAACGCAGCTCGATTGCCGGATGCTGCTTGCGAAAATCGTCGACGCGCCGCATCAGCCACTTCGTCGCGAATTGCGCATCGAGGGTGACCTTCAGCAGCGCCGATCCGCGCGCCGTCTTCTGCGCCCGTGAGACGGCCCGGCCAAGCAGGTCGAGCGCATCGGTCGAAGCTTCGAACAGCACCGCGCCCGCCTCGGTCAGCCGGATCGTGCGGCTGGTGCGTATGAACAGCACGATGCCGAGCTGATCCTCGATTTCCTTGATCTGATGGCTGACCGCTGCCGGCGTCAGGCCGAGCTCGTCGGCGGCGCGGGTGAAATTGAGGTGCCGCGCCGCTGCCTCCAGCGTCCGCAGCGCACGGGTTCCAGGCAGCAGGCGCGCCATCAGCGCCAGACGAGGAGGGTTCGGTCGAGCATTCCAACCCTCAAACAAAACTTGAAGATGCAGAAAAAACTACTCGTTTCCCGTTTGAATTTCAATCCGCCATGCTCTGAGCATCGAAGAAACATCAAACCGGATTTGATGTCCGGAGAAGCGGATTGCACCATGTCTGACATCGCCTTGCGCTCGGTAACCCTCCGCCCGGCCTGGCTGCGCACCATGCTTGACTGGCTTCGGCATGCAAAAATCGCCGTCAATCTTCCCTACGAGAATGTCGAGGATCTCTCCGATCGCCAGCTGCGCGACATCGGCGGCGAACGCAAGGACATCGCACGCGCCATGGACCGCGAACTCGGCCGGCTCGGCCTTCTCGACATCGGTTGGCAGAGGCCGAGGAAGCGGATAGGGCAGTAGTGAATGGTGAATGGTGAATGGTGAATGGGAAGCTAGGCGGTGCGCCTGCACATGTCCCTATCGATCGCTTCTCGCCACTCACTATTCACTATTCACTATTCACTATTCACTACCTCACCACCCTTACCACCGTCCGCTCCGACAGCAGCGGCAGCAGCCGTGCCATGGTGCGGGCCGTTACCGCGACGCAGCCTTGCGTCGGCGCGAAGCCGGGGCGCGCCAGGTGGAAGAAGATGGCGCTGCCGCGCCCGCGCCGGCGCGGCACAATGTTCCAGTCCAGCACCAGGCAGGCGTCATAGAGATCGTCGGTGCGCAGCATCCGCTCATGGCTGGCGCCATAGGGGATTTTGACCGGGCGGTTGTAGTTGCGGTCCCCAGGCACTTCGCACCAGCCGAGGTCGCGGCCGATCGGCATCATCGCCAGCCGCGTCCGGCGGCCGCCGGCAAAACGGTCGCCGCGAAAATATCCCGACAATATCCGCATCGAGGCAAGCGGCGTGGCGCCGTCGCCCTCGCGCTTGCCGGCCGAGATGCCGCCATGCCCCAGCGCACATGGAAACACGAGTTTGCCGGCCTGCAGAAAGCCCTGGCTGGGTTGGCCGGGGCGCGCGCGCACGGTGAGCACGGTGAGCCCTTTCGGCAAAATTGCGCCGACTGCATTGCGATCGTGTTTTTTCTTGTATGATCGTGCCACGGAACAAATCACTGTGAACGGCTGTTGTGCCGGTCAGCTTCCGCATAAACAGGCAGCGGTCAACTGAAATCTCTTTTCAAAACAACGGATTGATCCATGACTTCACGCACCATTCTGATCGTCGACGACGATGACGACCTGCGCGGCACCCTTGTCGAGCAATTGTCGCTTTATGAGGAATTCGATGTCCTGCAGGAAGCGACCGCCGCCAAAGGCGTCGCCACGGCGCGTGGCGGGCTCATCGACCTGCTCATCATGGATGTCGGCCTGCCCGACATGGATGGCCGCGAGGCGGTAAAGATATTGCGCAAGGGCGGCTACAAGGCGCCGATCATCATGCTGACCGGCCATGATACCGATTCCGACACCATCCTTGGCCTCGAGGCCGGCGCCAACGACTATGTGACGAAGCCGTTCCGTTTTGCCGTGCTGCTGGCCCGCATCCGCGCGCAGTTGCGCCAGCACGAACAGAGCGAGGACGCCACTTTCTCGGTCGGCCCCTACACGTTCAAGCCCAGCCAGAAGCTTCTGATCGACCCGCGCGGCGCCAAGGTGCGGTTGACCGAAAAGGAAGCCTCGATCATCAAATATCTCTACCGTGCCGACCAGAAGGTGGTGACCCGCGACGTGCTGCTGGAGGAAGTCTGGGGCTACAATTCCGGCGTCACCACGCATACGCTCGAAACTCACGTCTACCGGCTGCGCCAGAAGATCGAGCGCGATCCTTCCAACGCGGAAATTCTCGTGACAGAAAGCGGCGGCTACAAGCTGGTTCCTTAAACATTTCATTATTCAAATAAGCGATCCGGGCGGGGCGCTTTTCGGGTACGGTCCTGAGGCTGGAGGTGGTTTTGGATCGGCCTCGTAGGGGAGGAGTCGGACTGACGGTTCGGGGACATAGCTAGATGGCGCTGGATGACGACATCCGCATCCTGTCCACCGTGAGGCTCTTCGAGGGCTTTACGCAGGAACAGCTGCGTCTGCTCGCCTTCGGCGCCGAAACCACCATGTTGAAAGCCGACCACAAGCTTTACCGCGAGGACGACGAGGCTGATTCGGCCTACATCGTGGTCAGCGGCCGCATCGTCCTCTACCGCGAGCACGACGGCGAGCGCATCCCGATCGGCACCGCCGGCCCCGGCACCATACTCAGCGAACTGGCGCTGATCGCCGACACCAACCGGCTGACCAGCGCCTCCGCCGAAATCGATTCGGAAGTGCTGCGGCTCAGCCGCAAGATGTTCCGCCGCATCCTCGAGGAATACCCGGAACTGGCGGTTCACTTGCACCAGCGCATTTTGGAGGATTTCCAGGCGATGATCCGCCGCATCGAGGAACTTGGGCCGCGTTTTGCCGGCTAATATAGCGCCTCTGGCCTAACCAGATCGATTTCGGAACTGCGAGGGCTCAGGGCCGGTGCGTTGCGGAAACAAGCTCGGCCTTGCGTCGCGCCGTCTCCAGTCCCAGCGCAATGAAGCGGCGCGCATGCTTGGCCAGCTCCATATTGTCGGTCCACAGATTGCGCCAGATCGCGGTTTTCCGCGACAGGTTCTCGTCGACGATTTCCGACGAGAAAGATTCGAAGCTGAGGTCGTCGCTGTAGCCGATGGCGGTCAGCGCGTCGAATATCGCGGCAAAATCGATATTGCCGGTGCCGAGGAAGCCGCGATGGCTCTCGCCGATATGGACATAGCCGATCTTCCCGACCGCATTGCGAATGGCCAGGCCGACATCGGCCTCCTCGATGTTCATATGGAAGCTGTCGAGATGCAGGAAGATGTTGTCGGAGCCGCTGTCCGCGATGAAGGCCATGCCTTGCGCGGCGGTGTTGAGCAGATTGCTTTCGAAGCGGTTGACGATTTCGAGGTTGAGGGTGACGCCGGCTGATTTTGCCGTGTCCGCCACCTCGGCCAGCGTGCCGGCGCTGCGGTTCCACTGGTCACGCGTCGGCGCCTCGCTCTGCAAGCCGTGGCTGGTGCTGAGTATGCCCGCAACCTTCTGGCCGCCGAGATCGCGGGTCAGCGCGATCGTACGTTCCAGGATTTCGACGCCGTGCGCGGCAATCGTTTTGTCGGCGCTCGAAATATCGCCGTCGGCCGGCAGTCCAATGCTGATCGCAACGCCGAGGCCGAGATCGGCGATCCGCTTGGCCAAGCCGTCAATGTCGACATTGGCGGGGTCGAGATAGGAGAATTCGATCAGGTCGAAGCCGGCTTCCCTGGTGTTGGCCAGCGTCCGCTCGAGGTCGCCCTGCGCCGAGCTCGCCGACCAGACGAATGAGTGGATTCCGATGCGCGACATGATCGTCTCCGGTTATTTCCAGCTGACCCAAGTCCAAAGCGGTTTTGGCAATCCGATGCTCGGACAAAAAGGTGGGGCCGGTCAAAACCGCCCCCCCAAGCGTGGGGGGGATTTGGCGCCGCGGGGCCCCCCCTGGTATAGATAAAAATTTTTTGGCGGGGAAGAGTAGGGTGGGG
>NZ_JAMYQC010000031.1:0-81559 GCF_040320645.1 Mesorhizobium sp. M0633
CCCCCCGGGGGGGTTGGTGCCAAACCCGAAAGCTCGGGCCACCAATGGGCGGGGGCAACCCCCCAACCGCGGGGCCGGGGGGGGGTTTTTTTAGGCCCTGGGAGCGGGGGCCGCCGGGCGCGGGGCCCCCCCGAAACTGCGAACCTACTTCTGGATGCAGGTGTCGACGGTGTCCTTGGTGCATTCGTCGAGGCCGGTGAACACCGGATCGGCGACCGGCTTGCCGTCGACCAGGTCGATCATCACCGAGGGCGCCTTGTAGCCCATCTCGAACGGCCGCTGGCCAACCAGCGCGGTCACCAGTCCGTCACGGGCAATCGCCACCTCGTCGCCGATCGTGTCGGCGGCGCCGATGACGAAGGCGTTGCTGGCGATCTTGTCGGCCATCGGCTTGAACAGGTCGCGGTAGGGCTGCGGAGCGCCGAACAGCGGCCAGCCGCCCATGATGCCGAAGGCGTCGAGATCGGGATTGGCGGCGAGGATGTCGGTCATCGCCTGCACGCCCTTGGCGCCGTCGTCATTGGTGAACACCGGGCAGCCGGCAACTTCCGTCCAGCCGCCTTCGCCTGCCAGCGCCGCGAGGCCGTCCTTGCCCGACAGCGCGTCACGCATGCCCTGCGCGCGGCGCAGGATGTTGTCGGCGGCCGGATTGCCTTCGATGGTGCAGATCTTGCCGCCATTCGGCTTGGCCTTCTTGATGTATTCGCCGATCTTGTGACCCATCAGGTAATTGTCGGTGCCGAGATAGGTCTTGCGCAGCGCCGCATCTTCCTTGCTGAGGTCGGCGTCGAGGGTCATGATCGGGATCGACGGATTGGCGCTTTTGATCGTCTGCGCGATCAATGGCGCGTTCGACGGCGAAATCGCCATTGCCACCGTGTCGGGCTTGCTCAGCATGTCCTGGACGATCTGGGCTTCACCGGCCTCATCCGAGGTCGATGCCGGTCCGGTGTAGAAGCACTCATATTCCGAGCTGGCGTTTTCCTTGTTCCATTTCTCGCAACCCTGGTGGATGGCCTCGAAGAATGGATTGTCGAGACCCTTCACCACGATGACGAGCTGTTTCTTGGCCATGGCCGGCCCGGCACCCAACGCCATGACGGCGGCGGCGGCGAGCAATAGTGATTTCCTCATGTCAGTCCTCCCTTTTGAAACAAACGGACACCGCGTGCCCGCCACACACAGACCGACCCGGAGCAAGATGACAGAGGACGTCGCACTCGTGTCGCCAAGCCAGGTCGATAAGCATTTTCATATTCAGTCTCAGACCGGCACCGACAGATATCGCTGGTTACCAAATCCCTGACCGACAAACCCTCACCGATTCCTTCCGGCAACCCGGTGGCTCGGCGCAAGCTCCTCCGACACTTAGCTAATATCGCCTTGTCACCGACGTCAATGCTATTTGTCCTACAAAACTGATTTTTCGAAAGAAGCCGTGGTTGACGCCAAGGAGGCTTATGCGTAAATGGGCAAAATCGCTGCTTCCGGGAGGAACTGGGGAGAGCGAATGGCCGCGGCAGAACCGCAGGCCGCAAAGCACGGGGAGGCAAGAAGGCTGGTGGCGGTTCTCGAACTCACCAACATCTCGAAGCATTTTGGCGCCATCCAGGCGGTCAACGACGTTTCGTTGTCGATCGAGGCCGGACAGGTTGTCGGCCTGATGGGCGACAACGGCGCCGGCAAGTCGACGCTGGTCAAGATGATCGCCGGCAATTTCCCGCCGAGCCATGGCACGATGCAGATGGACGGCAAGGAGCTGATCCTGCACAAGCCGGTCGAGGCGCGCCAGCACGGCATCGAAATCGTCCATCAGGACCTGGCACTGTGCAACAATCTGACGGCCGCCGCCAACGTCTATCTCGGCCGTGAATTGGGCCGCGGCCTCGGGCCGCTTCGCATCCTCGACTATGCTGCGATGTACAAGCGTGCCGGCCAGATCTTCGCCGAGCTGAAATCCGAAACGCGCCCGCGCGACCTGGTCAAACAAATGTCGGGCGGCCAGCGGCAGGCGGTGGCGATCGCCCGCACCATGCTTTCGCAGGCCAAGATCGTGCTGATGGACGAGCCGACGGCGGCGATCTCGGTGCGCCAGGTCGCCGAGGTGCTGAACCTGATCCGCCATTTGCGCGACCAGGGCATCGCCGTCGTGCTGATCAGCCACCGCATGCCCGACGTCTTTGACGTCGCCGACCGCGTCATCGTCATGCGGCGCGGCCGCAAGGTCGCCGACAAGACGATCGCATCGAGTTCGCCGGAAGAAGTCACCGGACTCATCACCGGCGCCATCGAACAGGTATGATTGACGCCTCAACCATGAGTAAAAAAGGTCGATAATGGCAGTCACCCTTGATCAGACGATCGCGCACAAGCAGCACACCTTGCTGAGCAAGGTGTTTGCCAGCCAGACCTTCTGGGTGGTGATCGCGGTCATCCTCGCCTGCCTGTTCCTGTCGGTGGCCACGGATTCCTTCGCCACGACCAAGAACCTCTACAACATCACCCGCAACGTCACCTTCGTCGCCATCGTGGCGCTCGGTATGACCTTCGTCATCATCACCGGCGGTATCGACCTGTCGGTCGGCTCGGTGCTTTGCCTGTGCTCGATGGTGCTGGCCGTGACCATGCATGCCGGCTACGGCATCGAGATCGGCATTGGCGCTGCGATCGCGACAGCGCTGATCATCGGCGCCTTCAACGGGGTTCTGATCGCCTATCTCGGCTTTCCGCCCTTCGTGGTGACGCTCGGCATGCTGTCGATTGCACGCAGCCTTGCCATGGTCGCCTCCAACAACACCGTCGTCTTCCAGTTCGGGCCGGACCACGACAAGCTGCTGGCGCTGGGCGGCGGCGCCTGGGTGTTCGGCATCGCCAATCCGGTGCTCTACATGATCGTGCTGGCGTTGATCACCGGCTTTGTGCTGCGCTGGACCAAATTCGGCCGGCACATCTTCGCCATCGGCGGCAACGAGCATGCGGCAACGCTGACCGGCGTTCCGGTGCGCCAGATCAAGGTCGTCGTCTACATGATCTCGGCATTGGCGGCTGGCCTTGCCGGCATCATCCAGACCGGCTGGCTGGGCGCGGTCACCACCAATCTCGGCAACGGCATGGAGCTTCAGGTGATCGCTGCCACCGTCATCGGTGGCGCCAACCTGGCCGGCGGCATGGGCACAGCCTTCGGCGCGGTCGTCGGCGCGGCGCTGATCGAGGTCATCCGCAACAGCCTCGGCCTGCTCGGCATCAATGCCTTCTGGCAAGGCGTGTTCATCGGCGGCGCCATCCTACTGGCGGTCCTGTTCGACCGCATCCGCAATTTCAGGCGCAACGACTGACGTTCAAGCGCAGCCTCCCCCTTCTCCCCTTGTGGGAGAAGGTGTCGCCGAAGGCGACGGATGAGGGGTGCTCCAGATTGGCATCGCCTCATTTCTTCCAACACCCCTCAACCGTCTCGGCGCTAGCGCGCCGATCCACCTTCTCCCACAGGGGGAGAAGGGGACGCGCTCCTATCGCCGGGTCTGAAAATCCGCCGCTGCGGCGCATGGCCGGCGCCCGGACGTGCACATCCGTCTTGACGCAAGCCCGAACTGAGCCGCACAATCGCTCGCAGCAGGCGAAGGGAGGCCAGTCGCCTGCGGGAGGATATACCCATGACGGAAGCGATCAGGCTCTACTGGGGCCGGTTCGGACATGTTTCTGTCCTGAACGTCGCCAGCGACTTCGTCACCCATGCCCATGTCGAGGCGCATATCATCATCTGGCTGGAAGGCACGGCCGGCGAGATGACCATCGGCCGTGAGGCGGTGCGGCTTGGACCGGGCACTGCCGCCGGCATCAATTCCTTCCAGCCGCACAGCCACGCTCTGTCCCGCGACGGCACGCCTGGCCTGTTCCTCGCCTTTTACATCGACCCGGACTGGGCTCGAAGGCGCCGCGAGCTGCCTTCCGCCGCGCCGCTGTTCTCCGCCCCGGCAATCACGCTCGAGCCTTGGCTGCACAAGGCAGCGGCCAACCTCCTCGATCATCTCAGCGACAATGAGAGCATCGACGACATCGCCAACTACGAGATCGAGCGCTTCATCGACAGCGTACTCGACGCCGCCGATGCCTCCGCACCGCAGACGGTGCGCGCCCGCGTCAACACCATGCAGGACTTCCGCGTCCGCAAGGCGATCCAGCTGATGAAAGCCAATGTCTGCGAGCGTATCTGCTTCGACGACGTGGCGCGCAGCGTCGGCCTGTCGCGGCCGCATTTTTTCGCGCTGTTCAAGGAACAGACCAATCTGACGCCCAACGTCTATTGGAACACGCTGCGCATGGAGGAAGCGGTGCGGCAGTTACAGTGGTCGCAGGAGCCGCTGATCTCGGTCGCCTGCAATCTCGGCTTCACCACGCAAGGCAATTTCTCGCGCTTCTTCCGCGACCATGTCGGAGTCCCGCCGACGCTTTACCGCGAGGCGGCGCGGGCGATCAGCTGAGCGCCCGTTTTTTCAGACTATTTGATAGGCGTTCAAGACGCATTGATAAGCGCTGCCGAGCCTGCCGCCCTACCCTCCCAAGCAGCTGATTTGCAAGGGAACGATCATATGGCGAAAGTCACCATCTCCAGCGTCATCGACGCACCGGTCGAAAAGGTCTGGGCGCGCATACGCGACTTCAACGGCCTGCCGACCTGGCACCCGCGCATGGTCGAAAGCCATATCGAAGACGGCAAGGATGCCGGCACGATCGGCTGCGTGCGCAATTTCCAGCTCGCCAGCGGCGCCCGCCTCCGCGAAAAGCTGCTCGATTTCTCCGACGAGAACTTCCTCGTCAGCTACGCCATCCTGGAGACGCCGCAGCCGCTGACCAACCACAAGTCGACGCTGCAGTTGCGGCGGGTGACGGACGGCGACCGCACCTATGCCGAATGGACCGCCAGCTTCGACGCCGCTCCCGAGGAAGCCGATAAATTGGCCGAAGGCATGGGCGCCAATGTTTTCCAGGGCGGGTTCAACGCCCTGAAGAACCACTTTGCCGGCCAGAGTTGAATGACGGACTAAGCCCGAAAAAGGGAGCGTTCCATGGCGCTTGCACTGCAGACTTTCGCGACGGTGAAGGACGCCGGCGCGGCGCTGAAAGCCGCCGGCGCCCGCTATCTCGGTGGCGGCACACTGGTCGTGCGCGCCGCCAATGAAGGCGACGTGTCGATCTCCGGTTTCATCCGGTCGACCGAACCGGCGCTGTCAATTATCCGCATTTCCGGCGGCGAGGTCCGCATCGGCGCTTCGGTGACCATGGCGGCGGTCGCCCGTCACTCGGATCTCACCCCCCTTGCCCACGCCGCGCGCGCTGTCGGCGGCCCGGCGATCCGCAACATGGCGAGCGTCGGCGGCAATCTCTTCGCGCCAACGCCTTACGGCGATTTCACCGTTGCGCTGCTGGCTTTGGATGCAACTGTCAGCACCGATGACGGCGAGCTGCCGATTGAGACATTCCTGGCGAAACGCGAGAGCAACCACGCCATCGTCACTGCGGTCGGCTTCACGCTTCCGAAGGAAGGCGGCTTTCGCTTCCTGAAAGTGTCGAGGGTCAAGCCAAAGGGCATTTCGGTGCTGAGCATCGCGACCGTGCTGGAGCACGCACCGGACGGCACTGTGTCGTCCGCGCGGATCGCGCTCGGCTGCATGGCCGACCGGCCGATCCGTGCCAGGGCGGCGGAGAAGGCCCTGATTGGCCGGGAACTCACGAGCGAGGGCATCGCACCGGCACTGGCTGTTGCCCGCGACGGCACTTCGCCGCGAACCGATCCGATCGCCAGTGCCTGGTATCGCAACGAAGTCCTGCCGGTCCATCTCGGCCGGCTGCTGCTCGCCTGAAAGACCGTGGCGCGTATGTCCGCCTGGCTGCGGCGCAAGGAGTAAAAAGATGGCAAAGGTCCCGGTTCAGTTCACGCTCAATGGTGCCGAAAAGGCCGAATTCATCGACAGCGGCACAACGCTGCTTCATGCGCTGCGCGACAAGATCGGCGACACCTCGCCAAAAGGCGGCTGCCACCAGGGCACTTGCGGCGCGTGCTCGGTCATCATCGATGGCGAGCTCAGGCTCTCCTGCCTGACGCTGGCCGAGACCTGCAACGGCGCAACCGTCACCACCACCTCGGGACTGGCGGAAGGCGGCGTGCTGCATCCGCTGCAACGCGCTTTCCTCGACGCCTTCGCGACCCAATGCGGTTTCTGCACGCCGGGCATGATCATGGCCGCCAAGGTGCTGCTCGATCACACGCCGAACCCCAGCCGCGAGGATGTGGTCGAGGCACTGTCCGGCAATATCTGCCGCTGCACCGGCTACGAACCGATCATCCAGGCGGTGCTGAGCGCTGCGCGCTCCAATTCGCAGAGCGCGGCTTGAGGGGAGTTAAGAAAATGGAACTCCGCAAGAGCTACTTCGCCGACCAGCGCAAGGACGATCTGCACGAGATCGGCCAGCCGCGGCCGCGCTCGGATTCGCCCGGCCATGTCACCGGCAAGACCACCTATTTCGCCGACCGCAATTTTCCCGGCATGCTGCACCTGAAGATGGTGCGCAGCCCGCATCATCACGCCCGCATCCGCAGCATCGATACGTCAGAGGCGGAAAAGCACCCCGGCGTCGTCAAGGTGCTGACCGCCAAGGATGTGCCGCACAATGTCTACACCATCCTGATCCTGATCCAGATCGGGCCGGAGGACGAGACGGTGCTGGCCGACGGCAAGGTGCGCTGGAAGGGCGAGGCCGTGGTGGCGGTGCTGGCCGAGACCGAGCGCGCCGCGCAGGAAGCCGCCGCCAAGGTCAAGGTCGATTACGAGGTGCTGCCGGCCGTCTTCGACATGGACGAAGCGCTGAAGCCCGGCGCGCCGATCGTCAATGAGTACCATGGCCGGAACTACTATCTCTACGATAGCGGCGAATGCCGCAAGGTGCGCTTCGGCGATGTCGAGGCAGGCTTTACAGGAGCCGACCACGTGCTCGAACAGACCTACCAGTCTTCACCGATCGAGCATGCGCCGACCGAAACGACCGGCTGCATCGTCGCGCCGGAGGGCAACGACCGCTTCACCTGCTACACCAACACGCAGGCGATGTTCTTCACTCTCGATAACGCCTCGATCATCCTGCAGATGCCCGGCAACAAGCTGCATTTCGTCGGCGGCACTGTCGGCGGCGGCTTTGGCGGCAAGGTCGACGTCATCGTCGAGCCGATCGCCATCCTTGGCGCCAAAATAACAGGACGACCGGTCTGTTTTATCTACAGCCGCGAGGAAGAGATGCAGATTTCCTCGCCGCGCGCCGCCGAGAAAGTCGTCATCAAGGACGGCGTCATGAACGACGGCCGCATCGTCGCGCGCAAAGTGACCGGCTACACCGACGCCGGCGCCTATTCGCGCCATTCGCCCTACGGCGCGCAGAAGGGCGCCGGCCATTATCCCGGCCCCTATACGATCCCGAACGTCTGGATCGACACCTACTGCGTCTACACCAACCGCACCCCGTCCTCGGCGATGCGCGGCTTCGGCGTCACCATCGGCGATTTCGCGCTGGAGGTACAGATGGACAAGCTCGCCCGGCTGATCGGCATGGACCCGCTCGAATTCCGTTTCATCAACGCCTATCGCGATGGCGACATGAAAGCACATCGGCAGCCGACCGAGGGTGCTGCGCTGATCGAGTGCATGCAGGAAGCCTCGCGCGCCGCCAACTGGCCCGTGGCAGAAAAATTCATGGCGATGTCGTCCTACGCGAAGGGAGCTTGAGATGGCGATCAGGCGCGGACGCGGCGTCGCCGCGATCAACTACCCGACCGGCATGAATCTCGGCGGCGACCCGACCCAGGCGCTGGTGCATTCGACGCCGACCGGCAATTTCATGGTCACGCTGTCGAGCGTCGATCTCGGCCAGGGCATGAAGCAGATCATGGCGCAGATCTGCGCCGAGACGATCGGCGTGCCGACCGACCGTGTCGTCGTAGACACCGCCGACACCGATACCGGTCCGCACTGCATGGGCACCTTCGCCTCGCGCGGCACGCATCGCGCCGGCAACGCCGTCATCCAGGCGGCCAGGGAAGCCCGCCAGGTGATGCTGGAAGTGGCGGCCGAGGAGCTTGAAGTCAATGCGTCCGACCTCGAGACCGATGGCCAGGGCAACATCCTGGTCAAGGGCGCGCCGCAGAAATCGATCTCGATCTTCGATGTCGCGCTGTCGGCGCATTTCAAGCGCGGCCGTTCGATTTCCGGCCGCGGCATGTTTTTGATCCCCCGCTCCTATCCCGAAAAGGAGACCGGCGCGATGAAGCCGTCGAACTGCTACGCCCACGCCTGCACGGTTGCCGAGGTCGAGGTCGACGACGAAACCGGCGAAGTCACCGTGCTGACGGTGAAGAACGTCTTTGAGATCGGCCGCGCGCTGAACCCGAAAATGGTTGAACAGCAGCTCGTCGGCGGTTCATGGATGGGCATCAGCCATGCGCTCTACGAGACGACCGAACCCTATTATCCCAACCGCGACCATGGCGGCACCGATTTCAACCAATATCTGATGCCGGGACCCGGCGATCTCGCACGAACCGAGATCATCGTGCTGGAACGGCCCTCGGCCGACGGACCGTACGGCGCCAAGGGGCCGGGCGAGATGTGCGCCAACCCGCAAATCCCGGCGGTGGCCAACGCCGTATTCGACGCGGTCGGTGTGCGCATCGATACGCTGCCGATCACGCCGGAGCGCATCCTGCGAGCGCTGAAGGCGCAGGCGCCAAACTGAGTGCTGGAAATGCCCAAGAGAAGCGCCGAGACTGTCGCGACCTCGCCGGAGGCAGTGGCGTCGCGCCTCGCCGCCTCGCGCTATCTGGCCGATGAAAGCTTGGCCACGGCCATCTTTCTGGCGATAAGGCTGGGCAAGCCGCTGCTGCTCGAAGGCGCGCCCGGCGTCGGTAAGACCGAAGCTGCAAAGGCGATTGCCGAAGTTCTCGGGCGCGATCTGGTTCGGTTGCAATGCTATGAGGGCATCGACGCAGCACACGCGCTCTACGAATGGAACTACCAGCGCCAGTTGCTCGCCATCCGCCACGCCGGCGAGCACGAGGTCGACATCTATGACGACCGCTTTCTGATCGCGCGGCCGCTGCTGCAGGTGCTGAAGGCGCCGGAAAAGCGCGTGCTGCTGGTCGACGAGATCGACCGCTCGGACCATGAGTTCGAAGCGTTGCTGCTGGAATTCCTGTCCGATTTCCAGATCAGCATTCCCGAGCGCGGCACCATTCGCGCGACGGCCCAGCCGATCGTCATCCTGACCTCGAACCGCACCCGTGAACTGGCCGAAGCGCTGCGGCGGCGCTGCGTCTATCACTGGATCACCTATCCCGACGCCATTCGCGAGGCCGAGATCATCATGCTGCGCGCCGGCGATGTCGCCGAGGAAACGGCGCGCGCCGTGGCTTCCGCCGTGCGCGACATCCGCGCGCGTCCGCTGGCCAAGCCGCCAGGCATCGCCGAGGCGGTCGAATGGGCCAATGCCGCCAGCATCCTCGAAAAGGGCGGCAGCCCCTGGCCGGAAGCGTTTCGCCGCGCCATCGGCGTGCTGATCAAGGACGAGGAGGATCTATCCTGCATCGCGCCCGAGCTCGGCAAGATTGTCGAGGAGGCGCTGGCGTGAGCCGGGAAGTCGGCAATCCCCTCCTCCCGTCCATTCCGCAACGTTGGCGGGACAGCACCCCCCTCTGTCCTGCCCTCTTTGCCACCACTTGACATCTCCCCCTCAAGGGGGGAGATCAGATGTCATCCCGGCTTTCGCTAAACTCCAACATTGCAGGGCTGAGCGGAGCGTCAAAGCTGCCAATCTCCCCCTTTGAGGGGGAGATGTCCGGTAGGACAGAGGGGGGCGCGAAGGAATGATGCGGGGAGAAAGCTTGCCGCGCGCCGCAACCCCAATGCTCGGCTTCGGCCGGCTGCTGCGCCGCTATGGCTTTGCTGTCGCGCCGGAGCAGGTATCAGACTTCATGCAGGCCGTAACCCTGCTCGGGCCGCGCTCGATGGCCGACATCCACGAGGCGGCCCTTGCCACGCTGGCGCCGCCGCCCGACCGCCGCGACGAATTCGAGGCGCATTTCCGGAGCCATTTCTATGGGGACGCCGCGGCGCTGGTCGAAGGCGAGGCCGACGAGGAAACCCGCATCAAGGACGATGGTGCAACGGGCGAAGAAGAAATCGAGGTGGTCCGCCAGGAGCAAGGCGGCGAACTGTCTTCGGCCAGCGAACAGTTGAGCGTCCGCGAGTTCCAGCGCGACAGCGACGGGCTTGCCGCCTTCCGCCGCAAGCTCGCCACCGCGTTGCCCGCCCGCCGCTCCTTCCGCACCGTGCGCACGAATGCCCGCGGCAAGCTCGACCTGCGCCGCTCGCTGCGCGAAATCGTCAGTGCCGACGGCGATATCCCCTCGCCGCTGCTGCGCCGGCGGCAGACAGTGCCGCGCAAGCTTCTCATGCTGATCGACGTGTCCGGCTCGATGAAGCTCTACACATCGGACTATCTCAAGCTGGCACACGCGGCGGTGCAAGGCGCCGACCGGGCGGAGGTCTTCACTTTCGGCACACGGCTGACCCGTATCACCTCGCCGCTGCGCATTCGCGACCGCAATCAGGCGCTGGCCCGCGCCGCTGCCCAGGTCGACGACTGGGACGGCGGCACCCGCATGGGACCGACGCTGCTCGCCTTCCTGTCGGTGCCGCGCTTCTCCGCTTTTGCGCGCGGGGCGGCAATCGTCATTCTGTCCGATGCGCTGGAGCGCGGCGATCATGCCGAGCTGGAGACGGCGATGCGCCGGCTGAGCGCCCGCGCCTTTCGGCTTTCGCTGGCGACGCCGTTGGCCGGCGACCCGCGCTTCCGGCCGGCAACGGCAGCACTTCGCGCCATCCTGCCGGTGCTCGACGATCTGGTCGACGGCTCCTCGATCGCCGGCCTCACCGAGTTCATCCTGTCGCTCGCCCGCCCCGCTCCGGCGGCCGCGCCAATCTGGAAAAGGGTTTCGTGATGCAGAAGGCGATCGACGCGCATTTCCACATCTGGCGCCGAGAGGACCAGCCCTGGCTGGTCGGACCGATGGTGCCGCGCATCTTCGGTCCATACGAGCCGATCCGCCGTGACTATCCGATCGAGGAATTCCTCGCCGATCAGCAAGGTTCGGGTGTCGAGAAGGCGGTCTATGTGCAGACCAACTGGGCGAAGGAGGATTTCGAAAAAGAGGTCGCCTTCCTGCAGAAGACCGCGGAAGAAACCGGCTGGCCGCACGCCATCGTCGGCTATGCCGACATGACCGTGGACGACGTGCGTTCCCAGATCGACCGGCTGATCAAATACCCTCTGCTGCGCGGCGTGCGCATGCAGCTGCACTGGCACGGAACGCCGGCCTTCCGCTTCGCCGCCTCGGCCGATCAGGTCATCGACCCCAAGGTGCGGGCCAATGTCGCGCGGCTGAAGGATTACGGCCTGTCCTTCGACCTGCAGCTTTTCCCCGCCCAGATGAAGGACGGGCTGACGCTCGTCGGCGACAACTCCGAGACGAATTTCATCCTCACCCACGCCGGCATGCTGACCGACATGGAGCCGGAGACCACCGAGGCGTGGAAGTCCGGCCTGCGCACGCTGTCAGCGGCGCCCAACCTCTATGCAATGCTGTCCGGCCTCGGCACCTTCGTCCACCGCAACGACCCGGCGCTGATCAGCTATATCGTCGACAACGCCATCGACATCCTCGGCAGCAATCATCTGATGTTCGGCTCGAACTTCCCGATCGAGAAGCTGTGGACCAGCCATGCCGAGCTGATCAGGGCGCACCGCGAGGCGGTGGGCAAGCACGGCACGGCGGCAGAGGCGGATATTTTCTGGAACACTGCGGCGAAGGTTTATCGGCCGGTGTAGCGCGCATCCCTTCTCCCCTTGTGGGAGAAGGTGGATCGGCGCGTAGCGCCGAGACGGATGAGGGGTGCTGGAAGAAACTCGGCGGAGAAAATCCCAGCGATTTGAAGCACTTACGTCTCCAAGGCCGCGATCCGTCCAGCACCCCTCATCCGACCGAGCTTCGCTCGGCCACCTTCTCCCACAAGGGGAGAAGGGAAGGCGCCGCGCCTCACCTCACCGCACCTCGAACTCCGGATCGACCGGGATCTGCAGCGCTGTCACCATCTGGTTGGTTTGCCCGGCCAGCCCGATGATCGACACCAACTCGCCATGCTGCGCGTCGGTCATGCCTTTGGCCCGCGCTGCGGCGGTGTGCGAGTGGACGCAATAGGAGCAGCCATTGGCGGTCGAGACGGCGATGTAGATCATCTCCTTGGTAAGCGGATCGATGGCGCTGTCAGCGACCATCACCGCCTTGAGCTGCTCCCACACCCGCTTCAGCGAAACCGGATCATTGGCCAGCCCGCGCCAGAAATTGTTGACGAAGTCGGATTTGCGCGTCGCGCGGATATCGTCGAACACCGCCTTCACGGCGGGAGTCGCCTCGACCTCGGCATCGGTCAGAAGTTTCGTCGTGGCCATGGCTTGGTCCTTTCGCTTTGAATCGTTATGCGAGGTCGTTGAATCAGGTCGGGAGAAAAGGCGGCTAACCGTCTTGGATGAATCAGCAATTGACGCGCTGAGGCAAGACCGTAAGGCTGGCCGAGGCCCCTCACCTTCGTCATCCCTGGGCGAAGCAGGAGCGAAGCTCCGTCGCGGAGACCCTGGGATCCATGCCGTGACCTTAGCCGAAGAACGCAGCGAAACAGAATTCTGCACCGCAGCAGCGCTCTGATGTAGCGGCATGGATCCTGGGGTCTGCGCCGCGTCGCTTCGCTCCTTGCTTCGCCCCAGGATGACGAAACGACGGGCGCCTCGGCCAATCTCCAAAGTGTACGATCCGCCGGCGCAAAAACCATCCAAATGTCAACCTTCCGCGCCCGGGAACCTAGTGCACGGCCGCGTACATGATCTTCTCCTCCGTCGCCTCGGCAGGCGAGAACTCCTCGACGATGCGGCCTTGCCGGCAGACCAGGATGCGGTCGGACAGGTTCATGATCTCCGGCAGGTAGGACGAGATGACGACGACTGCGAGGCCTTCATCGGCCAGCCGGTTGATGATCTGGTGGATTTCGGCAATCGCGCCGACATCGACGCCGCGCGTCGGTTCGTCGAAGATGACGATGCGCGGCTTCTGCACCAGCCCCTTGCCGATCACCACCTTCTGCTGATTGCCGCCGGAAAGCTCGACCACCCGGGCATTGTCGTTGATCGCCTTGACGTTCAGCGTCCTGGTCCATTCGGCCGACAGCGTCCGCATCTCCTGCGCATTGATTACCCAGCCCTTTTCCCGCCCCGCCGCCAAAAAGCCGCCGAACAGGTTCTCGGCGACGTCCATCGTCTCGAAAATCCCCTCGCTCTTGCGATCTTCGGTGACATAGACGATGCCGTCCGCCACCGCCTCGCTCGGCACGAGATAGCGCACCGGTCGGTCGTGCAGCTCGATAGTGCCGCCGCGCAGGAAGTCGCGCTTGTAGATGCCGGAGACGATCTTGAACGTCTCGGTGCGGCCCGAGCCGATCAGTCCGAAGACGCCGGTGATCTGGCCCTCGAAGATCGAGAAGGAATTGTTGCGCACGACATTGCTCATCGAGATGTCCTGCACCGACAGCACCTTCTTGCCGGGCTTGCGCAGTTTGGTCTCGTCGCGCTGGCTGTAGAGCTGTCCCGAAAGCGTGCGCCCGACCATCGCCGCGACGATCCTGTCGCGATCGAAAGCGACGGTATCGTCGGTGATCACCAGCTCGCCGTCGCGCAGGATGGTGATGCGGTCGGCGATATCAAGCGCCTCTTCGAGCGCATGGCTGATGAAGACGATCGACACGCCCCTTGCCTTGAGCCGGCGGATCAGCGCGAAGAAGTGCCGCTTTTCCTCTGGCGTCAGCGTCGCCGTCGGCTCGTCGAAGATGATGATCTCGGCATTGTGGTGGACGGCGCGTGCAATTTCGACCATCTGCCGCTTGGCCGCGCCCAGCGTCGCCACCATGGCATTAGGGTCGACGGGAAAATTCAGCGACTGCAGGAACTGCTGCGCCGAGATGTAGGTGCCGCGCAGCCGGTTGAGAAAGCTCTCGGTGCCGAGATAGAGGTTCTGCGCCACGGTCATCGACGGCACCAGGCTGGTCTCCTGGAACACCATGGCGATGCCGGCTTGAAGCGCCGCATGCGGCGAGGCGTAGGCGATCTCCTGGCCCTTGTGGAACATCTTTCCCGATGTCGCGTCGACAACGCCGGCGATGATCTTGGTCAGCGTCGATTTTCCCGCGCCATTTTCGCCGAGCAGCGCGTGAATCTCGCCCTTGCGCAGCTCGAAGCTGACATTCTTCACCGCGGGCACGCCGCGATAGGTCTTGGTCACGTTCTCCAGGCGGACGATCGGTTCCATCAGCGATGCCCTCCTGAGGCCAGATCGATAGCCAGCAGGCAATCGCCGCCTTTCGAGGCGATGAACAGGCGACCGTCTTTCTCCGCCACGCTGCAGATGCCGTGGCGCGTGCCGTTGGCGCGGCTGTGCAGGCTGAATTGCGGCCGCATCTCCCGATCGAGCCTGACCACCAGCCCGTAGGAGCGGCTCGGCGACCATGGCTTGTGGATGCCCATGGTGCGGATGCCGCCGCATTGCAGCGGCTCGAGGAAGCTGCGGTTGGAGGCGAGTGCCGGCGCGATCCAGTGCTGCGGCGGCACTTGCGCCAGCATGTCGTTTCGATAGTGCGTTTCCTGCAGCACGAATTCGATCAGACGGTTCCGGGGCGCAAACAGCGCCAGCCAGGCACCGCCATCGGCGGCGGGCGATAGCCGCGCGGGATAGCCGGGCAGATGCGCCAGCACCGTCGAGCGGCTGCCTGTCGCGCTGTCGAAGCGGACGAGTTGGTGCCGCCAGCTCTCGCCGACCAGCACGTCCTTGCCGGTTGGATGCAGCCCATAGGGAAAGGCGATGTCACCGGCGAGCTTGCGGAATTCGCTGCCTGCCGGATCGCGCTTCCACAGCGAACCCGATGCGCCCTTCTTCATCAGATCGGCGGCCCATTGCGACGGCCCGTGGTCGGCCGAGCCATTGGCCAGCCAAAGCGTGCCATCTTCCGCATAGGCGAGTGCTGTGATGCAGCGGATCTCGGCCGGCAGGGCGGCCTCCTTGCCTGCAATCAGCAGCCTGCCGCTTTCGAGCCCGACCGTCAGTTCGCCGGCGGGCGAGCGCGCGAGCGCTGTGACGCGGGAGGGAAATGTCTCGACCAGAACAGGCGCGCCACCGGCGGTGACCGCGTAGACGGCATTGGCACTGGACGCCAGCAGCCGGCCGTCAGCGATCAGCAGATTGTCAGGCTCGGGCAGTTCAGCAAAGGCCGCAGCATCGTCCAGCAGCGTATTCGGCCTGAAGGCGCCATCAAGCGGCGGGATTGTCACCGCCTTGCCGCGAAAGATGTCGAGGATCGGGTCCAGCATCATGCCTTTGCTCCCCAGTAGGAAGCAGGGCTGGTCCAGTTCGGGTCGGCGCCGGCAATCCGGTAGCGGCCGATCCGGTTGTTGAGGATGCCGCCCACGAACAGAAAACCCTTGTGCTCGCGCATCGAAGTCACCATCGGATGCGCGGCGCCCGACAGGTCGCCCATCGCCTCGACGATGCCGCCGTTCTCGTCAAATTTCACCACACCGCCGGTGTTGATGTTGGGGAACAGCCATTCGTCCTGCGGCAGCCGGCGCGTCATGCGCTTGCGCATGTCGGGATGGCGCAGCGACAGGTCGAAGCTTGGCGTGCGCATGCCAAGCCAGGCCATCCAGTAATTGCCGTCTGACGCTCGGTTGATGTTGTCGGGGTAGCCCGGCATGTCGCGGATCACGCATTCGGCGGTGCCTGCTTTCGGCCCCACCAGCCAATAGCGATGCACGCGGCAGGCCCAGCTTTCGGCAAAAAACAGCGACTTGCCGTCATGCGCCATGCAGACGCCGTTGGTGTAACGGTAGCCGTCGAGCAATGTCTTGGTCGAACCGTCCTTCGGATCATAGACGAGCAGCCGCCCGGTGGCGCGGTTCTCGATCGAGTCCAGCGCCCAGTCGTGCGCGTCATAGCGCTTGGTGGAATCGGTGAAGTAGATGCGGCCGTCCGGCGCGATGTCGCAATCATTGGGGTCGCGCAGCCGCGCATCGTCGACGATCGAGGTCCAGGAGCGCGACGTTTCCGCCGAAAGCCGCTTCACCTCGCGCTGCGGCGAGACCGAATAGAGGCCCATCGCGCCAACGCAGCTGATCAGATCGCCTGTCTTGTCGAAGGCCAGGCCGAGCGGAAAGCCGCCAATATGGGCAAAGACCTCCGAGCGTTTGTAGTCCGGCGCGAAGAAGCGGACGATCTCGCCATGCCTGGTGCCGCAATAGAGATGGTCGTCGCGGTCGAGGATGACGTCTTCCGGCCCTTCCAGCTCGCCGAGCCCGATATGGTCGGCCTCCGACAATCGGTTGTCGAGTTCGTAAGGCGTGCCCGAGCCCGGTGCAGCCGACTGCGTTGCCCCCATCTTCAGATAGACCGGTGCGACATAGACCTCGTCCAGCACCTTGTGGCGGTTCTTCAGCCAGCGAATGTCGATGGTGACGGCGACGGCCAGCATGATGCCCAGCACCATCTGGTTGGTGCCGGTGCCATAGCCCAGCCGGATCAGCCCGTTGGTCATGGTCAGCACGATGATCGCGCCCATCAGCCCCTTGATCACCGAACCGCGGCCGCCGCCCAGGCTGACGCCGCCGACGACCGCCGCCGTCAACGCCATGACCTCAAGGTTGAGGCCGGTTCCCGGCCCTGCCCCGCTCAGCCGGCAGGCGATGAGAAAGCCGCCGAGCGAGGCGCAGAAGCCGGAGAACACATAAGTCATGAACACGGTGCGGCGCACGCGGATGCCGGCATTGTGGGCCGAGCGCCGCGACCCGCCTACCGCCTGCACATGCCAGCCGGGCCGCGAGCGCGTCAGCGCGACGTGGGTAATGATGGCCAGGATAATCGCCGCCCACACCGCAACCGAGAGGCCCCAGAAGGTGTCATCGCCGATGAAGTCCAGCACATCCGATGTGGCATCGGAAAGCTGGACGTCGGCGGCATAAGTGGTGACTAAAATGTCGAACAGCGCCCGCCCGAAAATGAAGGTGACCAGTGTCGTCAGGAACGCGCGCAGCCTGAAATAACCGATCAGGTAACCGTTGATCGCGCCGAACAGCAGGCCGGTGGCGATCGAGGCGGCCAGCGCCAGCCACACCGATTGTTCGAGGATGAAGAAGACGAAGACGGCGGAAAAGCAGGACAGCGCGAAGATCGAGCCGACCGACAGGTCGATGCCGCCGCCCAGCATGACCACCGTCATGCCGGTGACGACCAGCGAGAACTCGCCGAGCTGGCGGGTCGATTCCTGCAGCGACATCGGCTTGAAGAAGCCGGGGATGATCGAACCGAACACGCCGAGCGTCGCCACCAGCGCCAGGAAAGGAATGGCGTTGTCGGTCCAGCGCTTGCTTAGGATCTCGCCGACGAGGTGGTCGGGCACGAGATTGTAGCGCCAGGATTGAAGGCGTTCGCGAAAGGACATCGGTTGCTGCTGCCACTCAAGAGAGAAAGAGGCGGCCGAACCCGGTCCGGCCACCTCGTCGATGCTTGCAACGGACCCGCGGTTTACTTGGCCGCAGCTTGGGCTTGCAGTGCCTTCAAGTCCCAGCAGCTGTCTGGCTTGAGGTCGGCCTTGGTTGTCGCCTTCTCCAGCGTATAGATGTAGGTGTGCGAGGTGCCGGCCGGCTGGCCACTCTGCAACAGGAACTTGATGACGGCGTTCATGTCGCCCGACTGGCGGGCAAGGTCGGTCATCACCACCGCGCCATAGGTGCCGTCCTGCAGCTTGTCGCAGTCGGCGGTCTTTTCGCCACCGCCGGTGGTGACCAGAAAGACTTTGCCCTCGAGCTTGGCATCGCGGATCGCGGCCGATGCGCCGGTCGCGTCGCCGTCCCAGAAATCGATGATGGCGCAGATGTCGGGGTTCTGCTGCAGCATCGTCGTCGTCACGTTGCGCGAGGTCGTCGCATCCCAGTTGGAGTCCGGCTTGGCCACGACCTTGAAGTCGGGGTTCTTGTCCAGCACCTTCATGATGCCGGCATACTGGTAGAGGCTCGACGAGTTGGCCTGGTCGCCCTGCACCAGCCCGATCTTCTTGGACGAGTTCGGCCCACAACCCTTGATCGCCGCTTCGGCTTCCAGCTGGCCGAGGCGATCCCAGTCGCTGCCGACAAAGGCATCGGCCGGGAAGTTCGCCGGATTGTCGACCAAAAGCACATAGGTGCCGGCCGCCTGCGCCTTCTTCATCAGCTTGGCATAGGAGTTGAGGTCGGGCGAGTGGATGATCAGCACGTCCGGCCTGGCGTCCGACGAGATCGCGTCGGTTATCGCCTGCGCGCCGGCATCGACCACCCAGTTCGGGTCACGCGTCTCGAACACGCCGCCCCAGGCCTCGACCTCCGTCTTCAGGTAATGCGCCCAGCCCTGTGCCAGGTCGAAGCCCATCGCCATCGGGACCAGCATCACGCGCTTGCCCTTGAGTGCTTGCGAATAGGCGCCCGGACCCGGATCTTCGGCCGCGAAGCTTGGCGCCACGAATGCGGAGGCGGCGAGCGCTGCCGCGGCAGCCATAAATGTCCTGATGATTTTCATGTCACATCCTCTGGTTTGGTATGTCGTTCGCGGCCGGCCCCAACCGTTCGCGTCAGTCTAAATGTCGCCTTGTTGCGCGGTCTGCTCGTCGCGCGGATTGATGAACCCATCGACGATGATCGCCGCCAGCAGGATCGCGGCCTTGATCAGGTTCTGATAGAGCAGCGGAATGTCGATGATGGTCATCGCATTGAGCAGAATGCCGATCAGCGCGGCACCCACCAGCACGTTGCGCACCCCGCCCCGCCCGCCAGACAGACCGATGCCGCCGATCACCGCCACCAGCACGATGTCGTAGAGCAGCGTGGAATTGACGATGCGGGTGTTGATCGAATGCAGGCTGGCGGCGGTGAGCAGGCCGGCCACCAGAGAGACCAGGGCCGACAGCACGTAGCGCAGCACCAGCATCGGGCGCACTGGAATGCCGATGTTGCGCGCGGCGACCGGGTTGTCACCGGCGAAATAGACGTAGCGGCCCCATTTGGTGTAGCGCAGGAACAGGAAGAATGCGAAAGCCAGCCCGGCGAAGACAAACACCTCGACCGGGATGTCGAGGAAACGCAGCCCGCCCAGAAGCTCGACCCAATGGCCGGGCGGCACCGGCACGGCGTCCTGCGTGATCAATTGTGAGCGCACATAGCCGAAGACGAAGGATGCGGTCGCCAGCGTCACGAAGATCGCCGGAACCTCGGCGTAGGCGACCAGGATTCCGTTCAACAGCCCGATTGCGAGAACGCCGGCGAGCACATAGGCGAAGGCCAGCCCGTCGGATGTTCCCGAATTCAGCAGTTGCAGATACCAGGCGACCGACATCGCCATGATCGCCACCGCCGACAGGTCGATGCCTCTGCCTATTATGACGACCGCCATGCCGAGCGCCAATATTCCCAGCACCGAGACCGAGCGCACGATGGCAACGAGATTGTTCGAGTTGATAAAACCAGGCAGTCCGATGGCCGCGGCAATGAACAGCACAACCGCGATGGCAAAGACAATGCCCTCCTGGTTCAGGCTTCTCCAGTTTAGCCAGCCGGTCGCGTTCATTGCCCGCTTTCACCCGCGATGGCTACGCCCTGCTCCCTCTGCGGCCATCGGAACGAAAGCTAATCGGCTCAAGACCAATTCGTCAAATGAATCCGCGCATTGCAGGCCGGCTTGCGAGGAAATTCTGCGGTTGGACGCGCTGATTGGCGAGGCTGGCGCAATGCCAGGAACTCAAGCACTTTTTCAATTGACCGTGCCAATCGGAGCGCTCGCAAAAGTTTGTTCCACAACGAGCGAAGCAGGCAGAATTTATGTCCGCGATCGCCGCTGGATTCCCGCGTCAAATCCGCAAAGCATGGCCCGAGACCTCGGCGCCGGCAGCGTTCGGTAGCGCCAGAAAGCGGAACGAGGCGACGAGACCGATTGCGCCGATCACCAGGAAGGCAAGGCGGAAGTCGACGAGATCGAGCGCTGCCGCGCCCCTGGCGATCTGTGACAGGTTGAGCAGTGCCGCCGCCACCGCCACGCCGAACAGCATCGCCACCTGCTGCAGCATGCTGGACAATGTCGCCGCCGAGCTGCGCTGCTGTGAGGCCACATCGGCGAAGGCCAGCGTGTTGAGCGCGGTGAACTGCATCGAGCGCGAAAGGCCGGCGATCAGCATCAGCACCACCACCAACGCTTGCGGCGTCTGCGGCGAAAGCGCCGCGCAGGCCATGATCGACAAAGAAGCGATCACCCCGTTGACGATCAGCACCGAACGGAAACCGAAGCGCCTCAGCGTCGGCGTCGTCACCGCCTTCATACCGAGATTACCGAGAAAATAGGCCAGGATCATCATGCCAGCATCGACCGGGCTCAGGCCGAAGCCGACCTGGAACAAAAGCGGCAGCAGGAACGGCGTGGCGTTGATGGCGATGCGGAAGATCGTGCCGGCCGACAGCGTCGAGATGGCGAAGGTCTGCACCTTGAAAGCTGTGAGATCGAGCAGCGGATGGTTGGCGCGTCGCAGATGCCGCACCGCCAGCCAGCCGACCAAAATGCCCGTGCCGAGCAGTGCCACGGTCGGCAACACACCCTCTTGCGGATGCGCGATGCGCTCGAGGCCATAGAGCATCGCGGCGAGCCCCACCGAGGTCAGCAGGAAGCCCGGCCAGTCGAGCGGCTTGGCCCCAGCTTCGCGGTCGCTGGGAATGAAGCGGGCAACCAGCGCCAAACCGGCAACCCCAAGCGGAATGTTGATGAAGAAATTCCAGTGCCAGGAGAGATAAGTGGTGATGAAGCCGCCAAGCACCGGCCCGACCACCGGCGCAAACAGCGCCGGCCAGGTGATCAGCGCCGTGGCGTTGAGAAGCTCGGATTTCGGCGCGTTGCGCAGCACCAGGACGCGGCCGACCGGCGTCATCAGCGCGCTGCCCAGGCCCTGAACCGCGCGTGCGGCGACGAACTCGGCCAGGTTCTGTGAGATGCCGCAAACGAGCGAGGCCAGCGTGAACAGGGCGATTGCCACGAGGAAGATGTTGCGCGCGCCAAAACGGTCGGCAAGCCAGCCGGACAGCGGCACGAACACCGCCATGGTCAGCATATAGACGGTGATGCCGATGCTCATCGCCACCGCCGGCACGCCGAAGGATTCTCCCATCTGCGGCAGCGAGGTCGAGATGATGGTCGAATCCAGAAGCTGCATGAAGAAGGCGACGGCGACGATCAACGCCACCCGCCGAGCTTGCCGCGCCGCCGGCGCGGCTTCGGGCAAGGCTTTGTTTTCGGGAATGGCGGTCATGCACAGAACTGTCCGAAGGGGAATTTTCACCCGCTCCATCGGCAACCGCACAATTGTCCGGCAAACCGATGACGCACCGGTTTCAACAGCATCTGGCCGGTGCCGTCCAGACCTGGTCCAACAAACTTTCGTGTGGCATCGCAGCCGGCCATGCGATGACCTGGCCCTGGCGCCGAACCGGCCTTTTACGATCCGCGATGACGCTTTGTGCCGCTGCCGGGGCGTCTTATGCGGCTTCGATCTTCTCCAGGAACAGGCTGAGCTGGTCCGGGTCCATGTGCACGACGTGCCTGTCTTCGGGATACGCCAGGCTGTTCACATCGGCGACATATTCGGAGAAGGCAGCGATGCGTTCGGCCTGCAGGCGATCGTATTCGGCGGCGAAATTGCGATAGACCTTGGAATGGCGCGGCATGTGGCCACGGTTCTGGCCGAGGATGTCGTCTGCGAACAGATACTGCGCGTCACAGCCGGTGCCCGCTCCCATCGACAGCATGATCAGCGACGTCCGTTCCGAGATCGCCTTGGCCACTTCCACCGGCACCACTTCGATCTCGGCGCCGATCGCGCCGGCGGCCTCCAGTTGCTTCACCGCTTCGAACACCTGCATGGCGGTGTCGGCGGTCTTGCCGACAGCCTTGAAGCCGCCGGTCCAGGTGGCGCGTGACGGGATGAGGCCGACATGGCCGATTACCGGAATGGCATCGTCGGCCATCCGCTTGATGGTGGCATAGCCGGCGCTGCAATAGACCGCATCGGCGCTGGCCTTGTAGAGCCGGAACGCCCAGCGGACGAAATCATCGGCGGTGCCGATCTCGAAGAAATTCTCGCCCGGCATGGTGAACAGGCTGGGTGCCGCATCGCGGTATTGCGGATTGAGCACCAGCTCCGGCGGCACCGAGACGATGTCGACGCCGGCGCGTTCGGCGGCCTCGGCCTCGTCCATCGTCAGCACGCGCAGCATCGTCAGCTGCCGCTTGCCCTTCATGGCCCGCAGGTCTGCGACGGTCGGTCTTTTCCGGCTCATGGATTTTGGTCCCCTTTGCTACGTGACAGAAGGCCGGTCAGGCGATCTGGATCATCACCTTGCCAGCTTCCACCTTGACCGCATAGGTCTGCAGATTGACACAGACGGGAGCCCCTTTGGCCTGGCCGGTCTTGTAGTTGAAGCGGCCATTGTGCTTGGGGCATTCGATGATGTCGTCCATGACAAGCCCGTCGGCCAGATGCGCCTTCTCATGCGTACAAAACCCGTCGGTGGCGAAGAATTCATCGTCCGGCGAACGGTAGATCGCGAAGGTGCGGCCGCCATGGTCGAAGCGGATGACGTCTTCCTCGTCGACATCGTCCACGGCGCACGCTTCGACCCAATCGGCCATTCTATATCTCTCCTGAAATTTTCTGCATGGCGCCGGTGCGGTGCCTATTCAGCCGCCGCCGACATGTTCACTTCGTGGAACTCGCCACGATAGGGCCTGGCCGTTGGCGGCAGTTCGCGCTTGAGGAAATAATCCTCGTATTTGAGCTGCCTGAGCAGGACAGGCCAGACCTCGCGATAGGCATGCCATATCGACGGGTTCGGCTCCGGCAGATCGTGCTTGATCAATTCATGCAGCCTGGGCAGCGCGTGATAGGGCACCATCGGAAACATATGGTGCTCGACGTGGTAGTTCATGTTCCAGTAGATGAACCGGCTGATCGGGTTCATGTACACGGTACGGGTGTTGAGCCGGTGATCGACGACGTTGTCGGCCAGACCGATGTGCTGCAGCAGGCCGGTCATCACCATGTGCCAGGTGCCGTAGAGGCGCGGCACGCCGATGAGCACCACCGGCACCCACGACTGCATGTAGAGGGCGAGTGCTATCGTGGCGATGTAGATGGCAATATGCCAGCGCGCCGCGATGACGGCCTTGTGCTGTTCCATCTCGGGAACGTAGCTTTTCTCGTCGGGCGTCAGCTTGCCGAACGCCTGGCGTACCAGTGCCGGAAGCGAATAGCGAAAATCGAGGATGCCGGTGAAAGCCAGCGCCGCACGCAAAAGGTCCGGCGGGCGCATCACGGCGATCTCGGCGTCGCGGCCGACGATGATGGTGTCGGTGTGGTGGCGGGCATGGCTCCAGCGCCAGGTCACCGGGTTGCGCATCAGCATGAAGCTGGCGATCTGGTAGACGACATCGTTCATCCAGCGCGTGCGGAAGGCAGTGCCATGGCCGCATTCGTGCCAGCGCGAGTCGCTGGACGAGCCGTAGAGCACGCCGTAGACGAAGAAGAACGGCACGCACCACCAGGTACCCCAGAAATAGATGGCGCCGGCGGCCGAGCCGAGGATGGCGACGATCCAGATGATCGTGTCGCGGATCGCCGGGCCGTCTGAGCGCTGCATCAACTCCTTGATCGCCTTGCGGGAGACATCCGTGTGGTACCACTCCGCCGAGGCCAGTCCCGTCTCGATCGCCCTGCGCGTGCTTTCGCCGACCAGGCTGTAATCGCGCTTTACCGTGCCAGCCATTGTGACCTCCAATTCCCGATCGGCCGCGAGCCCTCCCCGCTCCGGCCGGAGCCAGCCTCCCAACTGGTGTCCCGTATCTTGTTCGCCATTATCACGACCTGCCTCCAAGAACAGGAAAACGGCCCGACGGCTGCGGGTAGTCCTCTCGCGGCTGCCTGGCGATTGCCGCGATCCGGCTCTCCGCATCGGCGATCTCGCCGGCGCCGTCGAGAACCCGGAACACGGCATCGTAGGAGCGGCTCTCGCCGTGCTCCAGCCAGATCATCTCGCCGCGTTCGCGCGCGGCCAGATTTCCCAGCACATGATGCGTCGAGGGCTCGATGCCAAGCGCGTACTGCCCGGCCTGGAAATTCTGCCATTGATAGGCGCAAGGCAACTGGTCCTTGCGCGTGACCACCTGCAAGCCGAGGCCGAGCCTGTCGTTGACCACCGCGACCGGCACTTCGCCGGCGCTGTCGGCGCCGAGCTCGTGCTGCCAGACCTGTTCCTTGAATCCCGGTTGCGGCGCCGGCACCGTGCGGTAGCCGACCTTCTGCACTTCATAGCGCTCGCCGGCATGGCCCGCCCAGACGACGTCGCGGATCGGCGCCAGGTAGCGCGATCCTTCGTCGAGCACCGGATGGCTGATATTGATGTGGTAGAAATACATATGCGGCGTACGGTTGAAACCGTGATTGACGACACGGTCCGAAAGCCGGATCTCGTTGCCGCCGACATCGGCCTCGATCCGCCGCAGCAGGTGCAGATCCTCGCCGAATACAGTCGATTGCTGAACGATGCCTTCGGCCCACAACACGCAGCGGTCGCCGTCCCAGGTCTCGCCATAGCCGGTCAGCCGCGCCGGGATGGTGCTGATGCGGCCGTGCAGCGAATGGCGCACCATCGTCTTCGGCGGGTAGTTGTAGGTATCGGCCGGTACTTCGTTCATGAACAATATATGGTCGAGGCCGCAGGTCAGCAGAAGGCCGGAAAACGACCGCGCCCACGCCAATCCCTCCTCGCCTTCATATTCGTGCAGGCCGGGATGGCGAAAACCGCTCGGCGAGTGCCAGCCGATCGCCTGGCCCCTGAAATCGCAATCGGCGATATCGAGCGCCCGGTCGACCAGCGCGGTGAAGCGCAGGCCGGAGCCGGTGCGGAATTCGAGCATGCGGATGCCGCGCTCGACGCCGTCGCCAAGCGTCATCAGCCGCACGCCGGCGAACTGCGACAGCATGCCCGAGCGTTCCGAGACCTGCCGGCGCGACAGCGTCTTGCCGTAAAGCTCTACCATGTGACGGCCAGTTCTTTCACTTTGCTCCCGTCCTTCACTTCGCTCTCGTCTCCTTGAGCAGGGCCGACATGTCGGCGCCGGTGATGATGCTTTCCACGGTCAGCAGATCGGTGCCGGCGACCGTCTGCTCGGCGACGATCTCGCCGCGGCGCATAACGATGATGCGGTCGGCGACCTGGAAGACGTGATGGATGTTGTGGGTGATCAAAAGCACCGAGTGGCCGGCGTCGCGCACTTCCTTGACGAAGCGCAGCACGCCGTGCGTTTCCTCGACGCCGAGATTGTTGGTCGGCTCGTCGAGGATGATGACCTTGGCGGCGAACTGCATGGCGCGGGAGATGGCGATCGACTGACGCTCGCCGCCTGACAGCGTGCTAACCAGCGCATCGGCGTCGAGTTTCTTCGAGATGCCGACGCGCTTCAATAGAGCCGACGCAGCATCGCGCAATCGAGCGAGATCGAGCGGCGCGAACACGCCAAGCCATTTGAGATTGACCGGCTCGCGGCCAAGGAAAAGATTGCGCGCGATGCTGAGATCGGGAGCCAGCGAGGTGTCCTGGTGGATGGTCTCGATGCCGAGATCCATCGCGTCGCGCGTCGAGCGGATGGAGACCTTCTGGCCGCGCACATAGATGTCGCCGCGATCGACGGGAAAGACCCCGGAGATCGCCTTGATTAATGTCGATTTGCCGGCGCCGTTGTCGCCGAGCAAGGCCACCACTTCGCCCTCGTTGAGCGTGAAGGAGGCGCTCTTCAGGGCGCGGACGCTGCCGAAGGATTTTTGCAAATTCTGCAGCCGAAGCACTTCCATGATCAGCTCCTGGCGGCGTTCTTCTGCAGCAAAGCGTGCAGGATGAGCATGGCAAGGATGATGACGCCGACGAAGATGTTATAGGCGAGCCCGGGCACGCCGATCAGCACGATGCCGTTGCGGATGCTGCGCAGCATCAGCGCGCCGACGATGGTGCCTAGGATGGTGCCGCGCCCACCGGTCAGCGCAGTGCCGCCGACCACCACCATGGCGATCACTTCGAGCTCGTAGCCGGTGCCGGCCACCGGCGAGGCGGCAGAGATGCGGAAGGCGCTGATCATGCCGGCGAGACCGGCCAGCACCGAGGTCAGGATGAACAGCCAGATCTTGACCGCATCGGCCGGCACGCCGCGCGCCACGGCAGCGTTACGGTTCGAGCCGATAGCGCTGATCCAGTTGCCGAGCTTGGCGTAGTGCAGCACATAGATCGCCAGTAGCGACAGGCCGATGAACCACCAAAGCGAGGTATAGAAACGGAACGTTCCGATATTGAAGCTGCCGGCCAGCAGCGTCACGAAGAAGCCTGGCTGGTTCCAGGATTTCAGCGGAAAGCCTTGGGTGATGTAAAGCGCTGCCCCACGCACGACGAGCAACATCGACAGTGTCACCAGGAAGGACGAGATCCCGATCTTGGTGACGATCAGGCCGTTGATCGCACCGATCGCTATGCAGAGCAGCAGGCCGGCCAACAGCGCGACGCCAATATCAAACCCGCCGTTCTGCACCAGCAGCATGACGACGACCGGCGCCAGCCCGAACACGGCACCGACCGAAAGGTCGAACTCGCCCGCCGTCAGAAGCAGCGTCATGCCGAGCGCGATGATGCCGAGCTCGGGCAGGAACGCCATCATGTTGGAGATGTTGAGCGGCGACAGGAAATTCGCGTCGGCGATCGCGAACACCGCCAGCAGGACGATCAGGATGACGAGCGAAGAGAACTGCGGCGAGCGCATCAGGCTCGACCTGCGTTTGGCACGCGGCATTTCCTCTTCTGCGGCAATTGTCATGACAGTTCGAACCATACGCCAGGGTGACGCTCGCCGCCTGCGCGGCGAGCGTCAGTTTCAATCATTTGTTGTAGAGTTTCAGGATCGGTTCGACGCTCGAGGCGTCGTAGAGGCTGAACGTGTGAATGTCGTAGCCGATCGGTTCGCCCGCGGCGGCGAGACCGAGCAGCGCCACCGGCATGAAGCCCTGCGCCGATGGGAACTGCCAGGCAGCCGCGTTGATGAAGCCGGACTTGACTGACTCGGCGGTTTCCTTCGAATTGCCCCAGCCGACGACCGGAATCTTGCCGGCCGGCACGCCGGCGCCGTCGAACACCCGCTTGACGCTGGCCGCGACGGAATCGCCGAGCGCGATGATTGCCGGCGGATTGTTGGCAACCATGTAGTCGGTCATCTTGGCGATGATGCCGGCCGGATCGGTGCCGCAATCGACCACGTCATATTTGATGCCGAGCGGATCGAAGACGCTGGCAATGCCTTCGGTCTCGAGCTGCTGGTAGCTGGCGCCCGGCACTTCGACCGGCAGGAACACTTTGTCGCCCTGCTTCACCATCTTGTGGTCGACCAGATATTTCGCCCAGATGACACCGGCTTCCTTAAGGTCGGCGCCGACATAGGCCTGCCGGCCGGTTGCCGGATCGTCGGTATTGAAGAACACGATCGGGATGCCGGCCGCCTTGGCTGCCTTGACCTCCTCGGTCCACAGGCCGGGCTGCGCCGAGGTCGTGGCGATGCCGTCCGGTTTGGCGGCGAGTGCCGAGTTGAAGGCTTCCTTCTGCGCCGCCATGTCGCCGCCGCTGAACGAGATCTTGCAGGTCACCTTGAGCTGGTCGCAGGCCTTGGTGGCGCCGGCATTCCAGTCGATCCAGAAGGCATCCGACGGGCCGCCATGCGACAGCAGGTAGAACGTCTTCTGGGCGTCCTGCGCCAGCGCCGGCGTACCCAGCGCAACACCGGCGAGAACCGTCGCCGCGGCAGCGATTTTCAACGCGAATTTCAACATTTCTCTTCCTCCCTTGTTTCGTAGCCGAACCGCGCCATCACAGTCCGTTGGCGCGGAATTTTCCGTCGAGGAATTTCTTGGCACGGGGCACGTCGTCTTCCGAAAGATGCTCGATGATGACCGGGATGTTCGGATGCTTTTCGGCCAGCCGCTTGAGATAGAGGTCGTAATTCAGCGAACCGAGGCCGGGCGCCGGCAGCTCGATCTCGCCGACGCCGCGGAAGGTGTGGCTCTCCAGCGCGTCCTCGTCGCCGATGTCTGCGTGCTTTTCCGACTTGTCGCCGCCGGAACGCTTGACGTCCTTGGCGTGGGCAATCTTGATCTTGTCGGTCAATGTGTCGAACACCTGGTTCAGGATCTGGTCCATCCTGTCGATGTTGTGCGTTTCGAAATAGTTGGTCGGGTCCATCAGCAGGCCGAGGCCTGGGTGGTCGATCTGCGCGAACATCCTCACCGTCTCTTCGACCGAACCGACGACATTGTTGACATAGGTTTCGAGCAGGAAGACTGCGCCGTGGTCATAGGCGGTCTGGGCAAGGTCGGCGATGACCTTGCGGCATTCCTCAAAACCTTCCTCGGTCTTGTTCTTCGGGTGATGCACCCAGTCGGACTCGGTGTTGTAGGTACCGGTTTCCGAGATCACGTAAGGGGTGCCGAAATGGCGTGCGTTGCGGATGATCTCCTTCAAATAGCCGACGCGCCGCTCGCGCTCGCCCAGGTCCGGATGGATGATGTTGGTGTAGCCCGACACACAGCAGATCGGCAGATTGTGGTCGCGGAACGTATCGCGGACAGTCTTGGCCTTGTCCTTGGTGATCTGTCCGGCGGAAAGGTCGATATCCCTGAAATGCAGGTCGAGCTGCACGGTGTTGAAATCGAGCGCACGGATCTTCTGCGCGGTTTCCTTGAGGCCATACGGGAAATAACCCGTGAAAATACCTGCCTGCATCATGGTGTGAAGTCCTCCCTGTAAGTGATTCAGTCGTCCGGTGTTTCAGTTGATCGAGATTTCGGAAAGCTTGACGGTCCGGCCCTTGTCGATGGAGCGGTAGCCGGCTTCGACCAGCGCCATGGTCTTGACGTTGTCGGCGACGGACAGCGCCGGCGGCTCGCCCGTCTTGACCGCGTGCTGGAGCTGCTCCATGACGCCGATGAAGGCATGCGGGAACCACATCGTGTCCCAGCTGGGCGTCACCCATTCACCACCGGTGGTCTCGGTCGAGGCATAGGTCAGCGTCGAGGCAGAACCTGTCGGCCAGCCGATGGTGCCCTTGGCGACGCCCTTGGTGCCGTCGACGCGCCAGTTGATGTGCTGGTCGTCCTTGTAGCCCTCCTGGCGCGGACCGGACCAGACATCCTCAAGCGATACGGCGAGCACGCCCGACGGGAACTTTATCGTCGACACGGTGATGCCGTCCGAATGATCGAAGCGGGTGCGCGGATCCTTGCGGGTCAGGGTGGTGATCTCCAAGGGATCGCCGAACAGGAAGCGCAATACGTCGAGATGGTGGACGCTCATATTGGCGAGCGTCAGCCGGTCATAGTCCTCGAGGAAGCTCTGCCAGTGCGGGATCGCATGCATGTCGATCTGGGCGAAAACGATGTCGCCGAGCGCGCCGCTGTCGATGATCTGCTTCAAGACGCGCATCGACTGGTCGTAACGCATGTTCTGGTTGACCGAGAGGATCTTGCCTGCCTTGGCCGCCTCGTCGCGAAGTTTGACGGCCTCTTCAAGGGACAGCGCCAATGGCTTCTGCGCCAGGATCGCCTTGATATGTGCCTGCTTCAGAGCATGACGGATCAGTGCCGGCTGCTTGTCCGGCGGAAAGGCAAGGTCGATGATCTCGACGTTCTTGTCCTCGATGAGCTGTTCCGGCGTGTCGTGGACGGTTGGGATATCCCAGCGTTTGGCGACTTTCTCGGCGCTGGCCTTGGTCCGCGAGGCAATCGCCACCACCGGGAAACCGGCTTCCTTGTAGGCGGCAAGGTGACATTCGGCCATGATCATGCCGGCGCCGACGCAGCCGATCCTGTATTCCCTGGTGCGGACTTTAACGTCCGGCTCGAAGCCGTTGCCCACCATTTCTTGGCTTGCCATATGTTCCTCCCGAAGCTCGTTCCTTGCAGCCGCCGTCATCGTGCCAAGGCTCCCCCGCTCTGTCCGAAATAATGCACCCTGCCCGGCTCGCAGGATATCACTACCATCGCGTCCGGCCTGATGTCCGGCTGGCCGCGTAACAGCGCCCGCAGACGCGTCTTTCCGGCGGCGAGCGTCACAACGGTGTAGCCGCCGAGCGGCTCGACCTCGAACACTCGCGCCGGGCGGCCCGCGCCCCCCTCCGGCATTCCACCCGACCAAGACCTGACCTTGATGTCTTCCGGCCTGAGCCCGATCTCGACGGCATCGGCCGGCGCAGCCTTGTCCGCGACGCGGATCGTGCCTTCCGCCGCCTCCACGCCTTCCGCGCCGTGCACCGACTTCAATATATTCATCATCGGCGACCCGAGCAGCCGCGCCACATAGGTGCTGGCCGGCCGGTCATAGATCTCGGCCGGCGCGCCGATCTGCCTGATCTTGCCGTTCTCCAGAATGGCCATTCGGTCGGCGACCGACATCGCTTCTTCCTGGTCGTGCGTGACATAGATCAGCGTCTTGCCGAGCTCGCGCTGGATGCGCTTGAGCTCGACCCGCGTCTCCTCGCGCAGCCGGGCGTCGAGCGCCGAAATCGGGTCGTCCATCAGATAGGCGGCGGGATCCCGCACCAGCGCGCGGGCAATCGCCACGCGCTGCCGCTCACCTCCGGAAAGCTGTGCCGGCGGCTTGTGCAGGATATGGCCGATATGCAGCTTGGCCGCGACATCGGCGACGCGCTTTTCGATCTCGGCTTCGGCGACCCGGCGTTCGACCAGCGGAAAGCGGATGTTGTCGCGCGCGCTCATATGCGGAAACAGCGCCAAATTCTGGAACACCATGGCGACGTTGCGCTCGGCCGGCGACACCGTGTTGACCGGCTTTCCGCCGATCAGGATCTCGCCCGCGTCCGGGGTTTCCAGCCCGAGCACCAGGCGCAGTATCGTCGACTTGCCCGACAGCGGCGGCCCGAAGAAGCAGAAGAACTCGTTGTCGTTCACCGCGAACGACGCATCGTCGACGGCCAGCGTGCCGCCATAGCGTTTTGTCACATTACGGAAAACGATGTCGGCCATCTCAACCTGCTCTCAATGCAAGACCGGAGGCGGCGTCGAAGACGCGCACCGCCTCCGCCGCAGGCGCGACGACGGCTGTCTGCCCGATCGCCAGCCCGACATCATTGTCGAACACCGCCTTCACCGCAGTCTCGCCGTCGCCAAGGTGGATGATGGTGCGCGCACCGATCCGCTCGACGAAACTCACCGGCATGGACAGGCCACGGCCACCTTCAGCCAGCGTCACCTGCTCCGGTCGAAAGCCATAAAACACCTCGCCGCGCATCCTGCGTACGGCATCTGCGATCTCGACCGGCAGCGGCGGTGTCACGCCGAGCGGGCCGAGATCGATGACCAGACCTCGGTCGCTTTCCGCCGGCCTGCCCTTGAGCAGGTTCATGCCCGGCGCGCCGATGAAGCGGGCGACGAAGACATTGGCCGGGTTGTTGTAGACCTCGAGCGGCGTGCCGACCTGCTGCAGCACGCCGTGGTCCATCACCGCGATGCGGTCGGCCATGGTCATTGCTTCGAGCTGATCGTGGGTGACGTAGACCATGGTCTGCCGGAACTGCCGCTGCAACTGCTTCAGTTCGGTCCGCATCACTGCCCGGAAGGCGGCGTCGACATTGGAAAGCGGCTCGTCGAGCAGGAAGATCGCCGGCTCCATGATCGCCGAACGGCCGATCGCCACCCGCTGCAATATGTTGACCGACAGTCTGTCCGCCTTGCGGTCGAGCAGCGGCGTCAGTTGCAGCATCTCGGCAATGGCGTCGACACGGCGGCCGATCTCGGCCTTTGGTGCGCCGCGCATTTTCGGCCCGTAGGCGAGGTTCTGCCGCACGCTCATATGAGTGAAGATCGCATAGTTCTGGAAGACGAAGCCGACGCCGCGCCGCCCCATCGGCACGCCGGCCATGTCGCGCTCGCCAAACAGGATCTTGCCGCTGGTCGGCCCTTCCATGCCGGCGATCATGTTCATCGTCGTCGACTTGCCGCAGCCGGACGGCCCGAGCAGCGCCATGAACTCGCCGTCAGCAATGGCCAGGTCCATCGTCTTCAGCGCGGTGAAGTCGCCGAATTTCTTGACCAGGTTCTGCAGGTGGATGGTGCTCATGCCGCCACCTCGCGTACCCGGGCCATGCGTTTCATGGCAAACACCGCAGCGATGGACAGCACGATCAATATGGCCAGCGCGATTGCCGCCACATAGCCCCAGATCAGGTCCTGGGTGGTGAGCTTGTAGATGTAGACTGAGATGGTTTCGGTAGCGACGCCGGGACCGCCGCCGGTCATGATGTAAAGCGTGTCGAATATCTTGAAGTTCTCGATCACCCTGATCGCCAGCGCGATGATGATGATCGTCTTCATCTTCGGCAGCACGATGGTGACGAAGCGCTGCCACGGGTTGGCGCCGAGCAGCGTCGCCGCCTTGATCTGGTCGTCGGGCACGCCGACCAGGCCGGCAAGCAGGATCAGGAACATCAGCGGCGTCCACTGCCAGATGTCGGCGACCATGACGGCGATGAGCGCCAGCGTCGGGTCCGACAGCCAGGCGATGGTGACGGGAAAGCCTGAGATCGCCGACAGGATGTCGTTGACCGGGCCGCCTGACTGAAACAGCATGAAGAACATGTAGCCGGCTACCGCCGGCACCACCATCATCGGCATCAAGAGGATCGAGTAGAAGATCCGCTTGCCGGGGAACTCGTCGGCAAACAGTGTCGCGAGCGCCAAGCCGAGCAGGAACTCCGCCGTCACGCAGACGATCATGACGATGGCCGTGCGCTTCAGCGCACTCCAGAAGCGCGCATCGGCGGCAAGGTCGGTGTAGTTGGCGAAACTGTTCCACATCGACCAGGCGTTCCACCAGCCGGTGCCCGACAGCGGCGACCAGTCGGTCAGGCTGATGTAGAGCTGCATCAGGAGCGGGAAGACGGCGATGAACAGCACCAGGATCTGCGCCGGCAGCGTCAGCCGGAAGCCGAGCTTTGCGCCCTCGTCCGGCAGCACCGACGCCGCTTTGGAGGCTTGCATGTCGCCCTCCGAAATCGTCGCAGTCACCGCGCTCATTGCTTGAGCGCCCCGAAGGTCAGTCCGCGCACCAGATGGCGCTGGATGGCGATGCCCATGATGACAGGCGGCACTGCCGCTATCAGGCCGAGGGCTGCCTTGGCGCCGTAGAGCTGTCCGGTCATCGATGAGGACAGCGAGGCCATGTAGACGGGGACCGTCACCCATTCGCGCGTCGTCAGAAGCAATGCAATCAGATAGTCCGACCAGTTGAGGATGAAGACGAACAGCGCAGCACTGGCCAGCGGCGCGCGCATCATCGGCAGCGTGATGCGGGTGAAGACGCGCCACCGCGAGCAGCCCTCGACCAGCGCCGCTTCCTCGATCTCGCGCGGCATGTCGTCGAAGAAGGTCTTCATCAGCCAGAAGGCGAAAGGCAGCGTGACGATGCCGTAGATCAACGACAGCCCCCACCAGCTGTCGGTGAAATTGAGGAAGGCCCACATGATCATCACCGGGGTCATGACCGCCATTGGCGGAAACAGGCGAAGCTGAATCAGCGCCAGCGGCAGGTTCTGGCCCGAGCCGAAGCGCGACAGACCGTAGGCCGCCGCGGTGCCCGCCGACATGGCGATTGCCGTGCCGAATGTGGCCGACAGCAGCGATGACAGGATCGGCTTCAAAGCTGTGCGGTCGAGCGCGACGATCAGATTGTTGGTCGATTCACCGAAGACGAAGCGGAAATTGCTGAGTGTCGGGTTCTTCGGCCACCAGGTCAGGTCGGCGCCGGTCGCCGACCATTCGGCGATCGGCTTGAACGCCATCGACACCATCCACAGGATCGGCACCAGCGTCACCGCCATCGCCGCAAGGATCGCGGCATAGCGGAATATCTCGAAAGGAACTGAACGCTTCATCTTGCGGCTTTGCTGGGTCCTTCGTTGCCGAGGGGAAGAGCGACCGCTCCTCCCCTTCTTGGTAAGATCCTGCGACGATCAGGCGATCGGATCGAGGACGGTCGGCCAGGCCTCCTTGTTGGTCTTGATGGCTTCGAGAAGCTTCTCCTCGCCGGTGCGGCGGGCAATCTTCTTCCACTCGGCCTCGGTGTCGGCCATCGCCTGCTCGGCTGTCTTGGCCTTGGTCAGCGCGGCGACGAGGTTCTCGTCCAGCGCGTTGTGGAAGGCGGTGGCGCCGGGATAGTTGATGGTGGGCACGGTGCGGGCGACCGTCTCTCGCACCACGTCCATGTGGTAGGCGTGATAGGTCTGGCGAACCAGCGGATCCGAGAAATCCGATAGCCGGAACGGATCGAAGTAGCCGCCCGGATTGGCAGTCATCCAGGCGTAGATGCGGCTTGAGCCCAGCCACTGCAGGAACAGGTAGCAGGCCTCCGGATTCTTGGCTTGCGAGGACACCGACGCCGACAGATTGAGCCACAGCACCGACCGGCTGACCAGCTTGCCGTCGATTTCGCGGCCGGGCGGCAGCATCGAGCCGATCTTGCCGGTGACAGCTGAATCCTTGTTGCCGGCATTGTCGAGGAATTTCGGCAGATTGGAGAAGGCGCAGGTCATGGCCGCACCGCCCTTGGCGAAATTGCCGTACTGCTCCGGCCAGCCCCAGGAGATCGCGTCCGGCGAATGGTGCGAAAGCGAAGCGATGTACTCGCTGGTCGCCGCGATACCTTGCTCAGAATTGATCAGCGGCTTGCCGGTATCGTCGAACAAGAACTGATTGGGCGAAGCCATTGAGACATAACGCTGATACCAGTTGGTGTAGCCCCAGCCCTGGTTGCGCAGATCGGTCGAGCCGAACAGGCCCTTGTCCGGGCGCTGGAAGAAGGCCGCGATCTCGTCATGCTGCTTCCAGGTCTTCGGCGCCGCCAGTTCATAGCCGTATTTGTCGGAGAAGGCCTTCTTCTCGTTTGCGTCGCCGAACAGATCGGTACGGTAGACCCATGTCTGGAAGTCGCCATCCAGCGACACGCCGTAGGTCGAGCCGCGATACTGGTTGAGCAGCGAGACGCCCTTGGCGCCGTCGACATAGCCGCGCTCGGGATCGTCCCATTCCGGCTTGTATTGCGCGACGAAGTCGTCGAGCTTGAGGATGCCGCCGGTTTCGGCGAGGTCGCCAAGGCGGTTCCATTCGACCGCGTAGATGTCATATGCCCCACCCTTGGTGGAGATGTCCTGCATCGTCTTGGTGAATTCCTGGCCGTTTGGCACACCGACGATTTCCAACGGAATGCCGGTTTCCTTCTCCCAGAGATCCTTGATCGACGGCGCGCCGGCCGGAAACGGCTGGGTCAACTGGCCGATCGAGCCGTCGGACAGGCCAAGTACGATCTTGGCCGGCGCCTTGCCGGCGCCCTTCATCGCCTTGGCCGCCTCGATGGCGCGGCCCTCGGGCGTGTCGGCGCCATACTGGTAGCGCTCCGAGCCGTCGAAGCCCGTCGGGCCACCGATCATGCCGGGCGCCAGGGCATCGGCCGCATAGGCACGGCTTGGGCGAATGAATTTCGGTGCAATACCTGCGGCGGCAACAAGGACTGCCGCCTTTCCACCGGACGCCAGCAAACGGCGCCGCGACACGCGGATCAAATTCGACATTGGAACTCCTCCCTCAGGGCCTTGTTCCTCCACGGCCCTTATGATGGATATTGACGGCACTATACGAAGGCTGTCAACATCATAAATAATCAATACACCTCATAACATCTCATGGGAGGGGAAGAATGGCGTTTGTAAAGGCTCTCATACTGAAGCCGGTGCTTGAATTTGAGGGAGCCCGGCTGCCCACCTCCCCGCTTTGGTCTGCTTGGGCATTTTGGTGTAGCGCGGCGGCTTGCGCATCGGCCAAGGCCGGTTACATCATTTCCCATCAGAATCGCGGACGGCGATGAAGCCGCTCTCCGACGGTGGACCCATGAAATGCGTGATCTCGATGCGCCCCTGGCGCGTTTTGGAATGAGGTGATCGACAGTGCGGTCCACCCTGACAGACATAGCCCGGGAGGCCGGCGTTTCGGCCGCCACGGTCGACCGTGTGCTCAACAACCGCGCCGGGGTTCGGGCGCGCACCCGCGAGGTCGTGCTCGAAACGGCACAGCGGCTTGGCTATATCGCTGAAAATTCGAACAATCCGAACCAGCGCAACGCGGTTACTGGCGAGGTCATACGGCTGGATTTCGCCCTGCCCGCCGGCACCAATTCCTTCATCAAGATGCTGCACCGCCAGATCGAGGCGCAGGCGCAGGCGCGGCCGGACCTCGACGTCCGCGTCGCTACCATCGAAGGCTTCAATCCGGACCGGCTTGCGCGTCTGCTGCAGGAACTGCACGGGCAGACGCAAGGCGTCGGTGTGATCGCGCTCGACCATCCGACGGTCCGCGAGGCGATCCGCTCGCTTTCGGCCAGCGGCGTCAGGGTCGTCACCATCGCTTCCGACATCCTGCATGTGCCGCGGGTTGCCTATATCGGCATCGACAACCGCGCCGCCGGCCGGCTCGCCGGCTACCTTCTCAACCGCTTCATGGGTGCCGGGCGTCCGGGCAAGGTCGCGCTGTTCGCCGGTTCGCTCTCCTACCGCGGCCACGAGGAGCGCGAGATGGGCTTCCGCCACATACTGGCGGAAGAATCGCCCAATCTGCAGATCGTCGAGATGCGCGAGATGCTCGACGACCGGGAGAAGGCCTATTCGGAGGCCTCCGCCCTGCTGGACCGGCACCCGGACCTAGCCGCCATCTACAATGTCGGCGCCGGCAACACCGGCATCGCCCGCGCGCTAAGGGAACGCGGGCGTGCACTGTCAACGGTCTTTCTCGGCCATGAGGTAACGGAGGGCACCAAGGAGCTCTTGCTCGACGGCACGCTCGACGCGGTCATCGACCAGAACCCGCGCGTCGAAGCCCGCGAAGCGCTCAACACCTTGACCCATGCGGTCAGGGGCTTGCCTTACGAACTGCACCAGCCACGGCTGCAAGTGATCTTCAGGGAAAGCATCCCGGAGATCTGAAAGAAGGGCCGAAGCCGATCATAGATGCGCCGCCCAATACGAACAGCGCCTTCGTCTCCGCCGCCGGCGACGACCGTCTCGGCGGCCAGTGCCTTGAACCCGCAAGACGGCGCAAGGACAGACACGCCATCGGCAGCATAACCGTCATGCTGCCCGATCGAAACCAGCGCATGTGCCCGCGCCCGCTATCACTGCCGACCATGCCATTTCGCTCCTGTGGGTAAGGTTGCTCGCATGGCCGACCGGTTCGGCATTCGGCTGGTTCGCGGCCGAAGCGGCAGCCGCCACGACGGTGCGCGAACACTGGCGCGGCACGCTGGCGCTCGGCCGCAACGAAACACTGGCGGCAGCCTACTGGCGGCGGGGCGCGGCGGGACTGATGGCCGGCTAGAGCTTGCTCACCATCGCTTGCGCATCTTCGCCCAGACCGATTGCGATCCGGTCGCCGGAGACAATGCCTGACATGTCGCAGACAACCAGCGGCATGCTGATTTCGTAGAGGAATTCGGCAACGATGGCGCCGACGGCAAGGATCGGGTCCGGCCGCTCCAGGATAATGCCGGCCGGCGCCGTGCCTCTGCGGATCGCTTCGGCTAGAACCGAAGACGAGGACGACGACCCTCGCCCGCTCGGCATCACCAGGATCTTGCCGGCGATATTGCCGCCCAGGTCCGGATGCGAATGGTCGATGATGTCGCCCGTTTCGACGTCGATCCCGCCCCAGAAGCTGAGCGCCTGCGAAAGCACCAGCGCTGGGCCTTGTGCCGAGCCGGAAAGGTGGAATGTACCGGTTCTGGCCGGCGTCTTCATGGCGCGCCTCGCACGACGCGGCCGGCCGCAGCCGAGCGGACGCAGTCTTCCATGTCACCGAAGGCCACCGAGACACCGATATTGCCAGGTGCGTAATGCGCCCATTTGCCCGAATTGGTCATCACCACGCCATCGAGACGCTCGAGGATCGACGTGACATAGATGCAGGTGTCGGTGACCGGAACGAGGCCGAAGGCTTCCATGCCGGCCAGTGCGCCTTCGTCCTGCAGCCGCGTCAGCGTCGCGCGCCCTGTGTTGACATAGATTGGGACACCCTTGCCTGGACCGACTTCGCGCAGCAGCGGCAACAGGCGCATCCACTCTTCATGGGAGAAATGCGGCGTGCCTAACGACACGGCTGCAAGCTGCACGCCGTCGGGGACGCTCGACAGCCTGGCCAGCGCATGGTGGATGTCAGCGCGAGAGATCCGGATTTTTTCCTCCGGCGCCAGGCCGTGCAACGCCTCATCCGGCGTCTTCGCCTCCGGCGTGATGCCGACGGCATGAAACAGCGCCACGGCACCCGTCGTTGCCGCCGCCGCCCCCAGCGCCTTCAATTGGTCCTCGTCGCGCGGCTGCGGCAGGCCCGATATGACAGGGATGCGGTCGCGAGCCCTTTGCCCGATGATCAGCCCGACGCCGACAAACAGAGCGTCGCTTGGCTCGAAAGCAGCGTCAGTCAGCTCGAACAGGACCTGGCCTCGTCGATTTTCACTCAGATGCAGCCCCCATGCCGGCGCGCGCCCGGTCATTGCGCAGCACAAATCGATAAAATCGCCATAGCGGTTGGTCCGCGCCCCGATCACCGAATTGGCAAAGACGATGGCGTTGGACTCACCCCAGGCGATCTGCTCGCCGAACCTTGGCCGGAACCGGGTCTGATAGGGTGCGCAGGTGAAGGTCGCCTGGCAGCCGAGTTCCAGATGCGCCTTCATCAGGCGTCGCGCCGGCGTTTCTTGCGACACCGGCATCTTCACCAATCCGGGATGGATGAGGTCGAACGAACCGACGTTCAGCGTCGTCGGCACCCGAACGCGGCCGCCGCCCTCGATCAGCATTTCGACGAAATCGAGGCTGGCCTGGCCGTGATAAAGGCAGCCGTCGATATGGGCACCGGCAATGTCCAGCAATTTGCGCGCGCCGACCGCCTTCGCGAAAGCGACCAGGATCTTCATGGCGGCAGCCGCTGCCGAGCCTTGCTCGCCATGCAGCATCGACTGGTCGCCGGCCGTCAATTCCAGCGTCATCGGCAAATTCCCGAGCCCACACTATGCCGATCGAGCACTCCCTGATTGCGGAGCGTCTGGCAAGACAGAGCTTTGGATCTCTTCTACTTCGCGGCGATCAGCGGGCCAGACGTTCACAGCTCATCGCGAAGCAAGAGAGTCGCGAAGCACGGTCGCAGAGCGGGCGATCGCCGCGGAAACGACGCTATTCCTTCTGGGGCACCCCGTCGACTGCCCCGTCGCCATCTGCAGAATGCGGCAGGATGCCGAAGTCGCGCGACTTGGTCCCATGCGCCGCCGTCAGGAAACCATCGGCTGTGAGGCCTCGCCTCAAAAGTTCCCGTACCGCGGCCGACCGGCTCGGCATGCGCTTGTCGAAGCGCCAGTTCTCCAACGCCGCCAGTTCATCGGCGGTCAGCATGATCTGCAATCGTTCCGGGCGTTCCAGTTCGGACATCTCGGCCTCCAGTCATACCAGGCTAAAACTAGCTGAGTTAGCATGTTCCTAATTCTTCGCAGAGTTAGGTATGTTGGCAGAGTACGTCAAGATCTCCAGATGCGTGATCCGTGCAGAAATCCAATGAAGCGGATCAAGCATCAACCGCACAATCGACAAAATACACTAACTATTTGATACTAAATGATTTTTCAAGATTTTCGCTTGTCAATCGCCGACTCTGGGCGCATGGTGAAAGCGAGGGATAAACCGCTCCTGAAGGGAAGGTTTTCCATGCGCTACGGATTTTCGGTTCGCCTGCACGAAGACGTCAGTTCCCGAGTTCGGGCTACATTGCGGTCCGGGATTGCCATCAATCTGACTGCTGTCGCCGAAGCCGCGCGACTGCAGAACCTCGCCGAGAATGTTGCGCGCGAAGACATCGAATGGCTCGTCATGCAAGCAGCCCAGCTCTACGGGGCGGCTATCGAGTTCGACGGCTTCGCGGAAACCGATCTGGCGGAGTTTGCGTGCCCTCAGCTGATGCAAAGAAGCCCCGCCGTGGGCTGGGACGCCTTGGAAGACGGAGCGTCCGCTTCGCCGGATCCTGGCCGTCAAACACACTGAGGCGCGTGCTCGTGTGAGCCCCGCCCTGCTGCCGCCACGTGCAAGGCGGTAAGTAGCCCGCCATTGGGATGGCGGGCTTGGCGCCGACGAATCTCGCGCCTGAATATGAGCTCTGCACTGGCAGCAGGAATGGCTGTTGCCATTGCCTGGGCAGGGCAGTTCCGCCGTGACCGGACCGATCCGGACAAGGCGGTAGCCTATAATGGATCTGAATTCTGCCGTTTGGACGCGTTCAATCCAAGTCTGCCTAAATCCGCTCGTTCACGCTTTGCGTGGTCGCGCCTTGGGTTTGCTTCCGTCCTTGGTGACGGGCGCCGGCTTAGGCTGGCGTGCTTTCGGCTTCGGCCGGCTGGCGGTCTTCTCTTTCGCGGCGATTTCCGTGTCGATTTCTGTGGTAGCCTGATCCCAATGCTGCTGATGCGCCCCATCGGGCCTGCCTGCCTGTTCCCAGATCGCGTGTGCCCGCTGGCGAATCCGTTCCTGCCTGTCCGTCACTGATACCTCCGTCGGCTCGGTTCATGCGTAAGCAACGCTGTTCTAGCTGAAATTTCGACCCGCGTCTTGAGGCGCAGGCAACACCGTCATTGAGCCTCTCTGTCACACAGGACAGCGACGCCAAGGAGCGCCGCCTTCTTGATGATCAGCCCTTCAAGGTCGGCGTCCGAGCGCTCGGTTCCGGTGCGTTCGCGCAACAGTGCTATCGCCGCCTTCATCGACAGCAGGCCATCGCCTCGTTCAGCAAGCAGTTTGTCGACGGCGGCGGCCACGTTGACCGGCTCGACATGCGGCAGCATGGGAATGGCTCCTTTCCTTGTTTCGAGACGACAGCGGCTCCATCCCGATCGCGCGGGATGGAGCTCTGATTTGGTTATTAGACCGTGACCTTTCCAAACCCGGTTCGCGGTTTGGCAACGCCGATCACTCGATGACCTGCACTATCTTGCGGGTGCCTGGGTCGACGAGCACGGTGCGATTGCCGACGACGACGTATCTGTACCGCACGTCTGGAACATCGATCGGTTGCAGCTCGACCGTATCGGGCAACGTGGAACCGATATTGAGCTCCACCCCCAGAAGACTGATCGACGCAAGCGGGTGCTTGTGGACGTATTCGCGGATGACCGTCTGCTGTTCGGGCGTGACAATCACCTGGTCCGCGGTGGCCACGCCGACGCCGGCAAGCAACGCCAATCCCGCCGCAGCAGGAACAAGGTGGATTTTCATCGTCTACTCCTGTTGTTACGGGCCTCGCCCTTACAATTGCGACGCGGCATTCCGGTCGAAGCGGCGAACCCTCTAGGCAAACGCCCACGCCACCTTGTTGTTCCGTAAGTGGCGGCTAATCGAACACCGGTGAAGTGCCCGCGCGATGCGGCGAATGGACTGCGAATGAACTGCGGTGGCCCGCGTCGCAAGACGCGGGCCGATCGGTTTCCCGATCAGCAGCGATACCGGAGGGGGGTGATATCTACTGCGTCTGAAATAACATTTAGGACAAGCTAATGTTCCTAAGCGAGTGCAACAAACCTGCCGGCGCAAGCGGCGCGAAGTTGCCGCTCGTCGCTGCTACTGCTTTGGCGGCTGTGGCGGCACCTCGCCGGGCTTGATCACCGGGGTCTTGCCCTCATCCGGCGGTGGCGCCGCCATGCGCTGATCGCCCGTTGGCGGGGGCTTCAGCACCCCACCGCATGGCTCGAGCGTATCGGACAAATTGTTGCCGGCCGGCTTCTGCTGCTCGCTGTTCTTGTCGGGCAGCTCGACTTTGCAGCGGTCGGATTGCGCCTGTTCGCCCGGCTGCGCGGCCGCCGGCACCGCCAGCAGCAGCGCACCTAGCATATACGGCAAGAAAATGAGCGGTCTCATGTCGAGCTCCTTTCGCGCCAGTATCTTCTGAATGTGAAGGCGGGCAGGCGCGATTGGTTCCGTCGTGCGGCAATGCGCCCGGACCGCAGCGGCCCGGAACCGGCCGCCAGACTTATGAGTTCAACCACTGAGCCAATTCAGGGCCCCTGACATTATGGAGAACCGCGATGAAACCGCGCAGGAAAGAACGAACCGACGACGAGACGGAGAGCCCGACGATCCAGCAGCAGGACTGGGACGCCATCCGGAGCGGGAGAATCCTCCCTGACGGCGTGCCGCAAAACGGCGATATTCGCTATGACGTCGAGAAAAGCGGCGAACTGCCGGAGGAGGACGACGATAACGCTTACCAGGAAAGCGACGAGGCCTTGCCGGACGACACCGATGAACGCGTCATTTCGCGCGATCTCGAACGGGAAGGTGGTCCTTTCGACGAGGAATGAGCCACCGCCTTCCGCATTCTGCATCGGCGGCCGGATGAAAAACCCTTGCTTTCAGTCCGGGAGGTCGAAGACCGGATCCTGGCAGCGATAGACCGGACATTGACCGTCACGCGTCTTGATATAAGCGGCGCGCGGCACCTGCGGCCAGTCGCATTCATTGCCGAATTGGCGGACGTAACGGTCGTAGGTGTTCTGGCCGGTGGTGAGCACCACAGAGCGGTGCCTCTGGATCAGAAGCTGTGTCTGTTCGCACGTCATCGCGCGGCTGTCCGGCCGGGCGTGGGCCGTCGCGGCAAACAGAAGCGCCCCGGCTGTCAGGACCGCCGCTTGTGTCAGGACCTTGGCAAGCATGACACCATCTCCCATAACGCGCATCTTGCTCGGGCAGCGCCGGATCGAGCCGCCCTGTCGCGAAAGAAAGATCGTACAGAATGCGAGGGAAAATGCAAAAAGCCCGCCGCACCTTGCGGCGCGGCGGGCTCCAACCGAACGTCACTATTTCGTCGGGCTTGGGCGGCTTATTCCTCCTTCACCGGCCCGAACCGGCGCACGATCATTTCGAAGACGATGTCCGAAATCCACATGGCCGAGACGCCGATTAGGAACGCCGCGGCCAGCGTCGTGGTGTCGTCGTCCGGAGAAGGAATGGGCAGGCCGGCGACGCGGAAATAATGCACGACCGGCAGCGTCAGATAGGCCGCCGCCAGCGCGCCGCAGATCGGCGAGGCCACCATTTCGCGGACCTTGTAGCGATGACGCGACAAGGCCCGCAAAATGCCGCCGGACAGGCCGGCGACCAACACCGGCGCCTTGATGCCCAGGACGTCGAGCAATTCGTGCATCATGGCGTCCACCCGCACCATCTGGCACCCTGCCCGTTGAAGGCGTTCATCTCGTCGAGCTCGGGCCGGGTCATGGCGGCGATCACGGCCGCCGATGGCCGGCGCGGCTGGTTGTGGTCGCACCAGACCTGGCGCGGATTGCCGGCCGGTGCGGTTGTCGCGCAGCCGGCGAGCACCACGCAGAGGATCAGCGCTTTGCCCATTTCGCAGCCTCCGCTCTTGCTGCCGCATCGGCCATGCCGGCGGCCTTGCGCTCTTCGGCGGCGGCCTCGCGCCTCATTTCCAGGCGGTCTTCGGCGGCCGCGACTTTTACCTCGGCCTGTTTGACCGCCTCCTTCTTCGCCCGGTTGATGCCGCCGGCAACATAAAGGCCGATGCCGCCGGCCACGGCGGCCAATACCGTCATGACGACCTTGTTGCCGAGGATGGCGCTGAGAATGGCGAGGAGCGCGGCCATCACAAATCCTCCGCGCGGCGGCGGCGCAGGAACTCGGTCAAAACGCCGTTGATCACAAGAAACCAGGGGAACCATTCCCCCGGAATGACCGGCGAAAGCACCTGCGGGTCGATATAGGTGATGATGGTCGTGATGACGCCGAGGGCCGCCTGAAGCCGCGCCCAGAATATTGTCTCGCTGTCGCGGAAAAAGCTCTTGATCCGGGTCCACATGTCATTTCCTTCCAGACAGTTTGAGGATGGCTGATAGTTTGAGGATGGCGGCGATCAGCGCTGCCCAGAGGCCGGGCCTGGCGGCAGGCACGGGAGGTGCAGAGGACGCGGGCGCAGCGGTCGCTTGCGGAACGGCAATTGGCTTAGCGAGCTCTGGCGGGACTGCGGGGACGACCGCCGATGACACCGGACCGGCAGACGGCCAGGGCGTGTCCTTGATGCGCGACCATTTGCGATAGGCCTCGGCAAGCCTGGTATCGTAGGAGTTCTTGCGATAGCCGGCGCCGTTGTAGCCCTTGGCGAATCCCGACCAGTCATGATTGCGAAGATTGTCGTCGAGCCGTTTCTCGACGATGAAATCGATCGACGCGCCGAGCTGCAGCGCCTCGTCCGCCATCATCGCCTCGGCCATCGCCTGCACGGTAAGAAAGCCGGCGGCCTTGAAGTTCTCGCCGAGGACCTGGCCCAAGCCCCATGAGGCCGATTTGAGCGCCGCGGTTTCGTCGATCGCACAAGCTGCCCTGAGCCGTGGGTAGCTGTCCCTGGGATAGGGCTTCTCGCCCCACTTCGGATAAGCGAGGCCGGCGGCTACCGCTTGTGCCCGCTTGGCACCCGACAGGTTGCGGTAGAAGACGTGCGGTTCAAACAGGATGACCGGCCGGCCAACGGCGTCGAAGCCGTGCCCGCTGGTTTCAACATCGAGGAACGCGTGCATCTCGTCCTCGCCGACGCCGATCCGGGCACCGAGTTTCGGCAAGTCTATATCATCGAGGCGCCTGGCGGCGCCCCTGAACGTCATGTCCATGGGCAGTCCTTTCCGCCCTCGCGGGCAAGGTTTTGAGGTTGAAAAAGCAGATGCGTGGCGGCAAAGCAGAATTGCGCGGCAGCCCGTGCCGATGTTGCCGTGGCAAGGAAGGTTGATGTTTTCGACCTGCCGTGTGAAATGGGCGCGGGATGGTGCACATGTCTGATGATGAACAAACCGCTGCGGCGCGCTGGACGGTGAAGTCCGAGCTCCGCGCCGTCGCTCGCGACAAGCCGTTGCTGCTGGTGCTGGCGGCGATCCTCTGTCTCTATTGTGCGTTTATCGCCGGACCGATCGTCTATGCGGTGCTGGCCATCAACGGCATTGCGGATTTCTTCAAATGAAGCCGGTTCCGGCGATCTCGCTCCGGTCCCGGTTCCTGCGTCTACCGCGCCCGAAATTGCTCGACCTGGATGAAATTGCTTAGCCGGGATGAAACTGTTCCCGTCTATCGTTCGTACCTGTAGCGGGTACGGGAGGACACGTGACGATAAGAATCAGGCTTCCAGGCGGGACTTTGAAGATCAAGAAAAGGGACGAGCTGCGGCGCCGCGAGCAGAATCGCGAGGTGCCGGTTTGGCAGGTCGGCAATTACTTCGTCATCTGGTGGCCGAGCGGCGTGTCCGATCGCCCATCCTCGCCCCGAAAATCCTCGCCCAGGAAATAGCCCGCGCACCAGACGATGCCGACTGAGCAATGACGCCTCCGTGCGGGATCGGGAACGGCCGCGCGCGCCCAAACCTCAAGACCGCTCGACTAGTCCCAGAAATAGTCAGCGGGCAGGCATTGACTCTTCCGCAGCGGAAGGTCTCTGATGCTGCATTGCACAATGGGGTGGCGGAATCGATGGCGGTGCGTATCAGGATGCCTGGCGGCACACTGAAGGTGAAGGTGTACCGCGAATTGCGCGACCGCGAACGCGCCCGCCGCATACCCGTCGTCAAGATCGGCCGGATCTATTTCACCTGGTGGTCGAACCGCCAGCGCCTGATTGATGATCAGTCGCCAGGATGAAGCTCCTTCGGCCGGCCCTGCCCGCCGCGAAGCCTCCGCCGGCCAGCTCGCAAAATAAGTTGATGATCCTGCTGTTGACTCTTCCGTAACGGAAGGTCTCTACTTACCGCATTGCACGAAAATTGCTGCGTTGCACAACGGGAGTTGGACCGATGGCAGTGCGTATCAGGTTGCCGGGCGGCACTCTGAAGCTGAAGACCTATCGTGAGTTGCGGGCCAGGGAACGCGACCGCCGCGTGCCTGTGATGAAGATGGGCTCGCTGTATTTTGTCTGGTGGTCGAAAAGCCAGGAACCTCATCAGAAGCCGCAGGACAGCAGACGGTAGCGGCTCTGCCGCGGTGGGTCTGGGTCCGCGTCAGCGATAAACCCTAGCCGAAACCTCTCCCCCCAGGATTTCTGGTCGAGTTGCAGTGCCATGTTGGTGTGCCCTCGCGGCTCCCGATTCTTCTGACGTCTTTCGGCGATTTTCACGGCGTCTATATTGGCGGACGCGGTCGTCTCGCAAGCTTGCAAACCGCCGCCGCTTGTCGCAATAGCTAGGCCGTAAAGAGACGCATGGATGATGGAGGCTGACCTGTCTATTGCGAACAGCCGATTTCGGTTGTCGGCTCAGTTAGCCGACGAGCCACCGATCCCACGTGCAATTATTGATTCGGACCTCGAAGACGCGGCGCGGGCATTCTTCGAAGGGGTATCTGAACACCAACATTGGAAGCATTTCTTCGAGCGATCGCAGCTTTTCGCTGAGAGGGTGCGAAAGTCGCGCTTCGGCCGCAACTGATATGCCATTCGTTCCACCATTCCTCTACCGCCTAGCCGGCATCAACTCCGGCCCCGCAACGAAGCTAAGTTTGCGGAGCGTCCGCAGTTTGCGGCGAGGCAAGCATGCGATCGGCGAAGAATGCATCATCAACAGCGTCTTTTCCTTCGATCGCGCCGATGCAAAGATCACCGTTGGAAAAAGATCCTATATCGGCAAGAGCCACCTCGTGGCGGCTGAGAAGATCGAAATCGGGGATGACGTGATCATTAGTTGGGGTACCACAGTCGTCGATCACAACTCACACGCGACGGGTTGGCAAGACCGCAAGGAAGATGTCGCCGACTGGCATCAGGGAAAAAAGGACTGGTCAAAGATCACCATTGCGCCAGTGAAGATTGAAGACAGTGTTTTTATCGGCTTCAACGTCATTATTCTCAAGGGCGTAACGATCGGCAAGGGATCGGTCGTTGGTGCGGGCTCTGTCGTCACGAAAGACGTGCCGCCCTTTAGTATGGTCGGCGGTAATCCTGCAAAGCAAATCGGCGGCGCTGCTGCTAGATCAGCGACTTGAGCACAGAGCTCCGGCCATGTAGGCCATGCTGCGCATCGCCGTCTTGGGTGCAAACCTTAGAAATTCGGTCCGCAGTCTGTGTTTTACCCATCCTTTTTTTTCGCCAGCCAGGTGCTGTTCATAAGCGAGGTCGTGCGCAAAAACCTTTAGCCGTTCGACCTTTAGCCCAGACGTTTTGAGAAGGTTTTCAAACGTTTGGGTCGTGTAGAAGTTGATATGCCCATACGGCCCTGACATCCGAATGGCCTTGCTGAGATCTCGCGTATGCTCCAAAGGCACTTCAATATAGAGCTTCTCGCAGACCCGAGCCGCCTCCCTCAGAAACATCCGTTCGTGCTCGACGTGTTCGACGACGTGAATGGCAAGCCCAAGATCGAACGACTTGTCGGGATGAGGGATGTGATAGCCGTCGAATACGTCGATGCGGTCCAGTTTGGCGATTTTTCTTGCCTTGATGGCCTCGACGCCGCTCTTCGAAATCTCGACGGCGCCAAGCTTCTTACCGAGCCCCTTCCTGTTCAGCTTATCCAGCACCGCACCTTCGCCCGCCCCGATGTCAAGAATCCTGTCGAAGAATTGGCCTTGAATGACCGCTTCGATGTGCCCGACCGACTGGTTTGAAGCTATGTCCCGTTTTGCGGCTACTTTTCCATCGGCGTAATAGTCGTCATAGATGTCGATGATGCTGCCGGCATGCGCCATGGGACAATCCTCCAAGGATAGCCCCCGCCGCCCTCATCCTGCCATTGCCTGCGAATGGCGTCCAGCGTCGACTACGGCGCCGCCTACCCAGACCTCAACGAGACCCTCAATGTCGCCGTCAGGAACCGGGATTTCGCGGCTGTGTGCCGGATCCTTCGGCTTTGCGACCATGATCATTGCGCCCACCACCAGCCATTCCTCGCCCTCCTCGAGCTCGGTGATGATTTCGCCCTTATGCTGAATAGCGAATGCCATTGCTTATCCCCTTTCCGCGACTTGTTCGATGAAGCGCAGCGCATTGCCGTCATGGCCGGCATCGTTGAAATGCAAGCCCTCTTGATAGTTTCCCGAATTGATGTAGTCGAAGCCGTCGATCGGGATGGTCAGCACATTGCGCGATCGATAGGTCTGACGGATTGCGCCAAGGGCGGCATCATAGGTCCGACCGCCCGTGTAGCTTGCATCCCATGCGGCTGACGGCCGCGTCGGCGGCATCACAAGGATACGCGGTGCAGCGGCCGCTTCCAACGTGTTGATGATTGTTGCGATGTTTGCCGATATCGTGGCCGGCGGCGTGCCAAAGCTGTCATTGATGCCGAGCGCTAGGATGGGCACGATCTTGCCGCCGGCGTAGCCGCATTGAGCGGCGGCCGATGTAAGACGCGCGGTGTTGAATGACGAGAAGGCATAGCTGCCGTGTGCCGCGCGCAAGGTGCGCAGGCGCGGACGCGAGCCGGCCGCCTTGACGCCAAGCCTGATGAGCCCGGTAATCTCGATAGGACCGCCGACAGCCGTAAGAGTGTAATTGCCGCTTGCCGCCTGCCCGGTGAGCGAAGGCCCCGAATACTGATCAAGCGCCAGGGCGCCGGCGCAGTTGACGGTTTTGTACGCCGCGCCGCCGTTGAAGACAAAGGCAAGCGATCCCTGAGCGGCGTCCTGAGTGTAGTGGACGTCGACCTGTTCATAGGTGCCGGTAAACGCCAAGGACGCGCCGGCGGCGAGGATGATGCTCTCGCCGATCGGCCCGCGCGACCCTGTCAACACGCTCCCGGCGACGGTGACGCCATAGAAAGTCGGAAGATAGGTAGAGCTTGGCCGCAAAGCAGTCATGCCCGGTTCATCGTCGGCAATGCCGATATTGGCAAAACGCGTAACCAGGTTGAACCAGTGTTTCGGCCCGTCGCTGGCAAGCGCCCAATGGCCGATGCTATCGGCGATCAGGCAGAGCACATCGTTGTTGGCGATGTGTTCGGCCATCGTCGCGCGAAAGCCGTCATAGAGATTTTGCAGCGACGGCCGGCGCGGAATGAAGAAGCGCTTACTGTTGACGGCCGGCTCGCCAGGTCCCCAAAAACCGTCGCCAGATGCGGGAATGGCCGTCAAGGCGAAATTTCCAGGCGGCACATAGGGGTTGGGATGAGCGCTCGCCGCGGACGCAAACAGCGCGGTCGCATCGACGACGCCGTTCGGATCGGCGTCAGCCAGCAGGTTCATGCCGGTATTGCTGGCGCCGCCGGTCAAGGCCCGGTCGGCATCGGCGAGCAGACCGGTCTTGATCGTAAAGCGGACCTCGTACCGATGCTGGGCGGACGATGCTACGGTCGCGCCATTCGACAGCGCGCCTGATTTGATCCATGCCGGGATGCCTTGCGGGTTGACGTTGTTTTGAAATTTGTAGGCGCCACCGCTGATCGCCGGATATTTGCCGGCTGGGATTGGGATACCCAGCGGGATATGAGCGACCCCGTTGACCAGCGTCACCGCATATGTGCTTAGGACATTGACCACCAACCCGCCGAGATAGTCCACTACATGAATGAGCGCAGCGCCGGCGCCAGCGCCAGCGCCAGCGCCAACGTCGACCGCTGTAATATGGCCGTCGGCCGGCGCTGGCGTCTGCATGATGACGCTGTAGCTGCCCGGAACGTCCGACCCCGTGTTGACCAGCGTCGGCCAGCCGATTTCCTGGCTAACGCCGACAGCGGAAACGAGACCGTTTGCTGTGGTATAGGCAGCACGCGCCTTGACGGCGACTTCGCCGGTGAAGGTCGCCTTCCACTGCGGACCATTTACAGCGCCTATAGTCTTGGCAGTGTGCGAGGCCGGAACCGCCGCCGTGAACCACTCGACTTCGCCGTTCGGAATTGCCCCGGCAGTGTAGTACCAGCTACCAGCGCCAGTGCGCTGGAGGCCCATGACGCTGCCGGCAGGCTTCAGGATCGAAAGCCCTGAAACAACAGACGACGGGCCGGCTGGAACGGACATTGTCTGGTCGGAAACCAGGCTAAGCGTCCCGTCGCCCTCGACGTGGGCAATAACGATGTGGGCTATCCCCGGCACGATGCCAAATCCAAGCTCCAAGGTCGACAGATATTCATCGACCGTCGACAGCGATCCAGGCCAAAAATAGACGCTGTCGTTCGTAATCACCGTGCCGCCGACGGAACCCGTGATCGGAACGGGTCCGACGATCCTTGAGCTGATCAGGGCAATTTCCGCCGTTGCCGCGCGAACGCCCGTATCGGCCGCCACAGGCCCGGCCGTGACATTGTACAGCCCAAGCACACCAGTCGAAACTTCGGTCCAGAAATACTCGCCGACATCGACATTCCTGCCCAGCACCGCCGCGGCGGCGGCGCCGGCGAGCCCTGCCGAGGCTGCAAAACTGAACGTCGGCGCCACCGTGTAGGAGCCCGGCGCCGTGATCAGTATCTGCGTCAGCGCCCCGCCCGCCACTATGAAGCGGCCGGCGGCGCCCGAACCGGTCCCGCCAGTAAACGCCAGGTCGAACGTGCCATTGGCGCCGCCCGAGCCCGCCGTGATCGCACCGTTGCCGACGACGCCGAAGCCGATTGCCGCCGCAGTCGTCGGGAAAATGCCCTTGCCGTAGAGCGAAGCGTCGCGTGCGGCCTGAGCGCTGATGACGGCCGCCGCGGCCGCGACAGCATCGAAATTGGTGGCAGCCCGGTCGGCAGTGGTTTGGCCGGCATTCGCGGCGGAAGCGGCAGCGCTCGCGGATGCCTGGCCGGCGCTGGCGGCGGCAGCATCCTTCAGCGCCTGGGTTTCATCGCGCAGCGCTTCGACCTCTTCGACCACGTCCGCGATGTCGGGCGGAACGGATGCGGCGATGGTGATGGCATCGGCGCCGACGGCCGGCTCGTCGGCCGTGAACTCGAACACGCGGTCCGCATTGTCCGACCCGATCTGGGTGTGAACGGTCGTGCCCTTCTGCAGGGTGCGGGTAGTGCGGGCATCGGCGGCGCGGAACCATTCGCCTGCGCTCGCGGTGTAGATGCCGTTCTGCGTCGGGTCGGCCTGGTCCTTGACCAGCACGCGGTCGCCGATTTCGGCCGGCACGCCATCGATGGCCTGCAGGCCGTGCAGGAGGATGTCGGCCGTGGTTGCGAGGCGCACGGGTTCGCGTTCGCCGGTCAGGAGGCGAACGGCGGCAGTTGCAGGTCGGGACATGAGGGCTTGCTCCATAAAAAAAGCCCCGCATAAGCGAGGCTGGAAGGGGTTCGGTGCTGTCGGTGGGAGACTTAAGCTACGCGGCCGGACACCGCGCTATTCGGCGCAGCCGGTATATTCACGGACGATTTTGCGGATAGTGAGCAGCGCGGTCGAGACTACAGCAATCCGCCGATGAGCCTTCTTGTCCCGCCCATGGCCGCCAGCCCGCAGGCCATGCCGGCGCAGTCGGCGACCCAGTCGAGGATATCCATATCGCGCGCGATCAGCTGCGCGCCCTGAAGCAGCTCGATCGCCGCGCCGGTAAGAGCGAGGAGCACGACCAGCCTCGTCTTGTGTTCCGGCCAGCCGAGGCTTCCGAGCGCCGCCAGCACCGCGAACGCCGCGGCGTGGTTGAGCTTGTCATGCTGGAAGGTGAAGCCCATGTCCAACTCCTGCAGGAAGCGCACCGGCGAAAGCGCGAGCAGGAGAACAACGACCAAGGTGAGCAGAAAAACGATCCTTGCCATGGTCGGAAAAGTGTCTGTGCGCAACAGGTCAATCCTTCATCTGAAACAGGAGGCGATCCAGAAGGCATCGCCAAACTGACCGCTCGGCGGTTAGCAGGCCATAAGCCAGGATCGTGACCACAATCAGACCGCTGTCCCGATGGCGGCACCAACCCGCGGAGTGGCGTACTCACCGGTGATAGCGCCAGCGCTGATCCGGTCGAGCCGGCTGCCGGGCCAAAGGTCGCTGTGGCGCGCCGAAGACTTAGAAAGCAGCTTTTAGGGAACGCGACCGTCTCCTTGATCATTGATAGCTTTTTAGTCGGGCCGCCTTGATGCCATCGACGTCGATACGCAAGACGGAATACGATCCGGAGAACAGAACCCTTTCGGTGTGGTTCGTGGCCAGCGGCAAACAGTACAAGTTTGAGGACGTACCACCCGAGACGTATGCTGCGTTCAAAGCGGCCTTCGCCAAGGGCCGCTATTTTAACGATCACATTCGCAATCACTTCCGCTACCGGCTTGTCGCTGTCGACGATGGGTAACGACCTTTGACGATCATCCCCCGTTCGAGGGATGCGTTCCGACATACCAAGACCTAGACCCTAGTCGTGACTAAGGGATCGACTGCCGGAGGTCTAGAGTTCATCCCTCCGATGATGCCCACTCTGGTAGCGAATCCGCCCCAGGGCGACGGATGGAGTCACGAGGTCAAGTTCGACGGCTACCGCTCCCAGATCATCATCGACGCCGGCCGCGCGCGAATCTTCACCCGGCGTGGCCTAGACTGGACATCGAAATACCGCGACCTGGCTGCGGCAGCCAAAGAGATGGACGTCCAGAACGCGATCATCGACGGCGAGATCATCGTCCTTAATGAAAATGGCCTCTCCGATTTTGCCGAACTGCGGAAAGCAATCACGCGGCGCCAGCATGATCTCTACTTCGTCGCCTTCGATCTCCTGCACCTCAACGGTCATGATCTTCGAACGATGGCCTTAGAGGAGCGACGCGAAATCCTCGCCGGCGTGATAGAGCCCGGTGGCCGTATCCAATTCAGCGAGGCGCTGCCAGGCGAGGCAACCGCGATCTATCATTTGGTCGACAAGGCTGGCCTAGAGGGCATGGTATCGAAGCGAATAAACAGCAAGTATGTCAGCGGCCCGACCACCAGCTGGCTGAAAACCAAGTGCTATACAATTGGCGAATACGAATTGCTCGGCGTAGAACGCGAGCGCGGGAAACCGGCCTTTGCCCTGATGGCCGAGCCCGGCACGCGCAAATATGTCGGCAGCGCTTTCGTAAGCGTCAATCGCGAAATGCGCGAGCGGCTGTGGAAGCGGGTCCAGGAACATACCGGCCCACCGCCAAAGAACATGCCAAAGCGGCCGGCAACGCAATGGGTGAAGCCGGGGATCAAAGCTCGCGTCAAACATCTCAGGGGCGAGGAAGACCTTCGCCACGCGTCGCTGCAGGATTTCTGGGACGAGTAGTCAGCTTTCTACTGCTCCGCCGGAAGCGGTTGGTGTTCCGGCTCGGCAGATGGAACACCTGTCCCAGGTCGCGCGCGTCAAATGTCTGCCCGCAAACCGGACAGTAGATGAAGTGTTTTGACTCGTCGTCGACAGGCCCGTCGTGGGGCTTCCCCTTGTACCCGGTCGCGATGTTGTTGGTTCTAATCCGCCGCATCTCGGACCGCCGTCTCTCGGTCTCTTGGTCGGTCATTATCCCACAACTCTGTTCTGATCTGCGGGGCGGATCAAGTGGCCAAAGACATATGCCACTCTCAAAAACGCGAAAAAGGCCCAAATCGAGAAAAATGACCATCCGATGAAGATTGCATAGCGCCACCAAGCAGCTGGGGTGATCGAAAAATCAACGACAATCAAAGGTATAGAAAAGAACGTCACCAGAAAGCCAAGGTACGTTGCGACTTTGGTGTAACCTATAAATAGCGTCATAGCGGGAGTGTTTTTGACTGCTCCAATGAACCCATCAGATTTGCCAGCAACATAGCCATATATGCCAAATAAGAACCCTGTCTGAATAGATGCCCAATCGAACACTGACGAGTATAGGCCTGAAAAGCTTATATGTTCTTGGTATGCACCATTGCTTAGCGGTGCTCTATAGTAGTAAATTAGCACAGCTGAGACAAGGGCCAGCGTGGATGGACCGAATCTCTCAAGAAGATACCTAATTTTCTTCATCCGAATAGCTGCTGCATAGTTGCATTTATATAGTTTTTCTTTACGTTCCAATTTACCTCTGGGTCGCGATCGTGAATTTCCAAAGTTTCCCTTGACACCACGCGATCTTCGATGAGGTCGATTTCCTCAGAGGCGTCATTAACAACGGTTTTCGCCGTTAAGCGATCCAAGCGCACACCTGGGAAATTCATTGCTGCCAGCTGAGAGGCTAGCCCTCGCACTGCATTGGACAGGAATCCACTATGGTGCCCCATCGAAATTTCCACGGTAACAAGCGGCGCGCCGTACGCCTCCCCCATTGCTCTAAAGCTATCGCTGGCCGCCTGACCGCCCCCTGCGAATACGCCCATATCGTCAGGATTGGCTATCCTAATCGAGAGTTTTCTCGTTTCACCTGCATTGAACCTGTCCCAAGCTTCTTGGTTGATTCTAGGCTGCATGGCGTAGATCGCAGCGGCATTAAAAGCCGACAGATATTCAAGAATGCGACCCGGAGAGATAATTCTCGGATCATATTGAACGCCCAATATGCCCATTTGATGGTTGAACCGAAAGACGACGCTGTGGCCCAGCCTTTCCGCCTCCAGCGGCTTCCTGTCTCCAGCATCTATTTCTGAGGGAAGATTCGTGTTCTGGCAGCGAGTGAACTCCCCCACTACTGCGTTTGGCCCATCGTCTTCAAGATTCTCGAGACGAACAACGTAGTCCTGAGATAACTGTTTTTCACGCTGGGTCCTGTCTTGAATGCTGGCAACCATTCGAAGAATGCCAACCATCGCTGGAGTGTTATTGTTATTGCGAGTGACGTTGTAGAAGCGGAACGTGAAAGTCTTTTCCACGATAATAGTCCCCCATTGGCCCTACCCCATTGGATCAGAGAGGGGGCGAAATGTGGAGTCTGATTATCGCTCTGACAGGCAGCTAGGCCAGCCATATCCGCAAATATCGTAGGGCGAACAAAATAAGAACTGATGTCTTGACCCGCGAGGAATAAGTTCCTTATTTCTGATGGATCTAAGCAGGAAAGGACAAGGGCGAGGCGCCAGAAGCGCTGGCCGGCGAAGCTATGGCTAAAACAGCGGAGGACAATTTTCGGATCGAGGTTTGGGACCGCGATGAAAAACGACTGGTCGAGACCATCGGGCGGTCGCCAGATTCGGTGGTGAGCCAAGCTGCCTGGCAGGCAGCCATACGCCGGCGGCCGGGAATGCTGCTCATTCATTACAACGGCCGACATGTAATGGAGAAAATCATAACGCCCGGCGAAACGAAGGTTGAGCCCGAGACCATAGTCGACGGCAGCGTCCACGCCAGCCTCGATGCCTCCCTTGGCGATCTACGCGAATGGCATTCGCTGCGGGCATGGTGCAAAAACTGTTCGCACCATGCCGAGGTAAAGCCGGCGAGCCTCATCCGGCGATATGGAAAAGACACGCTGTTCAGCACCGTGGAAAGGGCGCTCTTCTGCACGAGTTGCGATCGAGGCGGACCGGTCAGGCTGGAGATCCACTGCCTGCCAAGGTGACCTTGTTAGTTGCTTCAGCACTGGTTTCACAAAGTACACCGGCTCCGTTACAATTAAGCTTGCGCTAAACATCCGATCGTGCTTTCTTTATGATCGTTTGTCGGGGGGAGTAATGACTATGAGAAAGATTATATATATCGGCGTTATATTTGCAGCACTGCTGTCACTGACGGCAACTGCCAACGCGTGTGTTCCGACACCAGAGGAACAGGTAATTTGGGATGGCATCAAACAATCAAGTGAGCCGAGGGAATTCTTATCGTATCTCAAGGAATTTCCAAAGGGCTGCTTTCGTACGTTGGCCAATTTCAAGATAAAGTCTCTCGTTGATCTTCTAGTTCCGCTGCAGTTGTCGTTTACATTCACCGCGGAGGATGGCTGGCGCTCATCTAAGGAAGGTGAATGGCTTACCAATGATGGTCGACCCGTCGAATGGATGAGGCTAAAGGCGGCGCCAACCGACACCAGCAAATTTGAACTTCAATATCAGTGCGATGCAGCCGGAGTAGGATTGACCGAGTGGTTTGGAGGAGATCAACCCTGCGCCGCGCGACGTGCACCCATTCAAGGGTTTTCCGTACGAATGCGGGGATTCATGAAGGATTTTTATGACCTCCAGGTTCAATGCAGCACTCACCACCGGCCCGATAATGGCGGAAACATCGACTACAACGTGGCCGACGGGGATTGGTGCGGTGTTCGCGCCGGCACACCTAGCACATATCTCTACCGTGCTAATATTACTGTTCGAAGGAAGGCGTTCGACAGCTAGACTTGTGCGCGGGCCTTTTGGAAGAACTCCTGCCTTTCGGCAGGCGTGAGATCAGCGAGGCGGGCGTCAGCCGACCCACCTCCCAGCACCTCCGCTGCACCCTTCGGGTCCTTGGCGATCATCGCCTGGGCGAGCGCCTTTGCCGTGTTGCTGCGCCAGGCGGCCTCGGCGGCTTGCCGGGCAAGCGGGTTGCCCATCTTGCCGATCAGCTCGAGCCCGCTCTGCCGGATCGCCTCGAACGTGCCGCTGTCGTCCGGGTCGCCCTGCGCGATGGCGCTTGTGTAACCGTCCTCGACCTTGCTCCACTCGGCCTGCTCATAGTTCTGGCGCCGCGCGTGCTGCTGCGCGGCCATGCGCGCCGAGCCGGCGAGCCGCAGAGCCTGCTTTTGCGCGAGGAAATTGGCGCGTTCGCCCTCCGGCACTTTCGCCGCGGTGTCGTCGAAGATCTGGTCGAACAGGCCGGGCCTGACGACGCCGTCGCTGCGCGGATCGAGCTGGCCATACATGAAGTCGTGCAGGCCGCTGCCGTCGGCCGGCGCGGTCTGCACCGCCACGGCCTCGGCGTGGGCGATGCGTGCGTTCAGCTCGCGGCCGATAATGTCGGCGTCGAACGCATCCTGCTGCTGCTTCTGCTGCCGGAAGCGTTCGGCTATCGCCGACAGCTCGTCGCCAAAGCCTTGCATGGCAGCGCCCACCGGCGAGCCGTTGGGATATGAGACCACAGTGCCGGTATCGAGGCGGCGCTGGGCAAGCTGGAGCGGGATGGTGGCCATCAGTAGAGGCCTCCACCCGGCGCCGGCGGGAAGGCGCTTCTGCCGAACGTCACCGCCTTGGCCGGGTCGTAGAGGCTGGAGATGCCGGACACGAGATTGCCGCCGGCCTTGAAGATCGAGGCGCCCACCGCCTGCCTGCCGGAAAAGCGCGCGATCGCCGCCTGCGTTGCGAGACCGTTCTGGCGCAGCTGCGAGCCGTACTGGATCGCCTTGAGGTCGAGCTGGCCCTGCCTGGCATTGGCCGCCAGCACCTCGGTCGGCGAACCAGAAATGGCGACGCCCGAAGCGCCGGCCTGGACACGCGCCTGCGCCTGCAGCAGATCCTGCTTGTGGCGCTCCTGGCCCTGCTCGAAGGCCGAGCTTTGGGCGTCGGCCCGCGCCTGCTGTTCATAGGCCTTGGCCTGGTACTCGGCCATTTGCTTCGATTGCTGGCCTTCCGCCAGCGCGCCGCCGACCGAAAGCGCCGTACCGATAAGAGCTAGTGTGCACATGGTCAGCCTCGTTCGCCGGCGGGAATGAATTTGCTTTTGATGCCGTCGACCGGCGCGCCGATCGCAGGGCGCCGGTCGAGCACGCCGCCCGGGCTGAGGAAGGACAAAAGCAGCCGGTCGGCCTGGATCGCCGGGCGGCTGAGACGCGACGGCGCGGCGGCCCGCGGGCCGGCCATGGCGGTGCGCCGGATGGTGGTCAGGTTGACCTTCAGGCCGACGGCGCCGTCGGCATCGAAAAGGCCGTTGGCGGCGGTGACGGCGCGGCTCAAGGCATCGGCCGCGAACAGCTCCTGGCGCAGCTGTTCGATCAGCCAGTGGACCGTGCGCCAGCGCTCGCCGAGAGCCTCGGCCTTTGTCCTGACCTCGTCGCCGGGCGCCGGCGTGGCGGCGACGGCTTCGGCGGGGGGTTCGTCCAGGGGGGCGCCAACGCGGCGCTCGTCCGCGTTCTCGATGGTTTTCTCGATCAGCGCGATTTCAGCGTTGCAGTCGTCCAATGCGGCACGCGCCGCCGTCAAATTGCCGGCGCCGAAGATCGCGTGAAACTTTTCCGTTTCCAGCTCGCCCTTGCGGGCGATCGCATCGTTGAGGTCGGTGTCGAGCAAGGCGCGGATGGCAGCGAAATCGGCAGCCGTCCGCGCCCTGCCGAGTTGCTCGGCATGGGGGATTTGGGTCACGGGTGGGTTCCTTCTGGAGGGAGGGCATCGCAGCTGCCGATCTCCCCCCTCGTGGGGGAGATGCCCGGCAGGGCAGAGGGGGGCGCGAAGGATCGCGGCCTAGCTAACCGCGGTCGGGCCAGGATTGGCGTAAGGACGTAATTACGATTGGCCGGCGGGACAGCGCCCCTCTCTGTCCTGCCCTCCTTGCCACCACTTGGCATCTCCCCCACGAGGGGGGAGATCGGCCGTCACCAAGGGCTTCGCCAACCTGCAACGGGATGTTCCTAAGGCTCGGCGTCGAACACCGGTGTCATCACCCTGATCGTGCAGGGCGTTGGATTGACGTGGCGGATCTTCACCCGCCCCTGCCCTTCCCAGCTATCGTCGATCGGCACCTCGACATTGCCGGTGAACAATTTCGCCATGCCGTCGGGTGCAACCACGGACGGGATGCGAACCTGCTCCCAGCGGCCGCGGATGAACGACTGGACCTGAAGCCCGGTTGTGTCGGTTTCCAGCAGCGAAAGAATGAGCTTGGCCACCTTCTTGCGCCGCCCGACGATCGATCCGTCGCGACCGCCGACGTCGAGCTCCAGCGTGTTGGCTTCGGACTGGTAGCCGAGCCCGACCTGCCATTTGGCTGCCGTAGCCCCACCGGGCAGCGAAACCGCGCCAGCAGCCACAGCAAGGCCCTTGTAGACCTTGCCATCGGCCAAGACGTCGAGTGTTTCGCCGTTGAGATGATCAAGCCCTGAGACCGTGCCCACAGCGGCGCCCGAATAGGTCAGGCCGCAGTCGACTTCGAATGCATCGCCGATCCCGCCATACTCGAACGGCGCGGTCTTTATTTCGATATAGCGCCTGGTCACGCCGCCGATCGTGCGCTTGACGATCAGCCAGAGATCGTCGTTGCCGTCCTGGCCGGGCGTCACCATGGCGCTTTCGACAACGGCCCAGTTCGATCCTGCGAAGCTTCCGGCGATCTGGTGGATATGCATGCCGCGAACGTCCTGCGACGGCTGGTGCGTGTAGCCACCGAGCTCGCCATCCCCGAGCGGGAACCAGAGCAGCGGATCGGGGTCGGTCTGGAAGGCGAGTTCGACGACGCCTTTCTTGGGAATGTGCTCCGATATCTGACCGACATCGTCGGAGGTGAAGCGGCCGGTGGCGTTTTGCGTCAGCTCGGCGATCGATTTGCGGGAGCGGGTGACATAGAGGAACGACTGCCCCGCATCGACGGGACGCAGCGGGGCGCAACCGAAAGTCCGGGACCGGCGGTTCTTGAACGAGGACGGCGTCAGCGCCTCGTCGATGCCGGAGCCCGACAGCGCTCTCACCCCGCCAAGCGTTCCGATGATCAGCGCACCGTCCGATTCCGCCACCCACGTAATGTCATTGGCCTGGCCGCCACCTGCCTGCACGAATTCCAGCGCGTCGGTGTCTTTCTCACCGGTGGCGAAGTTATCGAAATCGCCGGTTTGCGAGGCATAGACCGAGAATTTTCGGCTGAACGCCAGACGCTCCTCGTAAAGCGAACCGCTCTGGACGTACTTGCCGGGCACGAACGTGCCGAGACGCCAGCGGATGATCGGGCTGAGATCGGGCAGAGCGTGCCCGTACAACTGGACCGTGACTACCGTCGTGCTGGTCCGGGCAACGACCTTGGCCCAGCGCCAGAAGCCATCCGCGCCAAGCAGACGAATGGCACGGCCGACATCGCTGGTCTGGAAGCCGATGCCGTCGTTGATGCCGACGATCGAGGAGGCCGAGAGATCAAACGGCGTTTGCGACGGCGCGTATTCGTGCAGGGCCAGTTCGGCGATAGCGGTTCCGTCGCTGCCGCCACCTGAAAACAGCAGCTGATAATATTCGTAGGCAACCGTGTTGTTGAAGCCGTCGAAGAAGCGGGTTTCCGACTTGGACCAGCCGGTCTCTCCGTCCCGGCTGTCGAGCGTCGTCCAGTCGGTGCCGTTGTGCGAGGCCTGGAATTGCCACTGGGTCGGCGATGCAGTGTCAGAGTGATCATTCGTCGCGGTAATCCAGTAGGCGTCGACTGTCTTGGCCCCGCCGCCGCCGAACTGGTAGCGCAGATACCCGCTCGGAAAGCCCGCTATGTTCTCCCCCTTCTGCTTGTCGCCATCGAACACCTGCCACACGTCGGATGAGCCGTTGCTGTTGCTGACCGTGCCGCTTGGCAGCGTATTCGCGACCATGACCGGCATGGCGTTGCCGGTTGCGGCCGGCGTTAGCGTCGTGGCCGTGGTGTTGATCTTGTCGTAAGGGCCGTCGAGAAAGACGAAATCGGCCAGCGTCCAGGTCGTGTGCGCGGTGCGCGTCAGCACTTTGACCGGATGATCCTTGTGGGTGATCCACATCTGGTCTGCCGACTGGACGAATTGCAGGTCGAACAGATCGGCCTCGAGATAAGGCGAAACGACTTCGACCGTGCCGACACGCGCGCCATAGGCATAGACGCGGATGTAGAGATCGCCGAATTCGAGCGCATAGGCCTGATCGGCCGAGAAGATGAACGGGATCAGCCGTGTCGCCTTCGACGGAGCCTTCACCTGCGCGCAAAAATACGTGCCGCCGCGTTTCCTGATGCCGCCATGCGGCAGCGTGACGAAGTTCGTGCATTTCGACAGCGCCGCCCGGTAAAGGTCGAGCGAGGCGCGAGCATGCAAGCGGGGAGAAATCTCGCCGCGGATGAAAGCGTCCTGGACCGGATAGAGCGTGGTCATCGGCCGACGCCCCGGCTGTCGCCGCGCTGGAAAGCCCAGGACGTCGTGGAAAATCTGCCGCCGCGCTGGATGGCATTGGCTGAATAGGCGGCGTCCAGCGCCCTGTCATAGGCGCTACGGGCGACGTCGATCATGCTGGCCTTGTGGGTCAAGGGATGGGCGATCTTGATGGCGAGCGCCGCCACCAGCACTTCGCTGAACAGCGCGTCCCAGTCGTTGGGGTCGGCCAGATTGGCGACATAGCGGATGACGCGCGGTCCGGCCTGATCCGAATAGACCAACCCGGCCTCCTGCCGCCATGAGAGCGGCACGCCATCCGGCTCGCCATTATGGGTCAGCGGCAAGGGCCGCAGGCAATCGGCGGGAAGTTCATAGGCGAAGTTCAGCGTGCCAGCACCGCCGCCGGTGTCGAAGCCGGCGACCGAGGCCGCCAGGATGGCGAAGACAAAGGCATGCTTGGTCAATTCGGCCTCGCGGGTCAGGTCAAAATGCAGATTGAGCAGGCGTGCCGCTTTGGCGTCCTGGTCGAGGCTTTCGATCGGCGCCTCGTCGAGCACGGCGAGCGCCATGTTGGCGATGTCGAGCGGGGTGATGGCCATGGCTCAGGCCTCTGTCTGTATGGTCGGTCGGAGAAAACGGGGCATGGTGCCTCCACGGCAAAAAGCCGCTTCGAAGCGGCTGGGGATTTTTTGTGATTTGTGGCTTGGGCAGAACGTTGCACGTCTCGTGCACGGGGGCCGTCACGACGCCAACCGCCCGTCATGAAACGGCGTGGCAGACGCTGCGTCAGCCGTCTTTTTTCCCATTCGAGCAAGGAAGACGGCAATGCTTCGGCTATTGCAGTTTCACGACACCGCCGCGCAACGCGGCGATGTCTTGCCTGAATTGTGTCAGCCGACGTGTGCGCCGGTCGAGATCCCTGTTTCAGCTGACTTGGCAAAGACGCTTGCTTTCACCCTTCCGGCACCTCCCGCCAAAGCCAAGCCCCTGTCCAGGGCGTCCTGAAGACTTGGCGTATAGTAGGCGGTGTCTTCCAGGCCGCTGAAGAAGTTTATGCGATGAACTTCCCCCTTCTTGCTCATGACAATGCCCGCTTTTCGGAGCACTTCCTGAACTGTTTTGTACTTCATGTTCATGGTGACCTCCCTTACCAAGACAAGGCAGCATCGCCCTTTCTTGTAACTGTTTGGTGCCGTCGATTGGCCAAAGGGCAACATGAATGTTGTAGCGAACGCCAAAATTCACATCACTCCGACGCAGCGCAGCGGGTGAACTTGGGATTCGCCGACCTGGCGTCCAGAAGGGGCGGGACGTCTGATGCCCGCCCCTTCGCCCGATCAGGCCTCGGTCGTCTTCAGTGCGATGAACGTCATGTGCTTGACGCTCGACGCCGTGCGGTCCCAGTTTGCCGCCAGTGCCAGCTCGGCATCGGTAGCGAATTCGCCGGCCGAGGACGCGTCGAGAAAGCGGGTGCCCGGCACATGCGGCACGAAATGCCGGCGGCCGACCATTTCGGTGACACCACCGCCATGGCCCTGCCGCGGCTTGCGGTCGAACTCGAGCGGCCCGCCTTCGGTGTTGACCGGCAGCTCGTTCCACAGGATCGCCTTGTCCTTGAACATGAAGGCGGTGTAGACGCCGCCGGCAACCGGAATGTCGTCGTCGACGACGGCCCTGAGCCCCATGTAATAGGGGATCAGCGGCCCGCCCTGCTCGGACGACGGCACATAGTCGATGAGGTCGGCGAGCTTCAGCGCCTTCATCTGCTTCGAATGCATCCAGATCGTCTTGAACTTGTCGGCGCGGTCGCCCATCAGATAGGCGGCCTCGATGATGTCGGTGTCGACGATGGAAGCACCGGTGATGCGCACCAGGTCGCCGGCGTCATTGGCAATGTTGTCGGCCAGCACGCCTTTCAGTATGCCCAGCAGCGTCAGCTTGTTGGCGCGCTGCCAGTAGTCGGTCTGGCGGCGCACGATAAGCTTCTGCGGATCGTCGCCGGCAAGGATCGAGGTCAGATCCGGGATGCCCCAGGCCTGCGCACGCACATTGCGGGCCGCGACTTCGCGGCGGGCGCCGATCTTCTTCATCTCGATCGAGTCGGCCGGGTCGTCATTGACCGGCTCGGACGGATCGTTGCCGAGGTCCTTCCAGCCGGGCATGTCGACAGAACGTCCGCCCAGGCTGAGCTTCGAGGCGATCGACGGGTCGGAAAACAGGATCCCGGCCTGGTAAATCTCCAGCGACTGGACGTGCTCCTCGAACGAGTATTGCGCATAGACGGACGGAACGATCGCGTCCGCGATACGGGTATAGGCGTCTGCCATTTTTGTCTTCCTTCAGGTTTGGGTTAAAGAGGATTGTTGGGCATCCACAGGTCGGGATTTTCGCCGGCCTCGCGTGCCAGCCGCCGGGCGCGGGCGGGGTCGCTTTTGACCAGGGCTGAGATGCCAGTCAGGTTGCGCTCGCCGGCGGCATTGCGCTTGAAGGGATTGCCTCCGCTCAAGGCAGCATTGCCGTCGATCGTGTCTTCGCGGAACATCGCCTCGCCGATGGCGTGGAACGCCTTGGCGATCTGCGGGTCGGTCAAGGCACCGTCCGGCAGAAGGATGCCCTTCGCCTTGTAGGCATTGACCAGTCCGAGCTTTTTCATCGCCCGGTTGGCGACCTCGAGCTTCTGGCGAAAGCCATCGCTGCCGGTCGGTCCCCAATCCCTGACGAGGTCGTCGTGGGTCGTCTCGACCGAGCGGGCAACAGCGATTTGCTGTGCCTTGGCCTGCTCGGCCATGTAGCCGACGAAGCGGTCGTGATAGGCCTGTGCGACCTTCGGGGTAGCACCTGCCTCGACTGCCCAGGCCTTGGACGCATTGGCGAGCTCGTCCGAATAGGCGAAGTTTTCGGGAAGCCCGTCGGGGCGCCTGTACTCGACCTTGTCGGGCGAGGTCAGCGGACGCATCGCCTCGGGCAGCCGGGCGTGGAACCTGTCCCAGTCTTCCGCGGCTGCATCGGCTGCCGGAACGCGCAGGCTCTCGCCCTGCTGCCGCTCCAGCTCCGCATAGGAGTTGAAAACCCGATCGAGGCTGTCAGGCTTGGTCCAGCCCTTGGTTTCAGCAAGCTTGCGGTTGCCTTCGGAGAGACCGTCAAACCAGCTTGTGGCCGCAGGCGGGGCGGACCCGCTGTCCCCGTTGGCCGGTGGCCGTGCAAGGTTGCCCGCCGGTGGCGCCGCCACCACGGACCCGGCGTCTGCCAGATCTGTCATGAGAAGATTCCTTTTGTTACAGAATTAAAGGCCGGTGATGAGAGCACTGGCGGCGAAGCTTGGTATCTCCCCCCTCGAGGGGGAGATGGCCGGCAGGCCAGAGGGGGTAGCCGCGCGTGGAGCGCTGACCTCATCTGTCGCCGGGCGTCGCGCCCGGTCGAACCGACCCCCTCTGTCGCCTTCGGCAACATCTCCCCCTCAAGGGGGGAGATTAGCGCCTACCCATTATCGCCCCAGTTCTCCCAGAGCAGCGTGATGGTGCCCGACACCGCCAGCGTGCCGTCGGCGTCGATATCGGTGCCGGTGGCAAACGCCAGGTTGAGATAGAGGTCGACCGGCGTCACGGTGCCGTCGAGCGTCAAGGCTGCGGCAACATCGGCAATCGATGCGCTCGACGGCGCGGCACCCGCGCCATCCAGCGTACGGCCGGTCGCGCCCAGCACATTGACCATGGTGCCGGCGAGCGCCGCGCTCGATGCTGCCGCCGAGCCGAGCGACCAGGTCAGCGCGACATTGTCGTTGATGGTCGAGGCGCGTGGCGTCAGCACGGCGAACTGCAATCTTGCCGTGCCGCCCTTGATCCGCACCTTGCCATCGAGAAAGTCGAAGAGCTTCTGGCTGGCAAAGCCCTGCGCATCGGTGACCGGCACCGGCATGGCATTGAAGGAGAAGACGGTGCGGTAGGCGCCGCCCTGCCCGGTCGTCCTGGCGGTAAGCCCCGCCCTGGGCGGGGCAAGGCCGGCTTCTCTGGCGGCGGCACGCGAAAGCGTCCGGGGAAGACCTCGGGTCATTTGATTTCTCCATTCTTGCGGGATTGAAAACGGGGTCGGCTGGGCCGCCGCACGCAACAGCGGCAAAAGCGCATGGACATTTGGATCAGGTATGTGTATCTATACACAACATGGAGAGCGCCGATGTCATTCACAGGCTGTTGGCGGATGGCTGGTACGAAGTGGCTCGAAAAGGAAGTCACGCCCAGTTCAAGCACAAATCCAAGCCGGGCCGGCTGACAGTTCCGCATCCCAAGCGCGACATCCCGATCGGCACTCTCAAGAGTTTTGAAAAACAATCCGGCGTGAAGCTGAGGTAGAGAAATGCGGAACTATATCGGATTGATCCACAAGCAAGCGGACAGCGACTTCGGCGTCTCCTTTCCCGATTTTCCGGGCCTGGTGACAGCCGGCGTCAACCTGGATGATGCCCGTGCCATGGCCGGGGAAGCGCTGGCCTTTCATGTCGAGGGGCTGGTCGAGGATGGCGAGGCCATTCCCGAACCGTCGTCCCTGGAGGAAGTGATGTCGGACAAGGACAATCTGAGCGGTGTCGCCATCCTGGTTCCCTTGAAAGCTGAAGCTGCGAAGGTCGTGCGTGTCAATGTCACCATTCCGGAAGATGTCCTCGATCAGATTGACCGATATGCGGAGCGCCACGGCTACAGCCGATCCGGATTTCTGGCCGCTGCGGCGAAAAAGGTAATGCAGATCGAGGCAGCGTAGCGCTCTCGAAGGTCGACTGGAGATGAAGCTCTTTGGGTCTTGTTCGGTTACTTTCTTTGCGGATCAGGCCGTCAGACAAAAACAACCATGTCTTATTTCGTGAGGCACGGTGCCTATGTTCCGCCGCAAATGCGACCGCACTTGGCAAAATCGCCCCGTGTATTAGCTCATAGGTTTCAAGGGAGTACCAGACGATGACCATGTCCAGAGCCATTGCCGCCATGCTGGTGACTGCCGCATTGGCAGGCTGTGCGCAGACCGAAGCACAGCAGAGAACAAGCACGGGTGCGCTGCTCGGCGCCGGCGCCGGCGCGCTTGCCGGCCAGGCGATCGGCGGCAACACCAAGAGCACGGTCATCGGTGCCGGAGCCGGCGCCTTGCTGGGCGCCGTCGTCGGCAACGCCACCACGCCGCAGCCGCGCAGCGAACAGCTTTGCCGCTATCAGGACCGCACCAGCGGCCGCATCTACACCGCCCCCTGCGACGACCGGTATTATAACGGCGATTATTGAGTGTAGAATGCGGTTGGCGCGGTGGAGCCAGCTTCAGCGGCTAGTGCATGTCGCCCAAAAGTTTGCAGCGGTTCTGGGACAACGACATGGATGAACAAAGACCTAAAGGCGCGTCGATACGCGACGCCCTTTAAGGGACGATTTGTCAGGCCAAGCCGGGTGTACGGCAGGGCAGAATTAGGGGCATCATCACCTCAATTCGCAATTCCAATCAGAAGAACGTTCCACCCACGAAATTTTCGTCCACGAACATCTCCGCAAATTTCTGCGGTGTGAGAGTTACATCATTGTCGCGGGCGATTTTGAGGTTCCTTGCCCACATATCCCGGATTGCTGCCGGCATTCCCTCAGGCATGTGCATAGACTGGGCTATTGCGTCATGCCATTGTCCATCGCCGCCATAGATAGATTGCAGTTTGGGGCCCATCTTTTTCAAGCCATCCTCCGACTCCTGAGAAAGTTCTCCGATGGCCCAGAGCACATAAAGCTCCAGTAGCCTAAGCAGCGGCTGTCCATCATAACGTGGGTCAGTCGACATTTTTACTTCCTACGCATCATTTTCGGCGTAATAAATGAGCCTTTCACAGATGGCCGACAGGCTGGGCTTTTCCTTCAACGACGCAACCCAGGCCTCGGTAAATTCGATCGCAATGAATATCTCGATAAAGTATGTCAGGCCCGCTTTGGCTGCCTCCGCTGGCACCAATCCCTCTTCCGGCTCGGTCGCAACCATTGCATCTGAACACTCGGTCCAAGGCTCCGACACATAAATTGTATCCTCTTTGTCAAAATCTGACAGCCGTCCAACGATATCCAATAACTTGATTATTCTCCCCACAAAGAAAATCCGCCTCGGCGATTCGGGTGCAGCGTCTTCTGGAAGATAGTCCCAGCATCATGTTGGGATCTAGGGACGAGTTGCATTACACCCGGGTTCGTAAACTTGCACAATGATCAGCCGAAGTGGGTCATGGCCTCCGCAAGGTCAGTGCTCCCCGCACCCTACTCCTCCGCCCTCGCCGCCTTCTCCAGTGCCGCCAGTTGCGCCTCGTCCAGCGTCAAAAACCCCATAATATGCTGCACCACTTCGGCCCGCGCATTGCTCAGCGCGCTGTGCAGCTCGAAGCCGTTCGGCGTTTTGGTCTTGGCCAGCCACTCGCTGTAGGATGGGCGGCGGTAATAGCCGGTTGCGGCCGCCAGGTCGGCCAGCACGATTTCGCCGTCCTGGCCCGAGAACACCCTGAGATAGGCGTTGGCCAGCGCATCCCGCGCCTTGGCCGGGCCGCCGGCCTGGCTGGAATGGGCGAAGCGTTTTTGGCTCATGCGCCCTGCCCGCCCGAAGCATCTTGCGCAGCCTGCGGCATCAGTCCGCCGAGCCCGTCGAGCAGGCCGCTGTCGCGCGCCTGCACTGCCGCCGGCACGGCATCCCTGGCGACCTTGCCGGCGGCAGCCATCGCCGCCATGCCGGCCTGTTCAGCTTGAGCCTTGGCTCTGGCATCGCGGATGCCGGCCACCTCGTCCCGGCGGCGAAAAATGCGCTGTGGGCTGCGGCCGGCGCCCTGCACGATCTTCAGCGCCTCGTCGCCGTCGATATTGTCCATCACGCCGGGGTCGAACTGCGCCATCTGCATGGCGGTGGTGACAACCTGGATGGTGTCGCGCGCCTCGGCCGAACGGCGCAGCACGTCGAGCGGGCCGGTGAAGGTCGGCCGCAGCGCCTTGCCGGCAAGGCTCGCCGGCGGCAGGAAGCGGCTGTCTTCCTCGTAAAGTCCCTTGTCTTCCAGAATACCCAGCTCGCGGTCGAGATTGCTGGCAAAGCCGGCCTGGATGATCGAACCGGACGGCCCGAGCAGCGCGCCCTTCTCCTCCTGCCGGATCAAGGCTTCGGTCGCCGTCATCTGCGGGTTCTGCACCAGCGTCTGGAACAGGTTGACGAACATCATGTCGCGGATCTCCTCGGCCCGGCTGTCGGCATAATTGAACGCATAGGTCGGGTTCTGTCCGGTGGCGATCGGCGCGATCAGCGGCCGGCCGGCATCGTCGATGAGGCCGGGATAGTTCTCGCCGGGATTGAGCACCGGCACATAGTCGAGGCGAGCCTTGGAGGCAGTCGCCGGATCGGTGATCTGCTGCAGCGCGCGCAGGCCGGAGCGCCGCACCGCGTTCTCCTCGCGCACCGTCGTCAGTGCTTCAATGGTCGGCGAGATGCCGTAGGGATCGCCCTCGTAGCGGCGCCAATTGAAGCACGACACCGGGAACGAGCGAAAACCGCTTTCTCTGACGATCGCCTCCTCGTCCTCGATGACATGATAGGAAGCGAAGGCGGTATCGAGATACTGGTAGGAGCCGCTCAGACTGTACATCTTGCGCTCGTCGCGCGGCTGGATGCGCTGGATCAGCGAGATCTTCGTCTCGCATTTGGCGGGGTCGTCGACCAGAACTTTGATCCGCGCCGGCAGTCTGTCATAGCCGAGCAGTTGCGCGGCCTGTCTTGCCGTGCGCTCGTAGCGGCGGTGGAAAATGTCGACCTGGCCCCAGCGGTTGCGCGAGAGGTAGCCCTCGACCACCGGGATCGAGGCATAGCGGATCAGCGTGCCGCCAAAACCCTCCTCGGCATAAAGATAGGCCGGGCCGTAACGCACGACGTTGCGCAGGCAGGCCTGCGTTGCCGGCACGAAGTTCGAATTGGCGGAGTAGCGCAGCGAGAAAAGGAAATCGCGCAGCGCTTCCGCCCATTCCTTTTCCTCGTCGGTCTCCTCGTCGTTGATGGCCGCGGTCGACAACCCGTGCCATTTCTCCGACTGCGGGATGATCAGGGTCTCCAGCCCCGCGGCCAGCCGGTTGGCGGCCGAGTTTATGGTATTGGCGTAGACCCGCGCACCGCGCCGCTCCTGCCGCTCGGCCTGCGAATCGAAGCCGGCCTTTCGGCCGCCGCTCCACATGTCGGGCGCATCGGGATCGCAGAATTCGGACACCGCCTCCCAGACATGCTCATACTGGCTGCGCTCGCTCTCCAGTTCAGCCTGTCGCGACAGGATATCGCGAGCACGGGAATCGCTCATGGTCAGCCTCGCTTGATGAACTCAATGGGAAAAAGAAACAAATGGCGGGACGCCGAAGCTGCCGATCTCCCCACTTGAGGGGGAGATGTCCGGTAGGACAGAGGGGCGTCTGGCGTGGATCGGCGACCCCCTCTGTCGCCTTCGGCGACATCTCCCCCTCAAGGGGGGAGATTGGAAGCGCCTTATTCCGCCGGCGTCGTCTCCAGCGCGGCTTTGCGCCCAAAGCGCTGCACCACGAAACGGCCCATCTTCTGGCCGGGTACTTCGATCAGCGTGTAGGTGATCCAGGACAGCAGGCACACCACCGGCAAGACGACGACGGTGACGACCGCGAAGCGCAGCGGCGCCGACAAATCATGGCCGTACTGGGTGATGACCAGAGCCGCAACCGGCTGGAGAACCAGCAGATGGATCAAATAGATGCTGAAGGAAAGCTCACCCATCAAATGAAAGAACCTGTTGGCGAGCGTCATGGCGATCTTTCTGGCCACGATGCCGGCCATTCCCGGCAGCATCCGGTAGAGGACCAGCGCAAAGAACCCCAGGACGAGCGCTTCCCGCATCAAAATCTTGCTCAGCCCATAGCCGCCGCCGAACGGCAGCGCGGCCAGCAGCATGGCCAATGTCAGATGCACGAAGGGCCGCCTTTGCCTTTGATGGACGACGCCCGCCAGCAGCATCCCGCACAGGAAAATCTGCATCTTCAGCGGCAGGAACGACGGCATCGGAAAATGCACCGACAACTGCCCCATCAAGAACACGATCGCGCTGCCGGTCGCCGCGACCAGCATGGCCGCCCATATCCAGTCAAGCCTGCGCACCAGCAGCATGATGGCCGGAAACAGTGCGTAGAACTGCATCTCCAGCCCCAGGCTCCAGTCGGGCAGCGGCGTGCGATAGGCGAAATTCGGCACCAGGCCGAACAGGAACAGCAGATGGGCGCCGATATTCTTCAGGCCGCTGTCGAGATAACGCTCGGGCGCCTGCGGCGACCGCAGCAGGAACTCGTCGATGATCATTCTCGACCCGTAGAGATAAGGGCCAAGCGCCAGGGCAGCGAACAGCATGACGTAGAACAGCGGCGCTATCCTGAAATAGCGGCGGGTCCAGAATTTCAGCCAGGTTTCCGGCCTTTGCCACGGCTCCTTGTCCTGGCGCAGCTGGTAGTGGAACACCATGAGGAAGCCGGACAGCATGATGAACAGATCGACGCCGAGATCCGGTTCGCCAAGAATAGGAATCTGCCAGCCGGTCAACAACAAGCAGTGCCCGATGAGCACCCAGATCGCGGCAAGCGCCCGAAGCCCGTCCAGGCACTCGATGCGCGATGACCGGGCTTCTGTCATGCCGAACTCCTCGATTGCCATGTTGCAATGCAGCATGGCGGCTGAGGGAGGAATGTCAACCGTGCGGAAGGAACACGATTTGCGCTGGGCTGTTACGGAAAAGGCGGAACACCTGAGGGCAATTGTAGAGGCATGCGCTTGAACACCCCCCTCTGTCCTGCCGGACATCTCCCCCTCAAGTGGGGAGATTGGCAGCTTGGAGGACAGCGCCTTTTCTGCACCGCTCGAAAATTGGCGAAGACCGTGATGGCAGCCAATCTCCCCACTTGAGGGGGAGATGTCCGGCAGGACAGAGGGGGGCGCGAAGGATCGCGGCTTACGCGATCCCGGCAGGCAAGCTCCCGTCTATCTCTTCTTCACCAACCTTGCATGCCGCCGCCAGTACCACCAGGCCAGCACCCGGTTGCGGAACACTCTTCTCATGGCGCCCATGTCACACCCCCAGCAGCACGCGGCGCTGGCCGGTCAGCTCACTGGGCGACAGATCGGTCTTCACCGTTCCTGCGGTGCCGTCATTGGCCGCAAGCTGGGCCCGCAAGGCGGCTTCGCGCGCCTGCACGTCCTTGTCGGCAATGGTCGGTGTCGGCGGCAACGGCTTCAGCGCCGGCGGCTTTTGAAAAAGGCACATAGTTTTCTCCAAAGTGAGAGGCTCTTGTCCAGTCGTAGAGCAGAAAATCCTCGCCGTTCCGGCCATAGCCCGGCAGGCGGCAGCGTTGCGTCGCGCCGAGCCGGCCTAGCCAGCGCAGCGCCAAATCATTGGCGGCCAGCGCTCGCGCCTCGACCCGCCATGCGCCGCGCGCGGCAACTTCAGGCCCGAGCACGGCATGAAAGAATTCCGTAATCCCAGGCACGCAGCGCCTCATGCGGCGCGTGCCCCAGCTCCAGGCGATCCACAGCCCGCTGCGCTGCTCGGCAGCGCCGAAGCCGGCCTCCGGATTGCCGTCAAGCTCGGCGACATAGGCAAACCCCTGCAGCGCCGTCAGCGCCAGCAGCGCCGGCGACCAGTCGTCGAACTGGCAGTCGATCTCGGCCCGGTCTTCCGGCCGGAGGTTGGCGGCGATGTAGGAGAGATCGCGCAGCGTGGCGGGAATGATGCGGAGGGTCATATGCAGACCAGAGCCATGGTGGTGGCGGCCTCCTGCTTTGCGGATCGAAAGACAGTCAGGAAAATCGCGGACGTCGACTACAGCCAGATTGGTGAAATCGAAGTTGGACCGCGTAACGTCGTAGTCAGTGTAAAGACGGCGGTTTCTTAGTGCACCGCGCCCATCCCTATTAGCGGGCGCTGAGGCGACTTCAAGCTTTCCCCACCACGAGAGTCGCTGACGCGGTTTCGTTGCGCCCTCCCGCCAGACAAGATCTTTGTCGAACCTTCCCCGACGGAGTGCGAGCCCTCTGCAATCCATTCACGGATTACATCTTTCTCGGCGTCATCAAATACGTGCTCCATCGGGCCGCCATTTCTGATAACACGGGTCAAGAAAATGCTGCGATCTGGGTCGCCAGGAACGATCCACCCGTTTGCAACGAGTAGCTGGAGAAGCTTTGGGCTACTCCCGAAAAGAGAATTCAACGGAACAGAAGCTCCCCTAGTGTCGGTGATCATGATATTGTCATGAGCACCCATCGCCTCGACCGACCGATCTTCGATCATTTTCGCCATCCTATCAGGCAATTCGGTCGGTGACGGGAGTTCTGGCATTGGGTCGGCGCATGGGTAGTCGGTATTTTTCAAAGCGTCGATCCAGTCCAAGATGATACGCTTATCGCGCTCCGTGAAGACCTTATACATTGGGCCGTCGAACTCCATGAGTTTCAGCAGCTTGCTGGCACGAGGTCTTTCGGAGTTGACGTATTTGTATCTTACAAGCGAATCAAGAAGGGTCTCTGGGTCATCAAATAGTTCGGCTAAAGGTTTAGCGCCGATAGACTTCCCGCGGTGAATTTGTCTTGCGTAGACTGCCTTCCTCTCGACCAGTCTTATCATTTGCTGCCGACAGTACGATCTGAGATCCGGCCAACACTGCTTTTTTTCAGGGACGGCACTCAAATTTATTTGCTTCTGCTCAATTGCCAAGTATCTTTCAACAAGCCGGACTCCAATATCGCCGATTGTGAGCCACGTAATATAGCCATTGCGTATTCGGCGCCAATGATCTTGAACTGCCTGATCACCGCCTTCTTCCCGAATGCCCTCGAGATAGAGCTTCACTGACTCTTTTGCTAGTGCGCCGTGTCCTTCGCTAATATTGTCAATCGCCACGTGGAGGCTGTAGAATAGTGGGTTCATTCGCCGGCCCGCGAGCATTCGCGCCCACGAAGTCAGGGTAGGTGTGGCCTCCCACTCGAGGTACAGCGTCATACCTAGCAACTCTGGGAAGAATGCCTGCGGGAACGTACCAATAGCCAATTCAAATGTTGGAGATGTAAATGCGCCCGGCAGAAAATCCTGTTCAATGAACTCCCTACTAGTTACCGGTGGCAAATAAATGTTTTGACTTTTAAGCAGAGCGTCGTAGACGTTGGGATGATTCTGACTAGTCACTCCATTGCCAGACTCGTCGCTCCAAATCGAAAACAGATTTGACTGAACTCTGTTTACAGGGCCGATGGACGCAATATTCTGTAGCCAAGCGCCATCAGCCAGATTGAAAGGAGCGAGTTGAAACAGTCTTTCTCTGACGCAAGCGTCTGAGAGTTTGCCGACATTGTATCTTCGATATGTGTTAGTCTCATCTGGAAACCAAAATGTGCCGGTATCAAACGAATCGGTTTCGTACATTGACTCCAAAAGATTATCATAGATAGTGCGCATCGCGGCGTCAAAATCCGGTTCGTCATAAGAGGACAGGTATTCCAAAGGCGCGTATACTGTCCCTTCGAGCGATTTAGTGGCACCGTCCGCAAGATACCGTTCCGCAAGACGCTTTGATTCCGGAATGAACTCCTGGTAATCTTCGATGTTTATCAATTGATGAAAATATTCCGGTTCATTTGATCTAATATCTTCAGCGGAAAGTTTGTCCGAGTATTCAACGTGCTTTCGATTTTGTTTTTCGTCACGGTTGACCGCAGCCAACTTCCTTCCTTCTGGCGTTGAAGAATCTGGCGTAGTCATTCTGTACCACCTGTCCAAGAAAGGCAGCTATCTGACTCTGCTACAACTTCTTTTTACGATCACCGGTTACGAATATGGGCGCAATCTTCCCAACAAGGAAGTACGAGTCCCCCGCAAGGTGGAGGAAGTGCACATTTTCCGTCTGATCATGTTCTACGATCTCTAGAACTATGATCGGCGCCCCTCTCCAAGCAATCAATGGGGCGCCAATACGAAGCTCACTTGCTCGCACAAGGCCAGCCGTAGTCTGAAGCTTTTGCCGACCCGAAAGATGCAGAGTATCTCCGTTGGATAGTCGAAGAACAAATGTGTCCGCGGATCGTTCGCTAGTAAGGCGCTCTACTCGAATTGGTTCGGGCTTCTCGAACGCTCCTCCGAGGCAAGCCAAAATGAAGTCTCCCGCGCGAATTTCTTCGATCGGCTTATTTGAACCGTCGGCCATCGTTACAAGGGTACCGGATACAAAGCACCTACTCCCGGACTTACCGGGCTTAACGGATGACCAGCCGTTTCCGACCCCTTCGCACAGAATGCACTCGCCGCTATATACCTTTCCAGGTGGGTCGTTGAAATTCGCCCCATTGATAATGAATAAAGGCTGCGAGACAACAAGGTCCCGTAGCTCAATGTTACCATTCCTCTCAATTGCATACCCAGTGGCGGTCCCATCCTGGAAAGGAGATTTACCAGAAACTACAGACCACTCCGCTCTGCCGACAAGAGGATCAGTTATTCTTACTGTAAATTTACCCTTTCCGGAATCCTCGTAGAGCGGAACCTCCATAGTACTTGACATAGCTCTTTTCTTTCTTGGAAAACTTCCCCAGATTGACCAAAGAATAGCCCATTCGTAGGGACTTGGCTAGCATGTCGCAGCCGTTGTCTCATGTGGCAAGACGGCGACGTCAAACATAGGAAGCTCAGAGCGTTTGGCTAACATCCCGACATTGCCCAAAACGCAATGAAGGTGATCGCTGGCGCATCCGAATCCGGCTGCACGTGTCTCGTCTCATTCCGGTGTGCAGAAACCGATCCCGATCGCACCGCGCGGCAATCTTTAAGGGTCGATTTCTTCAATTTGCTTACGGCCTTGCGCCCTCACCGAAACGCCCCCAGCGGATCGGCTTGCCCCGCCTTCCGCCGCGCGGCCTTGAACAGAGCCGGGTCGACCACAGCTTCCCTCAGCATCATCACGCCGTAGCGGGTCGCCGCCATCAGATCGTCGCGCAGCTTCACCACTTGGCCGTCCCTGCGGTGATAGAGCCGGAACTCCTCGAACCACGGCAAAAGCGTCGAGAACACCTTGAACCGGCCTGATTGCATGCGGTCGAGCATCTCCATCAGCCCGGCCTCCACCGAAACCGAACCATCGGCGAACTGCGCATGGCTGGCGAGCATGTTCAGCCCATTTGCCGAATATTGCTTCGCAAGTGCGGTGCCGGCACCTTCCAGCGTCTCGCGGCGGCCGTCGCGCGGCCATGCCCATGGCAGCCATTCGCCCCACGGTTTCAGCGTCAGCGCCTGCATGGCGGGCGTCTGCTGCGAGGCGCGGCAGGCTTTCGTGACATAGACGACATCGGCCTCCGTATCCCAGGCAAGCTCGACCGCCGCCGAGGGATGGTCCCAGCCGAAATCGAGCGCGCCGAGCCTTGGCCAGTAGCGCGGCAGCGGGAACGGCTCGCAGGCGATCAGCTCCTCGGCCACCGGAAAGATGCGGCCGGAGCCGAGCACCGGAATGCCCTTGGCCCGCGCCTCGCGCTCATGCGCCGGATAGGCGGCAATGATCTCGGCGCGCTGCTGCGGCGTATAATGTTCGGCATCGTCGATGGTCATGAAGGTGACGTGACGGGTCATTGTGCGCCCTCGCGGCATTGAATCGTGGTGGCAGGCACTGGACGTATGGTGCTGTCCGGCAAAGAATATGACGCGGTCGGTCAAAAGCTTGGGTTCCTCGCCCCACGGAGTGGGGAGAGGTGGCTCGGCGAAGCCGAGACGGAGAGGGGAATTGCGCCGACCTGTGCAGACAACAATCGAGGGAGCCAGCGTCTGGTGCTTGCCAAAGTCCCCTCTCCGGCCGCTGCGCGGCCACCTCTCCCCACTTTGTGGGGCGAGGAACCCAAGTTCTGCAATGCTAGCCCTTCCCCATCCCTCCCACCTCCTCTGCCGACAAGAACAGCAGCACCACGTCCGACATGCCGAGCAGCGGCGTGAAGGTGACGATGGTGATGCCGCCGGTGGCGTTGGTGCGGGTCAGCCCTTCGGAATAGATGTCGAGCGGCGGTTCCTCGTCGAACCAGACGCCGTGCAGTGTTTCGCCCTGCCATTTCTCGCGGCCCTTCTCGTAGCTCTTGAACGACAGCACCGATTCGCCGGCCTGGACGTCGCCGCCGCCGCCCCAGCGCACCACGACGCTGTCGAGCGCGCCCGGCGCCCGTCCCGCCATCGTGCTGACGATGGCGTCGGCCGGGATCATGCCGGTGCCCCAGGCCGCCTGCTGCTGCGGCGGGCCGATCAGGATGCGCTGCGGATTGTCGCGCGTGCTTTCGCCGGTGACGCCGGCCGCCCACATCCGAACCGGACAATCGAAAACCTTGCCTTGCCACCAGTCGGGATAGCGGCCGGTGAGGTGCATCGCCCATTCGGCGCCGCCGGCCCTGGTCTTGCCGAGCTGGTTGCCGGCCATGAACAGGCGCTCGCGATTGGTCGCGCCGGCTGCATGGAACTCGGCCTGCCTGGAATAGGGCCGATAGGCGGCAAGCTGGTTAGTGCGGCGCCTGCGGTCCAGCTCCGCCAGCAGGCTGAGATATTCCGTCCTTGCCGCCCGGCTCTGCGAGGCCTTTTGCGAAGCCCGGCTTCTCGAGGAACGGCCTAAGGACGGCTTCGAGGCCGCGGATTCGCTGCCTGATTTCGTCATCGCTCAATGCATCCAGATTGTTGATGTTGACACTAAGATCCTTGGGCAGCACCGACAGCACGAGCTTCAGATACTGATCGGGCTTTTCGGCGCGCACCTCGGCGATGACGCTGGCGCCATGGGCGCGGAAATCGGCGCGGATCGCTTCGAGAAAGCCGTCGGCCAGCGTCTTCTTCGCCCGCCTGGTTCGGCCGGGCTTGCCGGGTGCTTGATCGTGCGGCTGCGGATCGCCGGTGGAAGGAGCCTTGGCCATGCCCTACTCCGCCGTCCCGGCGGACATCGGCTTCTTGTTGGCTGGCCGCACGATGCGCCTGCGCGGCTTGGCCTTCTTGCCGGCGCGTGCCGACTTCGGCTTCCGCAGCTGGCTTGCCGGTTTCGCATCAGTCGTCGTGCCGGGCTTAACCGTACTGGCGTCAGGCAAGGCATTCAGCCTTGCCCTGAGAATTGCCACCGCCTTGCCGTCGAGTGCTCCCGACGGGAAGCCGAAGCCGCCGACCGCATCGACGCTACCGCCGCGCACCATGCCGATCCGCACGCCGGCGGCGACCTGCTCGAAGCGGCCATGGCGTGCATAGGGTGCGGCGCCGGCGAACTCGCCAATAGCGCTGACGACCTCGCGGCCGTCATCGTCGGTGATGATGGTGGCGTAACGGTTGGACATGGGGTGTTCTCTGAAATGGGCGCACGGGCGCGTTGGGAAATCTATGGACGATAGGTGGTTGCGGACCGGGATAGTCGGTCGCGTTCATTCGCGCCGACATACCTCGGCAGCACACGCAACATTCGGTCGAACAGGAGCCCGAAATGAAAAACCCGCCTCGGCGGGCGGGTCGTTGGAGCCAATTGGCACCATACCGAAATTAGTAGCATAGCTGCCGGCACAAAGCAAGAACAAAATGTGGCACGACGGCAGAAAAATGCGAATTCCTTTCAGCGCCTCGCCTTGTCCGCCTCCCGATTGACGTTCCAAGAAGACCGCTAGGCTCCTTCGCGCCCCTCTCTGTCCTGCCGGACATCTCCCCCACTTGGGGGGAGATTGGCTTTCGCGCCGGCTTTCGCCAATCTCCAACGTTGCAGGAAGAGCGCAGCGCCGAAACCGCCAATCTCCCCACTTGAGGGGGAGATGGCCGGCAGGCCAGAGGGGGGGCGCTGTCCCGCCGACTTCATAGCCGGCAGCTCACGCAACGTTCGATCGAAAAAGAAGCCGGAAAACAAAAACCCGCCTCGGCGGGCGGGTCGTTGGAGCCAATTGGCACCATACCCAGATTAGTAGCATAGCTGCCGGCACAAAGCAAGAACAAAATGTGGCACGGCGGCAGAAAATGCACTGACGACCTCGCACCCTCGTCGGTGAACGGCTGGAAGGAGGGGCGAAAAAGGCGGGCATTGCGTGAGACTTGCGTTGATGGGATGGTGGTTGCGCTTGAGGGGAACGCGTCATGGGCAATGTCACCAGTCACTACGGCAGCGACGGCATCGTCGATCGCATATTGGCCGCGATCCCGGACGCCGACCCGGCCGAAAAACTCGCGGCCGCGCAACTCTATCCATTCGATCAGCTCCATGGCCGCGAACTGATCGCCACGCGGGAGCATGCGGCCCGTCTTGCTCCTTCGCCGACAGATCGGATCCTGGATATCGGCAGCGGCATTGGCGGGCCGGCAAGGTTTCTGGCCTCGACCTATGGCTGCCAGGTCGACGGCATCGACCTGACACCAGCCTTTGTCGCCGCGTCGAGCCGACTGACCGCACTCAGCGGACTGGCAGACAAGGTTCGCTTCCATCAGGCCGACGCAACGAAACTGCCTTTTGGCGACAGCACCTTCGATGCGGCGATCTGCTTCTATGTCGGCATGAACATCGAGAACAAGGCCGCGGTCATCGACGAGGCCTGGCGCGTGCTGAAACCGCGAGGCAGGCTGATCTGGACCGAAGCCGTGCTCGCCGGCGGCGAGCCCTACTATCCCATGCCGTGGGCGGTTTCTGCGGCGACCAGCCACCTCGCCGATCGGGAAAAATTGAAAACCCTGTTTGTCGATGCCGGATTTCGCATCGACGAAATCGTCGACGAAACCGGCGAACATGTTGAGCTGGCGCTGAAGAGGGCCAATTCCGGCATCGTGCCCTCGCCGGCGCAGCAGCAGGCAAATGAAGTCGTCATGGGCGCGGAATTCCTGCAGCGCCGCCGCAACTACATCCGAAGCCTGAGTGACGGAAAACTCGCCTCTCTCGCCGTGATCGTCTCCAAACCGGCCTGAAACAAAAAACCCGCCTCGGCGGGCGGGTCGTTGGAGCCAATTGGCACCATAGCCAAATTAGTAGCATAGCTGCCGGCACAAAGCAAGAACAAAATTCACCTGAGACGCGAAAAAATGTGAGAATACCCCTCGCCTGCTCGCTTTGGTGGCGCCGCGCGGACCATTTTGAATTCGGCCTCGTTCCTTCGACCGGCAATAGAAATTTTGCCCAGAACCGCTTATTGCATAGTCAATTCAATGCTTTGCTGCACGCGTTGGTTGAGGACGTGGAATCAAGGTGTCGACATGGAAGACGGTTCGAGCTCTCTGCTCGGCATTATTATCAGCTGGCTCCCGATGGTTCTGATGCTCGGGGTGTTCGGATATTTCGTCATGAAACTGGTGCGCGTTCAGCGCGGGTCAGTCGCGGCTCTCGAGATCATTGCGCAGAAGCTGAGCGACATCGATGCTCGCCTGGCCAAGAACCCTGCAGAGCCATCGCCACCCGACCGGTCGTAGACTGCCCCGCTGTCCCACACTGGATCGCAACACGCGCTGGCGCGTTTGAACCCTAGCCAATGGGAGCAAAAGCCATGAACGTCGCCAATCTGCAACTCGAAGGCCTGCTGATGGCCATCGCATCGATCAATCAGGTCCTGGTCCGCAAGGGCGTGCTCTCCGTCGAGGAGATAGACATCGCCTTGCGCAAGGCCGAAGCCAGCGAGACCAACGAGGAAAGGTCCGAAGGCATGTCGGCGTCGAGCCGCGACGCCGTCAACTTCCCGATCCGACTGCTGGAGTTGGCCAATCAATGTCAGCCGGAGACGGACATGCCGTCCTTTTCGAAACTGGCGCGCATGGTCGGTCAGATCAAGGAACCTTACAACGACCAGATGTGACACCGCGATCGGAGCTGACGCGGCGATACCAGCTTTGCCGCGCCGGGGCGGCAAGACTGCTGGCGGCGCCTGCTAGCGGCCCTGCAAGATCTTGATCAACTTGCTGCTGTCGGCCCCCGGCGAGGAAAGCCTGCGGTAGTCCGCGTAAGTCAGCCTGCCATTTGCAACGGCATTAAAGAGCCGGTTACAAAAGGCGCTGTCGTATTTTGCGACACTGACATTCATGATTGCTGCGTAAGTCTTTCTTTCGTTGAGCGGCGTGGATCTCTCGCGTGCAATGCATTCGTTGATCGCCACGCGCTTGGTGACAGGGCTGCCTTCAAGCGTGGTATGCATCGTGTTGAATTCGCCTTCGGTCAAGGTAGTGCAGCCGGCAAGCAGAGACGTGCCGATCATGGCGGCAGCAAAACGCGTGGCGATGTTCATGAATTCCCCCTCAAGACCCGTGTCTTGCTTAGCCCGCCGAAAGTTGGAAGTACAGAGGGAATGCAGGCGCATCTACAAAAAGCATAAACCTCGAACGCTCGTACTTTAGCTGTCGCTTTTATTGCGCGCGACCTGCGGATGGCCGGAATGACGGTACCCGGCCGCTCTCGATCGTCACGACGATGCTGGTGCGGATCGTGCTGCCGATCTGGCCCTGGTCGCGGTCATAGACCCGACCGCCATTGTCGCAGCCACCCTTCTGAGCGCCTTTACGAGAACGCCGCCTCCGAGATTGGGGATCACCCCCTGCCAAGCCTCAGCGCCAGGACCCTGCCCGGCCCGTGCACGGCGGCAAACAGCAGCCCGGCCAGGAAAGTGAAGTGATCGACGAAGAAGCCGAACTCCGCCTGGTTGCCGGCCCAGTGCGACGGCCCGTGGAAGGCAAAGCCGAGGAACAGCACATAGGCGCCGGCGACGAGTGCTGCCCATGAGAAGAAGGCGCCGGTCAGGAAGCATAGAACGAGGACGACCTCGAGCAGGGCTGCGCACCAGGCCAGGAACAGCGGGAACGGAAACCCGGCCGCCGCGATATAGCCGGCGGTGGCGCCGATATCGATGAATTTGAAAATCACGGCCATCAGGAAGACGGCGGCGAAGATCAGGCGGGCGATAAGGATTGCCGCGGTCTGCCACGGCGACTGAACGGATGATTGAGCGGTTTCCAAGGTCATGATGTCCTCCCAAGAGTTACGATGGTTGTGCCCCAAGGACGCACCACCAGCCGCAAGCCCGACATCATCCCCCGAAAAACCTGCAGGATACAAGCGGGCGACACCAAAGTGGCGCCTTCCCTTCTCCCCTTGTGGGAGAAGGTGTCGCCGAAGGCGACGGATGAGGGGTGCTCCAGCTTGGCGCCGGCGGCACTCCGTCCAACACCCCTCATCCGTCTCGGCGCTGCGCGCCGATCCACCTTCTCCCACAGGGGGCCTGTTGCGTAATTCGCTGATTGTGATTCTCTGAGACGAAGCTCGGAGGGAATCGCGATGGCAGTGAAGCAGATGGGCCAGTTG
>NZ_JAMYQC010000032.1:0-74333 GCF_040320645.1 Mesorhizobium sp. M0633
CGACCAGCGTGGCCAGGGCCTCGCCTTCGACATCTTCCGAGATGATGACCAGCGGCTTCGAGGTCTGCACGACGGCCTCGAGGATCGGCAGCATGGCCTGCAGATTGGAGAGCTTCTTCTCGTGGAGAAGAATGTAGGCGTCTTCCAGATCCGCAACCATCTTGTCGGCGTTGGTGACGAAGTAGGGCGAGAGATAGCCGCGGTCGAACTGCATGCCTTCAACGACTTCGAGTTCGGTCTCAGCAGTCTTGGCTTCCTCGACCGTGATGACGCCCTCATTGCCGACCTTCTGCATAGCTTCGGCGATCATCGAGCCGACCGAAGCATCGCCATTGCCGGCGATGGTGCCGACCTGGGCAACCTCTTCCGAGGTCTTGATCTTCTTGGCGTTCTTGATCAGCGTCGCAACGACGTCGGTTACCGCGAGGTCGATGCCGCGCTTCAGGTCCATCGGGTTCATGCCGGCGGCAACCGCCTTGTGGCCTTCCTGGACGATCGACTGCGCCAGAACGGTCGCGGTCGTGGTGCCGTCGCCGGCGATGTCGTTGGTCTTCGAAGCGACTTCGCGGACCATCTGCGCGCCCATGTTCTCGAACTTGTCTTCAAGCTCGATTTCCTTGGCGACGGTGACGCCGTCCTTGGTGATGCGCGGTGCGCCGAACGACTTGTCGATGACGACGTTGCGGCCCTTGGGGCCGAGCGTGACCTTCACCGCGTCGGCGAGGATGTTGACACCGCGCAGCATGCGCTCACGAGCGTCGCGGGAGAATTTTACGTCTTTGGCAGCCATTTTTTACTCCTGGGCATTTCGCCCGAAATTCAGATTGGATGGTGCGGATGAAAGGCGGCGTGTCAGCCGATGACGCCCATGATGTCCGCTTCCTTCATGATCAGAAGGTCTTCGCCGTTGAGCTTGACTTCGGTGCCCGACCACTTGCCGAACAGGATGCGGTCGCCGGCCTTGACGTCCAGCGGGACGAGCTTGCCGACCTCGTCACGGGCGCCGGAACCGACGGCGATAATCTCGCCTTCCTGCGGCTTTTCCTTAGCCGTATCGGGGATGATGATCCCGCCGGCGGTCTTCGCTTCGGACTCGACGCGGCGAACGACCACGCGGTCATGAAGCGGCCGGAAATTCGACTTTGCCATTTTTGGATTTCCCTGGTGCGGATGTTGAACGGTTCTCCGTTGCCGGAGCGTGGTTAGCACTCACCAGAAGCGAGTGCTAACGCGGCAGTGAGATAGGCCGTAGGCTCCTGCTAGTCAAGACGGAAGAGGGACGGGCGAAGAGCAAACGAGCGTGGAAGCACCGAGCCCTTTCCGTGAAAGACGTCGGAGATCGGACATGGATGGGGCGGCTCACCATTTGTAACTGAAGGCTTTATTCATTTGGCACGATTGGTGCAGTGGATGATCCGCAAACGTTGCGCGCGACAAATATGAGAGGTGAGCGCCATCAGGACTCTTGCGGTTAACGGGTCCACTCGGTCTTTACGGTGTTGGCCGCCGCGCGGGCGCCAGGACTCCGGCCATCCCGATAGTCACCAATCCAATCTGCGGAGGACAGGAGGCAAGATGAGAGCGAGAGTCAGCATGAACTCGAATTTGAAATGTTTGGCCAAAGCAACTGCCATCGCCTTGCTCTGGACGGTCACGGCTACGTCGGCGGACGAAGGTATGTGGATGCCGGGCCAGACTGCGGAAGTGGGCGCGGCCATGCGCGCGGATGGGCTCCAGATCGATCCCGCCCAGCTGGGCCGTCTAGACGCTGACCCGCTCAACGCGATCGTATCACTGGGCGGATGCTCCGCCTCGTTCGTCAGTCCACAAGGGCTGGTCGCAACCAATCATCACTGCGTGTTCCAATCCATCCAATACCACAGCAAGGAGGGCCAGGACTATCTCACAGACGGCTTTCTGACGAAGAGCCCTGGGTGAAGAATTGCCCGCGGCGCCCGGCAGCCCCATATATGTGATCGAGGACATGCGGGATGTGACCGCCGAAATGCTCAAGAGCGTCTCGGACAAGCTGAACGGGTTTGCCCGCTATCAGCGGCTCGCCACGAACAAAAAGGCCCTGATCGCCGCATGTGAAGGACAGCCCAATCGCCGTTGCGACGTAGGGGCCTATTATGGCGGCGCCTCCTACTATCTCGTGCAGAAGCTCGAAATCGAGGACGTGCGCCTCGTCTATGGTAATTACCCACGCCCTTGTCAGGGGCAAGAATCCCTGAATCTATGCGGTTATGATCGCACTGATTTGCAGCGTCTGACGAAGGAAGAGTTGATCGATCTGGTGCTGCGGATGCAGCGGCCAGAGAAGACATCGCGCACGTGGTCCAAGCCACCGTCGAGCGATCGCAAGGCGCGTCGGGACAGGGCAAAGCCTGGCGGCGCCAAGGCGGGTCATGAAGGCCGATCGCATCATCGATCATCATCCCGACCAATGCCTTTGCTGCCGCGCCAGCCTGTCGAGCGATCTTGCTGCCGAAACCGTCAGCGAGCACGACAAGATTGAGCTTCCCGCGATCAGGCCTGTGATTGAGCGCCATCGGCGTTTGGCAGTCCGTTGCCCGTCCTGCGGCACGCTGGTCGTCGCGGCTGTGCCAGATGCGGCGAAGGGGACGCTGTTCGGGCCACGCGTGCACGCCGTAGCGACCTATCTCAAGACTTTCCAGGCCCTGTCCTACGAGCGGCTGCAGCGCGCGTTCGCGAACCTTTTCGGTCTCACCATCAGCCAGGGCGGACTGATGAACGTGTTGAGCCGTGCGCAGGGCGCGTTCGCGGCCGAGTGCGACAAGGCCGTCGCGGCGTTGCGCCGGGCCAAGGTCATCGCCTCCGATGAGACCGGCGTGCGGATCGAAGGGAACAACGCCTACCACTGGGTGTTTCGCTGCGCCGAAGCGGTTGTTCATCAAGCGGCGCCAACGCGCGGCGCCGTCGTGGTCCGGACTCTGATAGACGGCCATCGGCCCGACGTCTGGTGTTCCGATCGCTATGCCGCACAACAAGGGCACGCAAATGCGCATCAGACCTGTCTGGCGCATCTCGCCCGCGACGTCGCCTATGCGGACGAGGCAAGTGAGGACATGCTGCCCTCACGGCTCAAGCGTTGGCTGCAAAGAGCCTTCGCCCTAGCTGACGGTATCGAAACCTTCGCCGCCTCGACCATCGCCGGCAAGCGTCGCGCCCTGGAGCGAAGCCTGGACGATATCCTCGCCACCACAACATCGTGCGATCTGGCCCGCGATATCCAAAACAAGTTCAGGCGAGCTCGCGATCAACTTTTGACCTTTGCCCAATGGCCAGGAATGGTCGACGCGACGAACAACGCCTGCGAACGCGCCCTCAGACCCGCCGTCGTTCAACGGAAGATCACTAACGGCTATCGCGCCATGTGGGCCGCAAAGGGCGAAGCCGACATTCGAACCGTCGTCGACACGGCTCGTCTCGCGCCGGGCACGAACCCCTTCAAAATCATCCTTCAAACTGTCAGCGCCTGAAATCCGCCATGACTGAGCCCGCGACCTTGATCTTCCGAGCCTCTCTTCGGGCACGGCTTTATCGGGACATCGAGGTGTCGAGTTCGAGCACGCTAGCGGATCTGGCCGAAGCCATCGTAGCGGCTTTTGGCTTCGACATGGACCACGCCTACGGCTTCTATTCAAAATTGACGGGAAAGTTGTTCGACTCGCCCCAGCGGTTCGAACTCTTCGCCGACATAGAAGGGAGCGGCTCTCGCCGCGTGAAGGGCACGCGCGTCACCACAGCCTTCCAGAAGGTGGGCTCGGCAATGACCTTCTTGTACGACTACGGTGACGAGTGGCGCTTCCGCGTTGAAGTTATTGGAACAGGGCAGGCGCAGCCCGATGCCAATTACCCGAGGATCGTCAGCAAGATCGGCAAGGCTCCCCCGCAGTACCCGGACATCGACGACGAGTGATGACGCACCGTGCCGCATCGAGGGGGACAAGGGGTGGGTAATTACCGTCTATGCGCCTGCGCTCGGCATCGACAACTTCGGCGGCCAAACGGACAACTGGATGTGGCCGCGCCACACGGGCCACTTCGGCTTTTATCGTGCCTATGTCGCTCCTGATGGTTCCTCCCGGCCATATGCGCGCGACAACGTGCCCTACCGGCCCAAGAACTGGCTGCGCATCGCCGCTGAAGGGGCCAGGATGGACATTCTGCTGAATTTTACCTGCGGCGCTGTTTCATGGACGCGCGCTTGGGCCCCCCATTTTCTATTGCCCGCCTCGGCTCATGCGGGGCGGGCTACTTGGCGTTTTGGGAGGATTTGTTCACCATGGTTCATAGTGGCGGCGCAACCGTCCGGCGAGCGCCTCACCTGAGGCTACATGGCGGCCGTGGAGATTGCCTCAGAAGCGGCGCCCAATCGGAAACCTTAGCACCTCCGCGTTTTGGCGTGGCTGCTTGAACTCTTCGACGGCAACCGCCTCAATCAACAAGTCCAAGGCTTCGCGTCCCCTTCGACTCATCGGGTCATCGCCACAAAGGTAGTCATACGCTCGATCTAAATGCACTCGGGCGGCGGAAAAATCGCTTGTCATAGGACCCTCTCTAACCACCCGCATTGCCGTCTACGAGGTGAAGGTCGCGCAATCGTCAATAACTATAGACAAATTTGAATTAAATCGGGGATGATCGGGGGAGTGGCGAGGATTTCCCCCCACGGTGACTGAACCGGTCGACTTCGACGCCGAGGTCTCGGCATTCCTCGCGCGCGCCTGGAGGCCAAAGTCCCCTGACATGATGCCGCCGTCCAGCCCGCCGGCGATCACTCGCTGGCGCTCGGTCGGATCATAAATGCCGAGCACACCCCGTTCCGAGATCACCTCTGACCGGCGTCATTCGATGCGGACGCGCGGAACCGGCCCCGATTTTGGCGGCGTAGAGCCAGAGGCGGCCGCCAGGTCCCAGGCCGGGTGGCTCCAAATCGCGCTAGGTCGTGTGGATCAGGTTTGTCCACACCACTTAGCTATACGGGGGGGCGATAATGCCATCGAAGAAGAAATGGCGCAGGTGTGGGGTATCGATCGTCAGAGCACCCAATCCCGCCCGCAACGCGGTTCGCAGCCATCTCACCGATTGGTGGACTCCTGACTGCGGGATCTAAGGAGCTTTTCTTAGCCTATAGCTAAATGGAAAGGCGCCGATCCCCTCGATTGAGCAAACCTCGGCCCAACCTATTGGACTCCAGAGCGAAAAGAGGCGTGCGGCTCGAGCGACTTGCGAGGAAAAGGAAATGGCGCCTCGGCATGACTGACTCCGACTGCCTGAGCGCCGGCATCGCCTTTCAGTGCGCGCAAGGGGAGCGTTCCGGTGGCCAGTGCTGCCTTGCTGGAACGGAGCAGGTGGGCTGTTCTAGCAACACGGGGTTGAGTGCCCGGGGTGCCAACAATGAACAAATGCGCAGGAACGTTCGATCCGGCGCCATCGGCAGGCCTGAGACCCTACAACCTGTGCAAGTGCACAGGTTGCGAAGGTGAGCGCATTCAAGCACGTTTGAGTGTCGGCGCAATTTCCATGCCGACCACCAACGGAGATTTCTGCGATGACCAGCAACATGCGACTAATGAAAGCGAGCGAGATTCCCGCCTTCGTCGACAAGATGATCGAGGCTGGCTGCGACATCTGCGCGATCGGTCACTTAGGCTATTCGGCAGGTGATGTTGACCGGAAGGTACCCTGGCGCAAGGTAAGAAGAATCGTAGAAGAGTTTGGCGATCGTGATCACCTGCTACCGGAGATCGTTGCCTATCTTCGCTCGATTGGCCGGTACATAGAACCCGAGTCGCCGACAAACGAGGGCCGGAGACCGCACAAAACAGGCACTCAAAGTTGGAACGTATAAAGGACGGGTCGGATACGATTGTCGAATCCGGCTCCTTCACCGACAATGACGAGCTGGACTTCGGGACCGGTATCGACGCCAACGAGCTGTGGTTTGCCCAACAGGGCAATAACCTCGTCTTCTCGTACTGGGCACCACGGACAAGGGTCGGTCAATGACTGTTCGCCGGGCAATGTCGTCGAAACTATCAAGTCCGGCGACCGCAAGGTGCTTAGCCATTCCGACGTAGCAACTCTGGGTCGCGGCCATGGCTGGTGTCGATCCGGCAACGTCGCACTATGCTGGTGCTCCTACGGCCGCCCTGTTGGCGAGGGCCTTCGGGTCATCGCACTGTCACGCTTCGGCTATCCGCCTTCCCCCTCATGCTCAGTCCTAATCGATGCGATGGACGCCCCCCGAACGGCATCGGGATGTGCTGTCGTTTCCGACTCTGAACCATAGTTCAAAATCCGATAACCGCAGTTTACTGAAAGAATCCACAACTTCGTAAGCTGCGGCAGGAGAGAAAAAAGCAACAGCTAGAAAACCGCCGCCGAGTTCCATAATATTAACAGCTAAGTTAAAATGTCCTGATCTGGCAAAATAGGAATGTCGCTCCTGCTTGTGCCTTGCCACTCTCTCGCCTCGAGAGCGGGGAGATTGTATCTTGGGACTGAAATCGCATTGAGGTCTTGTCGGGGGTTATAGAGCGGCGGATGACGCGCGTTGCCGCCGCAAGCGTGGCTCGCGCGAGCAAGCGTAGGTCATCTCGTCAAAATCGAAGTGGAGGTCGATACGCTGACCCAGTTGGAGGAGGCACTTGGCTTCGCCCCCGAGGCTGTCCTGCTCGACAACATGCTCGATGAGTTGCGCCACGCGGTGGCGATGGTTGCCGGGCGGGCGATCACCGAAGCATCGGGCCCGATTACGCTCGATATGGCTGCGCAGATTGCTGCGACGGGCGTCGATCTGATCTCCATCGGCTGGCTGACCCATAGCGCGCCGATCCTGGATATCGCACTTGATTATCGGGACTCATAATCGACTGATGGACGGCACCGGGCGGATAAGTTTTCCGGTCACCGTCAAGCGGCCAGCAGAGAAGCCGTTAAGGCCAGAAACCAGGGAACAGGATGGAAATGGACGCAACGATTTCGACGAAGACGATGCCGCCGGGTCAAGCACATGACTTGGCGCGAAATGCGCAAGAAAGGCTTTCGTGGCCAGATCGGCGTCGTCTCTGAATGGGCGCGGCGCAGACGCCTTGCTGAAAGGACCGATCAAAGCGCCCTTGCCCGCACGCCTTCGGCACGAAGCATCGCCAGGCTCATGACGCTGGCGCGTAACGACCTGTCCAAATCGGACGCTGTACTGATCGCGGCAATCGACCTCGTCACGCGCGAACGCTGATCGACGACTTTCAGCAGATGATCCGATCAAAGGCGGTCGCAAAACTGGACACGTGGCTGGACGGCGCGAAGGCAAGCCTCGTCGGCTCCTTTGCAAACGGGGTCGAAAAGGACATCGCCGCAGTCCGCAACGCCATTATCTCTCCGTGGTCGAATGGCCAGACCGAAGGCCAGATCACCAAGCTCAAACTCATCAAGCGGCAAACGTACGGCCGCGCCAAGATTGATCTGCTCCAGGCGCGCCTCGTCGGTGCAACTTAGGCTGTGGCCGCAGCGAGAGGAACGAGGACCCCGTTTAAGGGGTGATTTTCGTCCAAACGGTTCGAATAGGCGGTCGTCCGCCAGCAACTTCTCCTTGCTAAGTAATCCGGCATCCTCGAAGGCCTCGCGCCAGTTCGAGGCGCATTCATATCCCCCTCCGCAGCAGCACGCGCAAGCATCGTCACAAGCCCCGAGCCGCTTCGCGTTCGGCGCTGTACAATTTCCGACAATGTCGGATACGCAACGTAGCAGAGTCAGATCTACCAGACTGCGTATAAATGGTTTTCTCATTTGGCACGGTACATGCACGATCATCCGCAAACATTGACCGACCAAAGAAGACGTCGCATGATCACCTCACCAAAACATACCGCCGCCGCGGAACAAATCACTTCGCCCCGAACCTTGCTTATCGTCCATCCCGTCACCACAACCGGAGCCATCCGCTTCGTCTTCGACGGCGGCACCGCGCAGGACTCTGCTGGCAAGGAGGGACTGGCCAATTTGATGACCGGCCTGTTCGACGAGGGCGCCGGCGATCTCGACAGCGATGCCTTCCAGGTGACGGTTGACCATGCCGGGGCCGAGATGAGCTTCGACGCGCAGCGCGACGGCATTTATGGCTAGATGCGCATGCTGTCCGAACGGAAGGACGCCGCCTTCGATCTGCTCAGGCTCGCGGCTAACAGCCCCCGCTTCGACCAGGAGCCGGTCGACCGTATCCGCGCCAACATTCTCGCCAGCATCATCGCCAATGAGCGCGACCCCCACGCGATCGCCGAGCTTGCATGGCGGCGCAGAATCTACGGCACGCATCCTTATTCGAGGCCGGCCGAGGGGCACCAAGGAGAGACTCGCCGGCATAACGCCGGCCGATCTAGGCACCCTCCACAAGGCCGCTTTCGCCCGTGACGGGCTGCACGTCGCGGTCGTCGGCGACATTGATGCCAAAGGCCTGAGTGAAAGGCTCCACGAGGTGGTCGGCGATTTGCCTCAGAAGCAGGCGATCGCCCCGGTGGCCGATGTCGCCCCGAGCTCGGCCGGCGTAATTGGTCGCCTACGACCCGCCGCAGACTTCGCTGCAGCTGGTTTTTCCCGGCATCGGACGCAGCGACCCGGAATTCTAAGCCGCACAGCTGATAAGCAAAATACTCAGAGGCTTGCCATTTACCTGGCGTCTGTTCCAGGAAGTGCGCGAAAAGCGCGGCCTTGCTTACGGTATCCATTCCAGCCTGAAAGACCACCAGCATTCCAATGCGCTTGTCGTGACCATGGCGACGCGCGCCGACAGGGCGGCCGAGACGCTCGGGCTGATACGCCACGTGATCAGGGAGTTGGCGGAAACAGGGCCGACAGAGGCCGAGCTAAAAGCGAGCAAGAAATATCTGATCGGCACCTATGCTACCAACAATCTGGATTCCTCCAGTTCGATTGCAGCCACGCTTGTCGGGTCTTGGCATCGGCTACACCAGTGCCGCGCCGCCCTCATCGATCGACCAAGTCGAGGCAGCGGCGAAGAAGCTGCTTTCGGCCGAACCCGCCATTATGGTGGTCGGCCCGCGCGTGGACGCCAAAGGATGGGCCCGGGCTCCAATTTCGCCATTCTTCTCCCCTTGTGAGGCTTTTACTGGGAGAGATCGAGCCCAAAGGGAGATTCCGATGTCTGAAGCGAGTCAGGAAAAGTTGGACGCATTCTTGGGGAAAATGGTCGGCGATCTCGGTGCGATCGCTACGGGCGCGGGAGTCTTGCTGGGCGACAGACTCGGCCTGTTCAAGGCATTGCGCGAAGGCGGCAAGATGACGGCCGCCGAACTTTCGACACGCACCGGTACCCAGGAGCGCCTTGTAAGGGAATGGCTTTCCGGGCAGGCGGCGGCGGGCTACGTCGACTACGATGAAGCCAACGACCAGTTCTATCTCAACGCCGAGCAGGAGCTGGTGTTCGCCGATGAAAATAGCCCGGCCTTCATGGCTGGCGCATTCGAGTTCCTATCCGCGCTGTGGCTCGATGAAGAAAAGGTGAGGCAAGCGTTCCAGTCCGGCAAGGGCGTTGCATGGCACGATCATAGCGCGTGTCTGTTTCGCGGCACGGAGCGGTTCTTCCGTCCAGGCTATAATGCCAATCTGATCGACTCCTGGCTGCCGGCCCTGGAGGGCGTAGTCGAGAAGCTCGAACGCGGCGTGGAGGTCGCGGATGTCGGATGCGGTCATGGCGCATCGACGGTGCTCATGGCACGTGCTTTCCCCAATTCGCGCTTCGTCGGCTTCGATTATCACGCCCCTTCGATCGAGCGCGCCCGCAAGGCCGCCGAGGAAGCCGGCGTCGGCGCCAACACGCGCTTCGAGGTCGCGGCCGCCAAGACCTATCCCGGCACCTATGACCTCGTCGCTTTTTTCGATTGCCTTCACGACATGGGCGACCCGGCGGGCGCCGCGACCCATGTCCACGGGTCGCTCAAGCCGGATGGCACGTGGATGATCGTCGAGCCGTTCGCGCATGATCATCTAACGGCGAACCTCAATCCCGTCGGACGCGTTTACTATGCCGCTTCCACGTTCGTGTGCACGCCCGCATCCCTGTCGCAGGAAGTCGGGCTCGGGCTTGGCGCCCAGGCCGGCGAGGCGAGGCTACGCAAGGTGGTGACCGGCGGCGGCTTCAAGCGATTCCGTCGCGCCACGGAGTCGCCGTTCAACCTGGTGCTGGAGGCCCGTCCCTAGCGCGGCCGTCGCTAGAAATTGCAGCTCATCGCTTTATGGTGAAGATCTCGTCAAAATCCGAACTCACAGTTATCGACAAATTTTCAGAGGCGTCACCCCCCTGACACCAGATTGGAGTTGTTAGAAGCCAACAGTAGTTGAAGGCACACGCAGCCAAGCTCGTCGCCTAGACTAGTTCGGTGCTCTCAGAGAAGCCAACTCCGAAGACCGTACTCCGCTCAAACGCGCAGTCTCTCCACCTGACTTGGGCGACTTCGGCGGCGTCGGCGACAAACGCGAAAAGCGCCAGGAGCGGCACTGCGACCAATGGCGGTTTCATAAACCTCGAAGGCGCTTTCAATCCTGGCGATGCGTTCCGTCAGTGTCATCTGAATAGACTCATGCTAATCACAGCTTCACGAAGCCTTGCGACGCAACGCCGTTTGGTATCCCAACCATTGCTGAATTTCGGCGGCGACGCGCTCGGTATGTGCGGTGACTTCGGGAATTCCCATCAGTTCGCCGACGCTGCCGCGCGCCAGTGGCCCGCTGACGAAAATGCTGTCGGTCGGGCGCCCGGATGTGCCGACCGCACGGCCTTGGCTGTCGGTCTCCAAACCAAGACCAATCGGGTCGAGCCGGACCAATCCCATCCGCTGGAGCGCCGCAATCGCCGTGTTGGTCCGCAAGATATCGGCATGCGCCGGCCCGGTCGTCACGATCACGCTGTCGAACGCTTCGACGATGAGGTTGTGTCGGCGCCTTGGCCGCTGCGTGACGCGAATGCGCCCGTCGGCCTCTTCGGCCTCGACAATCGATGCGGCGCGATAAGCGAGAGTGCCCTCGGCAAGGCGCCGATCCAGCACGTCCGCGACCTGCGGCGCGATGCGGAAGCGATGCACGTCCCAGAGCGCGCGAAGATGGCGCACCACGCGGCGTTGCTCGGCGAGCGGCAAGGCCTGCCAGACGAACTGCCCCTGACGCCGGACAGCGTCGAGGACGGGATACCAATCTTCGCCCTGTCGCGTCGCTGCCGCAATCGTAGCCCGTATGTGCCTGAGCAGCATCGTTGCGCTGCGCGGAGGCAGGCTGGTGAAGTCGCCGATCGGGTCGCCTTGCATCGCGGCCTGCACACGCGAGCGATAGCCATGGCGCGACAGTGCGACGATGCGGCCTCGATGATCTCTGCGATCGAGCGTGGCGATGACGTCGGCCGAGGTCAGCCCGGTGCCGACGATGAGAACATGGTCATTGCGGCCGATCACCTGCAGTCGTTCGAGATCGTAGGGATTGGCCACCAACCCGGCGACAGCGGCCACACTCCGCAGCGGCGCCGGCAGCGCCGGCAATGGATGCGTCGCCGCGATCACCACAGCATCGGCGGCAAGGGTTGCGCCATCGGACAGGACGAGCCGGTAGCCCTCGCCACTGCGCTCGACCGAAGCAACCTCGGCCCTGACATGGTGGATCGCTTTGGTTTGCAGGAAGGGCTGCAGGTAGGATTCGACATAGTGGCCGAAGACCCGGCGCTGAGGATAGATCGCACCACTGGCGGCGACCGCCTCCACGTCGTCCAGAATAGCGCCGGTCTGCTCCAGCCAGTTGGAAAAATGGCCGTCCTCACCTGAGATCAGCGTCATTCTGGATGCCCGCACGTTAATGCGGTGCGAGGGATCGGCCGTCGAATAGGCCAGACCACAGCCGAGCGCCTCGCGCGGTTCGACGACCACGATATCGGCTGCACCGGCGGGCAGCAGCCGCGCCAGGTGAAACGCGGTTGCCGCACCAGAAAAGCCACCGCCGATAATGGCGACCGCCGGTTTGCTGGCCATGTGGGAAGCGCTCAAGACTGGCTCGCGCGCAGCGCCGCTGGTCGGTGATCGCCGGCCACGGTCTCGCCGAACGGCCCCATGTTCACAGTCGTTGGGCGGATCGAGATTTCATGATCCAGCGGCAGCAGCGGCAGCACAAGTTCGCCGAAGCGATAGGCTTCCTCCAGATGCGGGTAACCGGACAGGATGAATGTATCGATGCCTATGCGCCGGTATTCATCGATCCGTTCCGCCACGGTCGCCGCATCGCCGACCAGCGCGGTGCCGGCGCCGCCGCGCACCAGGCCGACACCGGCCCACAGATTCGGACTGATTTCGAGTTTGTCGCGACGGCCGCCATGCAGCCGGCTCATGCGCGACTGGCCGACGGAATCCATGCGCGCGAAAACCTTCTGCGCCTCGGAGATCGTCTTGTCGTCCAGGCGGCTGATCAGGCGGTCGGCATCGGCCCAGGCTTCGTCATTGGTTTCGCGAACGATGACATGCAGCCTGATGCCGAAACTCACCTGGCGTCCGGCCTTCTCGGCAAGGCCGCGCACATGGTCGACCTTTGCGGCGACATCGACCGGTGGTTCGCCCCAGGTCAGATATTTGTCGATCTGCTCGGCGGCGACCGCATTCGCCGCCTCCGACGAACCACCGAAATAGAGCGGCGGATGCGGCGTCTGCACCGGCGGGAACAGCAGCCTTCCGTCCTCGATGCGGAAGTGCTTGCCTTCGAAGGCAATGGTCTCGCCGCTGAGCACGGCCTTGTAGATATCGAGAAACTCCCGCGTCACCTCATAGCGCTCGTCATGGCTGAGGAAGATGCCGTCGCCCTTGTTCTCGACCGGGTCACCGCCGGTGACCACGTTGATAAGCAGGCGCCCGCCGGAAATGCGGTCGAGCGTCGAGGTCATCCGCGCGGCGAGCGTCGGCGATTGCAGGCCCGGCCGCACCGCAACGAGGAAGCGGAGCCGCTGCGTCAACGGCGCCAGCGCCGACGCCACGACCCAGCTGTCCTCGCAACTTCGGCCGGTCGGCAGCAGCGCGCCGTAATAGCCGATGGCGTCGGCGGCCTTGGCGACCTGGGTCAGATAGGGCAGGTCGACCGCCCTGCCCCCCTCGGAGGTGCCGAGATAGCGGCTGTCGCCATGGGTCGGAAGAAACCACAGGACCTTGATCCTGTCGGGGATGGCAGTGCTCATGAACAGTCCTTTGTGACTTTACGGCGTTCTCGCTCAGCTCCAGGCGTGGAGCGGCGGATTGACGTCGTTCAGGTAATAGTTGCCGAGGATCGCGTATTTCCAGCGCACCGGATCGTGCAGCGTGTGGGTTCGGGCGTTGCGCCAGTGCCGGTCGAGATTGTGCTCGGCCAGTGTGGATCGCGTGCCGGCGAGTTCGAACAGTTTGTTGGTGGCGTTGATGGCGATCTCGGTGGTGAGGATCTTGGATTCGGCAACCGCGATCTGCGCTTCCGCGACGGTCTTATCGTTCGGATCGGCCAGGGCGCGGTCGACCGCCAGCCCTGCCTTGTCCAGAACGGCCTGCGCCGCATTGGCCCGCAGGCGAAGGTCACCGACGGCCTGGATAGTGTAGGGATCCTGCCAGGCATGATCGACGCCGCTGTCGATCCACGCGCGCGACTTGGTGCGCACGAAGCTGACGGTTTCTTCGATCGCCGCGTTGGCGATGCCGAGATCGACAGCAGCCTGGATGATCTGGAAGATGGCGCCGTCGGCCGTCGGCCGGTCATAGCCCTTGTAGCCGGGGACGAGATGCGTCTTCGGCACTTTGACATTGTCCAGCAGGACTGTGCCGGACAGCGTCGTCTTCTGGCCGAAGCTCGACCAGTCGTCGATGACCGTCAGTCCGGGCGCGCCGCGATCGGCGATGGCATACCAGGCCCGGCCCTCGTCATCGAGCGCCACGATCGGCACCAGATGGGCGAGCAGCGCGCCGCTGGAATAGAATTTCTGGCCATTGACCACGACGTGGTCGCCAGCGTCGACGAATTTGGTCTCAAAATCGGCCGCCCGCTTGGAGCCGAATTCCGAGAACGCGTTGCCGAACCGCGTGCCGGACAGAACTTCGGCGAAGAGCAACTGCTTCTGGGCCTCGTCAGAGACGGTGCGGATGGCGGCGACGACGCCGAGATGGTTCTGCGGAATCTGGCCGAGCGACGGATCGGCCGCCGAGATGATGGTGATCACCTTCGACAGCGTCACATAGGAGAGTTCCGGTCCGCCATAGGCCTTCGGCACGTTGATCGACCACAGGCCGCTCTGCGAAAACGCATCGAGCTCTTCCTTCGGCCAGATGCGCTCGCGGTCCCGCCTGGAGGCGTCCTTGGCGAAGTCTGCGGCCAGTTTTTCCGCCACAGCGATCGCCTCGGCGTCGGTCTTGATGACATGCGCTCTGGCCGACGGACGCTCAACCGGGGGGACGGCGCTGCGGATATCGGACGGCTGCTTCGATTGGATGGTCATGCTGCGGTCTCCTGGGGAAAATGTTGCGATGGAAGCGGCGTGCCGCCGAGATAGTAGGTCTTGATGTCGTCGCGCTGGCGCAGGTCGGCGGCCGACCCTTCCAGCACGCTCTTTCCGTTTTCGAGCACGGTGGCGCGGTCGGCATATTTCAGCGCCACTGCCGAATTCTGCTCGGCGACAAGGATCGAAAGACCTTCGTCCCGATTGAGCCGCTTCAAGGCGCTGAAAATCTCGTCGACGATCAGCGGCGCCAGCCCCATCGAAGGCTCGTCCAGCACGAACAGTTTCGGCCGCGACATCAGACCGCGGCCGATCGCCGTCATCTGCTGCTCGCCGCCGGAGGTGAGGCCGGACCGGGTTCGCCGCTTCTCGGCGAGCCTGGGGAAAAGCGCATAGACGCGGTCGAGGTCGGCCTTGACGCCGGTGCGGGAGGACGAACGCCCGAGCGCGCCGGTCAGAAGGTTCTCCTCGACCGTCAGCGAGCGGAAGCAGTGTCGGCCCTCGAGGATCTGGACCAGACCCTTGCGGACGAGGTGAGAGGGGCTTGCCCTGGAGACATCCTCGCCGTCGAAAGTGATCCGGCCGGCGGTAACGGTGCCGCGCTCGGCCGGGAGGAGATTGGATATGGCGCGTAGCAGCGTCGTCTTGCCGGCGCCGTTGGAGCCGAGCAGTGCGACGATCTCGCCTTTACCGACCGACAGGTCGACACCGTGCAGGGCGGCGATGGCGCCGTTGTAGACGGCCTCCACGCGACTGACCGACAGGATCGGATTTTCCGGGCTGGACATCGATGACTCCGCAATAGGCAGGAAATCGCGGCCGGCCCGTTGGCCGGCCGCGAGTTGTTGGACTTCAGTTGCTGACCACTGCTTCGGCGTCTTCGGCCGTGCGGATCTTGATGCCCTTTTCCTTGGCATAGGCCTCGGACGACTTCTCGATGATCGGACGCAGCAGCTTCCAGTCGGGCGCAATCCAGTCGGAGACGACGTTCCACTTCTTGCCGTCCCACTGCTGGAAGGTCACGTAGCCGTCACCTTCGTGATTGTCCCAGGAGACGTTGATCGAGTGGAACAGGTCCTTGGCGCCGAGCGCCTCGACGCGTGCCGGATCGAGCTTGAGATGCTCGAAGCCCCAGCGGACTTCGTCGCCAGTGAGCGTGCGGTTGCCGAACTTGGCCTGCGCGATGCGGACCGCCTCGACATTGAGGATGCCGTTGACGATGCCGAGATTGTGGTAGACCGAGCCGATACGGCTCTTTTCCTCGAGATTGCCTTTGCCGGCGCCGTAGACCGTTTTGACGATCTCCTGGACCACCGGATACTGCTCGCCTGACGCCTGGGTGGTGATGGCCGTATAGCCCTTGGCGGCATCGCCCGCGGGGATCACATCCTCTTCCGAATTCGACCAGACATTGCCGACGATGTGATCGGCCGGGAAGCCGGTCTTCTGCGCGGTCTTGAGCGCAACCGGGTTCATCACGCCCCAGCCGCGCAGCACCACATAGTCCGGATGCTCGCGACGGATCGTCAGCCACTGCGCCTGCTGCTCGTTGCCTGGATGCGGAACCTCGATCTGCGACAGCTCGAAGCCGTATTTCTGCGACAGCAGCTCATAGATCGGAATCGTCTCCTTGCCATAGGGCGAGCCGTGATAGAGCACGACGATCTTCTTGCCCTTGAGCTTGTCGAGGCCGCCTTCCTTGGAGGCGATATAGTTCACGATGCCCGAGGTCTCGCTGTACGGATTGAGCAGCAGCGGGAAGACGTAAGGGAACACGCGTCCGTCCGTGGTGTCGGTGCGGCCGTGGTTGATGGTGATCAGCGGCACCTTGTCATCGGTGATGCGGTCGATCATGGCATAGGCGATGCCGACCGAAAGCGGGTTCCAGGCGGCGATGCCGGGATTGCTCTTCAATCGTTCATAGACCTCGACGCCCTTCTCGACCTCATACTGCGTCTCGCCCTCGCTCCAGGTCAGCTTGACGCCGTTGACGCCGCCGTCGCGGATGTTGATCAGGTTGAGATAGTCGATGAAGCCGCCGAAGAAGCCGGTGCCGCCGGCGGCATAAGGGCCGACGCGGTAGCTCTGCAGGGGAAAATACTGCTCGTCGGCGTGGACCGCCGTCGCGCCGAGGACGAAGGCCGTGGCGATCGCCGCTTTCTTGAGGTGACTGAAGAAGGTCATGGATTGGGTCTCCTGAGGTTGTGGTCCGTGAGAGGATGTCGAGCGGCGCTCAGCTGGACCTTGAGCCGATCCGTCGTTTCAGGCGGTCGAAGAGGGCCGACAGCCCGTTCGGTTCCGCGATGAGGAAGATGATGATGAGCGCGCCAAGCACGATGCGCTGGCTCATGTCGAGAACACCCGAATCGAACAGTCCGCCAAACAGGAAGGCGCCAAGCCGCGACAGGATGAGCGGAAAGATGACGATGAACGCCGATCCCAGAAAGGCGCCGCGTATCGAGGCCAGCCCACCGATGATGATGATGAACAGGATCTGGAATGAGCGGTCGAGATTGAAGCCGGCCGGCTCGACGGTGCGCAGATAGGTGAAGGCCCACAGCACCCCGGCGACGCCGATGATGAAGGACGAGATGGCGAACGCGAGCAGCTTGGTCTTCAGCACAGGGACGCCGATCACCCGCGCGGCGGTTTCGTTGTCGCGCACGGCGATGAAATTGCGGCCGGTCGCGCTGTTGACCAGGCGCCAGACGAGCGCCGTGAGCACGATGACCGTGGTCACCGAGAGCAGGTAGCGGCCCGTCGCCCTGTCGAGCGAGAAGCCCGCAACGGCAAGGTGCGGCGCCGAGATCACCCCGGAAAGGTTGTCGTTGGAGAACCAGCCGAACTTGGTCAGCGCCCACTGCACGAAGAACTGGGCGGCGAGCGTCGAGACGGCGAGATAGAAGCCGCGCAGGCGCAGGCTCGGCAATCCGAACACGACGCCGATGCCGGCGGCCGAAATCCCGGCCAGGACCATGGTCGCTACCAGCGGCAGTCCTTCGACCCGAAGGTTGAAATTGTAGGCGGCGAAAGCGCCGACCGCCATGAAGGCGGAGGAGCCCAGCGAAAGCTGGCCGCAATAGCCGGTCAAAAGGTTGAGGCCGACCGCCGCCAGGCTGAGCGCAAGGAACGGCAGCAGGATCGCCTCGACGAGATAGCTCGACGCGTAGGCGGGGATCAGGCCGTAGGCGACGGCAATCAGGGCGGTCGGCAGAGCTAACTTCGGCCAGTCGATTGGAAGGCTTGCGGCATCGAGCGCTTGCACGGCCATCGGTCAGACCCTTTCGACAGTCTTTTGGCCAAACAGCCCGGAGGGGCGCACCAGCAGGACGACCAGCGCCAGCGCATAGGCGAACCAGCCTTCGATGCCGCCACCGACAAAGGGTCCGAGGTAGACCTCGGCGAGCTTCTCGCTGGCGCCGATGATGAGGCCGCCGACGATGGCGCCGAGGATGGAATCGAAGCCGCCAAGCACCAGCACCGGCAGCGCTTTCAGCACGATCAGCGACAGCGAGAACTGGACGCCGAGGCGCGCGCCCCACAAAAGCCCCGCGACCAGCGCCACGAACCCCGCGGCCGTCCACACCGTTCCCCAGATCCGGGGCAGCCGCAGCCCGACGGCGAGCGCCGCGAACTGGTCGTCTGCGACGGCGCGAAACGCTAGGCCGATGCGGGTCCAATAGAAGAATGCGCTCAAGCCGGCGACCATCGCCGCGGCAATGCCTGCAGCAAGAAGATCGAACGACGATATCAGGATACCGCCGACCTCGAAGGGCGTGTCGTCTATGCCGAGATCGAGCCCATGCACCTGCGTGCCCCACACCAACTGGGCAGCGCCCTCAATGATGTAGGACAGGCCAAGCGTGGCCATGAACAGCGTCATCGGCGAGCGATTGACCAGCGGCCTGAGCACCGTCCGCTCGATGGTGAAGCCCAGCGCGACCATGACCGCGAGGGTAATGAGCAGCGAAAGCGCGAATGGGATGCCGCGTTCGACGAGGCTGACAAAGGTGAGCGCCGCCAACAGCACCATTGACCCTTGCGCGAAGTTCAGCACGCCCGACGTCTTGTAGATCAGCACGAAACCGATGGCGACGAGCGAATACATGACGCCTGAGAGCAAGCCACCGACCAGCACCTCGATGACGAAGAGGAAATCATAGTAGCTCATCAGATGCCCTCGCCATCTTCGCCTTCGGCGGTGCCGATGTAGGCCCGGATCACCGCCGGATTGGCCCTGACCTCGGCCGGTGTCCCGTCGGCGATCTTGCGGCCGTAGTCGAGCACGGCGACGCGGTCGGAGAGCCCCATGACCACGCCGATGTCGTGTTCGATGAGGATGATGGTGACGTCGTGCCGGTCGCGCGCTGCGCGCACGAAACCGGCCATCTCGGCCTTCTCGGTCGCCGTCATGCCGGCCATCGGCTCGTCGAGCAGCAGGATCTTCGGCTCGGCGACGAGGGCGCGCGCCAGTTCGACCCGCTTCTGGAGGCCGTAGGGCAGCGTTGCGACCAGGCGGTCGGCGACGGCCTCGAGATGCAGGAAGGCGATTGTCTGGTCGACCTTTTCAGCGATCGCGGCATCTTCGCGCCGGGCGCGCGGCAGACCGGCAATATGTTCGACGAAGCTGGCGCGCCGGGTGTGGACGCGGCCCGACGCGATGTTGTCGCGCACTGAAAGCCCACCGAACAGTGCCAAGTTCTGGAAGGTGCGCGCGACGCCGAGCCGTGCCAGACGGCTTGCCGACACCCGGGAGAAGGACTGGCCATCTATCGCGATCTTGCCCTGATCGGCGTGATAGAGGCCGCTGATGATGTTGATCAGCGAGGATTTGCCGGCGCCATTGGGACCGATCACAGCGCGGATCTCGCGGCTTTTGATCTCGAGGTCGACATCCCGCAGTGCCGTGACGCCACCAAAGGAAATGCTGATCCCGCCCAGCGCCAGGATCGCATCAGCCTTTGCCGACAGGCGCGCCGGGCGCGTGTCCTCGACGGGACCAGCACCAGCAAGAATGCCGGAGATTTCGGGCGCGCGCTCGTATGCGGCGGCTCCCAGCGAAGCACCAATCATGAAACGTCCCCATTTTTAAGGCGTGCCGGCGGCGGCCTGAAGGGCGCGCCTGTCCTATTCCGCGGCGACAAGCTCCCTGTCGCGCGCCGCTTCCAGTTCGCGCACCAGTGGGATGACGCGCTTGCCGAAGAACTCGACCTCTTCCTGGAAATGCAGGAAGCCGAGCAGGATCAGATCCGCGCCGGCATCCTTCAGCTTGAGGATGCGTTCGGCAATCTGTTCCGGCGTGCCGATGAGATTGCTGCGGAAGCCGTCATTGTATTGGACAAGATCCTCGAAGGAGGATTTCGCCCAGTTGCCTTCGCCTTCCGGCGAGGCCTTGCCGGCATTCTTGACCTGATCGGCGAAACCCTGCACCGCCTCCGGATTGGCCTTGGCGATGATCTCGTCGAGCACGGTGCGCGCTTCTGCCTCGGTTTCGCGAGCGATGGCAAAGGCGTTGACGCCGATCTTGACCTTGTGGCCATTGGCCTTCGCCTTGGTCTTGATGTCGTCAACCTGCTTCTTGATCTCTTCCGGCGTGTTGCCGTTGGTGAAATACCAGTCGGAAACCCGCGCAGCCATGTCGCGCGCCGCGCGTGATGAGCCGCCCTGGAAGATCTCCGGCTGCGGATCGATCGGCTTCGGCTTCATCGAGTAGTTGGTGAAGCGATAGAAGTCGCCCTTCAACGTGAAATTATCCTCGGTCCAGATGCCGCGCAGCGCACGGATGAATTCCTCCGAGCGGCGATAGCGCTCGTCATGGTCGAGCCACAGCTCGCCGATGGCGGCGAACTCACCGCGGAACCAGCCGCTCACGACATTGACCGCGACACGGCCATTGGTCAGGTGGTTGATGGTGGCTATCTGCTTGGCCGCGAGCGCTGGATTCCATGGGCCGGGCAGGATCGCCGCGATGACTTTCAGCGTTGTGGTCGCGGCAAGCAAGGCGTGGCTGAACGATACGGATTCGTGCTGGTTGTCGGCCCCATAGCCGGCCGTGAAGCGGATCTGGCTCAGCGCATAGTCGAAGCCGTTGGCCTCGGCGATCTGGGCGAGCTTGCGGTTGTAGTCGATGTCCCAACCCGTCCGCTGCTCGATGTTGGAGATGACAAGGCCGCCCGAGACGTTCGGGACCCAGTAGGCGAATTTCACGTCGTCGGAATTCGAGGTCATTGCGTTCGTTTCCCCTTTTGATTGGCTTCAACCGACGCGCGTGGCGACGGCAGCGTTTCCATGACTGGAATTAAGCAAGGAGACCGCTTCGGTAGCGGCCCGTGAGATGCGCTCGATGATCGCTGCGCCGACGATCTTGGCATCGACGAAATCGTCGGGCGCGCCGTAGACGCCGGTCGGAACTGTGACGGCGCCGAACAAGCCGAACAATGGCCGGAGCTGATGTTCGAGAACCCAGGCCATGGTATGGACTTCCGCCTGTCGCCGCGAGAAGCACGGTCTTGCCGGCCAGCGCGCGATAGTCGACGAGGTCAAACAGGTGCTTGAGGGCGCCGGTGTAGGAAGCCCGATAGACAGGCGTTCCGACCACGAGCAGGTCGGCCTTCTCTACACGCTGGATGATCGCTTCGCCGGACGCGCCGAGCGCGCCACGGGACAGCCCGGCGAAAAGCGAAGGCGCCGCCTCGGTGATTTCGATCAGGCCGGTGTCCGCCGGGGTGCGCTGCGCGATCGCCTTGACCAGCGCGCTCACCACCGCAGTCGTGCGCGATGGCGTGCTTACGCCGCCGGATATGCCGAGAACCGAAATTGCCACGTGTCGTCGATCTCCTGTTCCACCAAGGGGATGGCCGCTTATCAAGTCGGGATCGGACGATATTCGACAAAATCTATAGAGATAAGGAATTATCTTCCGATTTTCCCGGACCGGTGAGAAAATCGGCGTGCTGACGCGTCATTAGCATGAGCTCTAACATCCGATTGGCGGCAAACCGCGGGCGCAGACCGGCCAGGCTTGATCGTGGCGATCGGCGCTCCGTTGCCCGGTGCGGCCCGCGCCGCAGATTGTCACCACCGGCACGTCGCGCTTTTGGTCGTCGATCGGCGTCGCCGCCGTGATAGCTGCCGTTGAATCGGACCCCGAACTGCCGCTCGGCGCCGAAACGCCCGCTCACATCGAGATGCCCGCCGCGCTGGGGGCTCGACCGTGTCAGATCGACCTCGGCCCGCGCGCTTGGGATGATATTGGTCGTACCCCCCGAGACTGCTGTTCGGCGCGATGCCATAAAGGAGCGCCACCGGTCCTTTGAGAACCTCGATCGCTCGATATAATCGGTGAACAAGCGATAGGTCGGCGCGACCCCGAACACACTTCCGGCAGATTGTCGATCGTTGCGGTCAGGGGCAGGCCGCCAGCCCCACCACCACGATGCGCTCAAGCACCGTACCATGGCATGTTCGTTTCATTGTTGACAGGTTAGTCATGCAAGACCTCCTGACCATCCTCACCCAGCTCTCGCCAGGCAAGGCAAAACGTTCTTGGTCCTTGGCGTGAGGGGACTTGGATGAGGAAATCTGTTGGGCTGTTCGCTGCGCTGGCCGTGATGGGTCAGGACGCCGCTGCGCAGGAGTCGACGGCTGATCGTCTGATGAAACTAGACCGGGAAGACGGTTATGCCGGACTTTTCTGAAACGCCGGTGGCTGGCGCTCGAGGTCAGAACATATCGGTTTTCGCTCGCCTTCCCTCTCGGCTCACTCACTTGTGCGGCATACAATAGACGCCCTCGGATTCCATGAGTACCGCGCCGCCCTTCAACTCGCTCATTGCGCCGACCCAGGCTTCCGAATAAGTGCGGCTGGCATCCACGGCCGTCAGCCAAAGAACGCGATTGTCAGCCAGTTCGACTTTAACTTCCTGCTGCAAAGGGCTTGCCTGCACGGTCTGTTGATAGTGCCGTTTGATCCTGACATTGCTGGCCGGGAACTCAGCTTCGTTGCTGCCATAGTTCAGCACAAACCTAGTATGGTCCTCGGCCACTGTGCAACTGCCGTCACGCTCACACACGATTTTGGCGGCGGTCTTGCAGTCCCATTTCAGTGAAGCGGGCCACATAGGATTGTCCACGCTTGATCGCGGCTTGTCGCTCTGACCAGCCGCCGTCAACACTGCGCCTGTGTTCAAAATCACAGTGGACAGGAGAAGCGCTTTGAACACTACAGACCTCCCTGAATTGCGATCCCATAGTACGTCGTCCTGCGTGATCGCCTGGCTCATGGCATGTTGAGATTGAACCAGCTTTTCTGGCGCACACCGTTCGCGTCATCATACTCGATAAACCAGGGCTTTCCGCGTATCGGTCGAGGGATGGTGACGTAGGTGGGGCCATTACCGACGGAATGCCCTCGATCGTTCCCCGCGGTCTGGATTTTTGCCGCAACCACCTTACCGTCGATTTCGATTTGGACCTGACGTGATCCGTCTCCATGATGCCTGCTGAGGGCGTTGTTTTTGAAAACGACGGGCAAGGAGAGCCTATCGGCCGCGATGCGGCAGATGTTTTGTTCTTGACCTAAGCCCGGCCGATCGAATTCGGAGCTGCCAACTGCCTCCCAGCCAGACGGACAATCCTCATACTTCTCAAATCTCGCCGCGCTGGAGTTGGCTTGCGGACAGGTCGGCCAATTAAAACCCGGGGCTTCCATCGCCGCAATCAACCTGTAAATTGGCGGGTGGCACGAGGGGGTGCCTTGCCAGTCGCCGGAAAGACATAGGAGGACCTGACAGCCCCATTCCGACGCTTTTGATTGGGATGGAAGAGCTGCGGCGCCCGCCATGGCGACGGCACCCCCCAATAGGAATTTGAGTATGGTCATAGCCTTTTCCTCGCTGCGGATTTGATAGTTTACTATGGATGATCCGCGCGAAAAAGGACAGATCGAAAAGGCAGGCTTTGTGCGACTACATCGATTTATGAAACGAGACGACGGAGGCGTGGTCAACAACCCGTTGCGCGCCAACATTGCCCTGACGCTCGAGCGGGAGAGAGCCAGACGCGGCTTATCCCATATGCACATGGCCGAACTGTTTCGAACCCCCGAGGGCGAAAAACTGGCCTATCGAACCTACATTCAGACTGTGCGTCAGAAAAATAATGTCACATTGACGACGCTGCAGATCATGGCAAAGGGCTTGGAAGTGTCTTTTGCAGGACTGCTCGCCGGCGGTAAGAAAGTTCCGGAATGGGCGCATCAGTTGGACGACAATGCGATCCGCAAGCGGCTGGCGCATATCATCGATTTTGAGCGACAACGACGTACTTTGCACCGCTATGAGATGGCCGAACTCATCGGCGTGGCGGAGGCGACATTCACGAAACTGGAACGCGCGAGCGGCAACATCAGTGTGGACACGATTGCCGCGATCGCCAAGGCGTTGAAACTTGATCCAGCGACCTTCCTCTTTTCCGAAAGGATCCCGCCTGGCAGAGCCGACACCTAGCCGCCCCACGAGTGTAAAGAATCTGCAGCAGACTCGGTTGCGCCTGAAGTTAGCGCGTCAGCAGGTTGCGGGCCGGAAGCAACTCTCCAGCCATTGCTACTGGGTGGGGCAGTATTCAGGGCAGCATGGCTGCTCCGATAAAGGCTGCCGCGGCCAGCACGACGGTGGCTGAATAACCGGGACTGGCTCGCATGTGCGGGGTTGGAAGTCCGTCTCGTCGTTCAGCTGGCGCGTCGCATTGGCATAGCTCGCCTGGTTGTTGAACTCCGGCGGTTCACGAGGTGGGGCCGGGTTCTTAAGCGGAGCGTTACCGGGATTCCCCGTCCGTCTCCTGGGAGCTGCGGCTGGGACAATCCCCTAGCGTCTTATTTGCTTCGCCGGCAGCGATATCGCCCCGCGCCTCAGCCGGAGCCCCGCCCAAGAGGTGCTGCGTCGCTCATCGGGATCGCCTTCAGCGGATCGGCGTCAAGCGCCCTAACCTGCGTTCCTATCGCAAAGTTCCGCCGAGCGGAAACCAGCAGAGCCTGCTTCCAGGAACAACCGGCGATCAGACGGGTTGGGGGCAGCCAAACAGGGAGAGCAAAGATGGACTCGGCGAGCCACACAGCCGACATGCGCGGCAGTTCGGCAGCAGCAACAACGCATTCGAGAGCGGTCACGCCTGTCCAGTTTGCGCGCGGCGGCCGCTAGTGGTCCGTCGCACAAACAAGACAACAGCAGCCGCCATCCTGCTTGGCGCCGGGCTGTCTGGCCTGGCGCTGTACAACAGCGCTCGCGCCAGACGCGCGCTTTTCCCGCACGGGTCGGGGCGCTTTATCGGAGTGGCGGGGGTGCGCCTGCATCTCCTTGAGCAGGGCAGCGGGACGCCGTTGATCCTGCTGCACGGAAACGGCTCGTCGGCCGAAGATTTCAAGACCAGCGGCATGCTCGACAAAGCGGCCAGCAGATACCGGGTGCTCGCCTTTGACCGGCCCGGCTTCGGCAGGAGCACGCGGCCGCGAGGCAAATGGTGGACGGCGGCCGAGCAAGCCGATCTCATTCATGCCGCCGTCGCGCAGCTTGGGACCGAAAGATATTTCATTCTGGGCCATTCCTGGGGCGCGTCGGTGGCTCTCCAGCTCGCGCGCAGGCACCCAGCATCAGTTGCCGGAATCGTGCTTGCCTCAGGTTATTACTATCCGCCGCCGCGCCTGGGCCTCGCACTGGCGGCGCTGCCGGCCTTGCCTGTCGCCGGGGATGTTTTCTGCCACACCTTGCTGCCGCTGCTTGTGCGGCTCACCTGGCCGCTTGCCATGGGCAAGATATTTCGCCCCGGCATCATCTCTGCAGCGTTTGCTTCGTCGGCAAAGGACATCGCCAGCCGGCCCTCACAACTGCGGTCGATCGCAGCCGAATCGGGATTGATGCTGGCGGCCGCGCTGGCTGGCGGCCGCTTCACCCGCTACGATGATCTGTCGCTGCCTGTCGGCATTATCGCAGGGGCCGGCGACCGGTTGTTCGATGCGAAAACCGAGGCTCTTAGGCTACAATCCGAGATTCCTGGTTGCTTTGTCGATATCATTCCGCAGGCCGGCCACATGGTCCACCATACCGCACCGCTAGCTGTTCTCGCCATGGTCGACAGGGTCGCTGCCGCGGCCAGCATGAAGTAGGCCGGCACTGGCGCATGATCCCGCTAATGGGAATCCGGTTTTCAGAAAGATCATGCGCAAAGCAATAGGTGGAACCCTGTCCCGACCCTATCGGGTGGCGAATCCGATGATATATAACTTACGGCCACAACGCATGTCAGCGAACCGCATCGTGTGCATCCATCCCCGCCGGTTCCGCTAACATCGAGGTCGAGGTCTGGCACCTTGCAGACTGGCCAGGGGAACGGCCGCAATTCGCGGCTCGTTTCTGTCTGCCTTTAGCGTCTAGTCATCTGCATTGAGGCCGCGGGCTGTCAAGCACCCCGCATTACAAGGAGTTGACGCTCTGAGAAATGTAAACGTGTCGCACCATCCTTGTTGGTGCAGCATGCCGGGCTTACTGCCTTTCGAGCGCTTGATGTAACCAAATCACCGGCTCGGCGTTTCGTTCAGCGCCGTTGCAATGCCCACCCACCAACGCAACTTACAAGCACGAGCGAAGCCATAACCTCTGTCACGAGCATAGACTGGCAACTTCATGAGTCGCAATTTTCTGGTGATCGAACCTCAGGAAGGCATTGCCGTGCTCAAGGGGCTTGCCTCCTCGGCGCGGATCTCGATGCTGAAACTGCTGCATGAGAAGGGGCCGATGAATGTCAACGAAATCGCCGCCGTGCTGTCGCTTCCGCAGTCGACCGTCTCGACCAACATCCAGGTGCTGGAGGATGCGGGGCTGATCCGCACCGAGAACCTGAAAGCGAAGAAAGGCAATCAGAAAATCTGTTATCCGACCGCCGAAGAAGTGCTCGTCGTGTTCAAGAGCGAATATCATGCGGTCAAGAACGACGCGATCGAAGTGTCGATGCCGATCGGGCTTTACACCGGCTTCGAGGTTACCGCGCCCTGCGGCCTTTGTTCGCCGGACGGCATCATCGGTCTGCTCGATGTGCCGAACACTTTCCTCGATCCGGACCGCATGAAAGCCGGTCTGCTATGGTTCACGCGCGGTTTTGTCGAATACCAGTTCCCCAACAATGCCAAGCTCGCCAATGCCGAGATCACCGGACTCGAAGTTGCGATAGAGCTGTCTTCGGAAGTGCCGGGCACCAGCGCCGATTGGCCCTCGGACATCACGCTGACGATCAATGGCGTCGATGTCGGCACCTGGACGTCGCCGGGGGATTTCGGCGACAAGCGCGGCGTCTTCACGCCCTCCTGGTGGAAGCTCAAGGGCTCGCAATACGGTAAGCTGAAGAACTGGCGAATTGCCAATGACGGCACCTATGTCGACGGCCTCAGGATTTCCGAAACCGGCCTCGCCGCACTCGATCTGAAGAGCCATCATTCAATCCGCGTCCGTATCGGCGTCAAGGACGACGCCAAGCGCCCCGGCGGGATCAATATTTTCGGCAAGGGCTTTGGAAATTACGATCAGGACCTCCTGCTCAGGATCAAAACCGCCTGAGTCGACTGGCGGCGTTGCTGCGCGCAATTACAGTCCATTGCCGAATTTCAGCTGGCAACGTCGTTTATGAGGCGACCAGCTTGCCTGACGTGTATAGATACCCCGTTGCAAGGCTCGCCCACTGGCTGCCTTTCGCCTGCTACCCTCAAATCGCCGCTACAAAGCGATCCGTCCCACCAACCGCCAGAGCGCTTCATCCTCCGTTCCGGCAAATGCCGGAACTTATACATTTAGGCAACTCTCGAAAGTATGTGTCGATCCAGGTCGCACTTTGCCAACCCGAACCGCCAGCGATGGTTCGTAGCCTCACGCCTGCTCTGGTAGAACAAGGTCAGTTGCCGGCCGTCGATCATCACCGTCGAATGGCCATTCTCGCCGGGCTCACCAGGATCAAGGACGGGGCCGACAGAGACATAAGGACCCTCTACCCTATCGGCGATAGCAAAGAAAACGCGTTGACGGCTTCCACGGGGGCCGTCGGGGAGGAAACAGGTGGCGTTGAGAAGCACACGACCGTCCGGCAGCTCGACGAGCTGCGCGCCTTCGATCCCCCATTCGTAATCGGGGTGCTCGCGCGCATTGTGATGCGGCACGTCGAGATGATCGAGTATCTTGCCAAGACGTTTCCATGGCCCGAACCAGGAATCGGATTGGCTGCGCGCCAGATAGACATCAGGCTGGGGCACCCTGGTGATTTTGGGCATGCCTGAATAGACGATGTAGCGCTTGCCGCCGACGATTGCCGGATGGGGATCGTAGATGCCGTCCTCATCGGTGTCGGGCAGCGACAATATCGCCGGATTGAGCACCACCCAATGAAAGCCGTCATTGGAGACCGCGTGCTCGCAACGTCCGCCGGACTTCATGAATTCGGTCTGGATGAATCGTACGCGGCAATCGCCCATTGTCAGTTCCGGTCGCCTAGTCGGAACCGGTCGGCCACCGCCACGTCGACGGCGCGGCGGCTGCTGCGCATGTGTGCCTGGATACAACCAAGCTCCAATCCGTCTGTCCGGGGCCGCGGTGGCCTCGATTCGATCCGAAGTTATGCCGCCTGTTGCATCGCCCGTTCGTTGACCCCTGTTTCGCCCAGTCGGGTGAGCGCCTCATCGGTTGCTTTTTCTTCCTTGAGCGTCTGTTCGAGTAGCGGGACGGCGTCTTTCAGATCAAGTAACCCGGCCCATGTGACAAGAGTCCCGTAGCGCGCTATTTCATAGTGTTCCACGGACTGGGCTGCAGCCACGAGACCCGCGTCCAATGCCGGAGCCTTCTCGAATTCCTCCAAAATCGCCTGTCCTTCTTCGATGATGCCGTCGATCGCCGGGCACGTTTTCCCTTGGGCTCTCTTGCCAAAGGCGTCGAAAACTTGCTGCAGGCGCTCAATCTGACCCTCTGTCTCGTCACGATGTTTTTCGAACGCCGCCTTCAGCTCTTCTGACTCCGCCCCCTTTGCCATATTCCGGAGCGCGGTCAGAATCTTGCGTTCAGCGTAGTAAATGTCTTTCAACCCATCATGGAAAAGGTCTTCCAAACCTTTGGAGCCACCTTGAGAGCCTTTCTTCGTCGCCATTGTCATCTCCTGTTTCATTGTATCGACGCATGCATGGTCTAACTGGCCCAGTCTCTTGTTGTTCCTTCGCCACGGCTCTGCGGCAGCCAACAGGTTGAGCGACGGTCGGTTGACCGCTGACTTCAACCCGCCGCGTCACAGCGACCGCCTGAGCATCTCGGCTGCGCTCCATTGCGGAACTTCCGGTATGAGGATCGTCTGCCTGCAGGGTTGCTGTCTGGTGTCGAAGCTGACAAGCTTAGGAACTTTGGTCGAGATCTCTAAAAGGCAAGCTGTTCAATCTCCTGATGCGGGCCAGAAGAATTGCCAAGTCATACGGCTTGGCGATTCGAGGGCCATCCTGGCAGAGGTCACCGGCTGCTTTGGCGGTTCGTTCCACGGCCGATGACAGCACCACCTTGATGTCTTCTCTATTCTGCCGAACCCACGCGGCAAGCTGAAACCCATTCGTCCCGCCTGGCAGATCAACGTCCGATAAAATGGTATCTACGTAGAAGCCGGAATGCCCCACCGCCTCTTGAGCAGCAAGGGCATCTTTTGCCTCGATAACTCGGTAGCCACAATGTCGAAGGTAGTCCGCCGTGGCCGAACGAGTGGTCACGTCAGCACTAACAACCAAAATCGTGTCGGGCTTTGACGCATGACGATTTTCCATTCAGCTGGAACGGTCAACCATCTTTCCTGTTCCCGACCACTTCCTACAAATTGCGTGCCCCGTACAGACTTCGTCCGGGTGCGTGGGAGGTGCCATCCTGCCTCTTTGGAGAGATGAAGAACGGGCTGAGAGACAATCCCAAAAAATACCCGCATCGAAGGGACGGCGTCAGGAAGAGAGTGGCCGGTCGCGCAAGTTCGGGTAAGTGGAGTGAAAGTCGGTAGATGCGCAGATCTGCGCGACAGCTGAGCCAACGATCATTCAGCGCGCGACGCTGTGACATATGACACGCAAGCAACCAGCATGCCCTGGCATTCGGTGGGCTGCCAGGCGCGTTTGTCTTAGTCCCTTAACGAATGTGAATGCATACGCCACAAACCTCAGCATAGTGGCCTGGAAGAGCAGATGTGGAGGCCCGAGGTGCGACAGCTTGAAGATCTAGTGGAACACTATGTCGGCATACGCAGCCGGCGTGATAGAGTCATGTCGACAGGGCTCGCCTTGAGAGCGCTAAGGCAGGTCGTTGGGATGGCTTCAATCTCGGACCGGGAGCTTGCGAACATGGTCGCCGACCGTGCGGTCAGGCATGGTCTCGCCGTGGACTTTGATCATATCCTGCAAGACTGATTCTGGCCTTCTTGGACCGCTACTAGGGCCATTGCGGGTCGTGCTTTGACCCGCAATCGGTCTCGCCACTAGTTATCCTGGTGCGTGCGCGGAACGAATGGAACCGATCAGGCTTCGTAGAACCTCCAGCTGTCCAGTGCCTGTTTTAGTTGGCGGCCTGAAGATCAAGCGGCCTCGCCGAAATTCGAACCCATTCACCCCTTTAAGGTTCTCCCAGACCGACGCGGAGGGTTTTGTGCGAAAGGTGATCGCAATCGCTTCGGGTCCTACGTCGACTTGGCTCAAGCCCAACTGCGCTGCATCCATTCGCAGTCGGGTTACCTCCAGCAGCGTCGCCACTTCGCTCGGAATGCCTCCGAAGCGATCCTCCAATTCGTCGGCAAATGCATTCAGATCCGAATGTGTGCTCATACGGAACAACCGCGAATACAGGCTGAGGCGTATCGCTGGCTCCGGCACATAGCTTCCTGGGAATGACCCTCCGGCTTGCAAATTGATGTCCGGAAGTTGTGTGTCAGACGAGGGGCCGCCACGAGCAACCGACGAGGCACGCTCGAGCAATTTTTGGTAGAGTCCTACGCCGATCCGCTTTATGTGGCCGGCCCTGTTCCTCGCCGAAAAGATCGCCTGCGCCGCGCAGGTCGAGGTCCCTTTGGCTGATGGTCAGGCCAGAGCCAAGCCGGTCGAGCGCCACAAGAGCCGAAAGTCGGCTCCTCGTGGCTTCAGCTAATTCCTTACCGGGCTCGGTCAACAGAAACGCAAAGCCCTGCAGTCTGCCTCTGCCTACGCGCCCTCGAAGCTGGTGGAGCTGTCAAGTCCGAAACGGTCCGCCCGCCAAACCAGAATGGTGTTCGCCTGCGGTATATCAAGTCCGCTTTCGATGATGTCGGTGGCCAGCAAAATGTCACCTTCGCCAGCGGCGAAGCGAACCACGATCTCGTCCAACTCACGCGCTTTCATTTCGCCATGCGCGATCTTCACCAAGAGCTGCGGAACCAGCCTGCCCAGTTGTCTGAAGACAGTCCCGATGTCGTCTATCCGGGGAACTACAAAGAAGCTTTGTCCCCCGCGACGGTATTCACGTAACAGAGCAGCCTTGGCCGAACCGGCATCGAAAGGAGCCAAGATGGTGCGAACCGGACGCCGCTTGGCAGGCGGTGTATTCAGAACGCTGACTTCCTGCACGCCCGCCATCGCCAATTGAAGGGTGCGGGTATCGGGGTAGCGCTCATCGTCAAGGTGTGGAGGCATGGCGCCAGGCCTCGCAGTGATTGCTTCAGCTTGGCCCCGAACCGATGCTCTTCGTCAATTACGAGCAGCCCCAGATTGCTAAAGGCCACCCCCTTGGCCGCAACAGCGTGGGTCCCGACGACGATTGCAATGTTACCGCTTCTCAGACCGTCCTTAACTTTCCTTGTCTCTGTCGATCCGACCACCCTGGACAGGTGAGCAACCTCGATGTTGAATCCTGCGAATCGACGGCAGAACGTTTCGTAGTGCTGGCGCGCGAGCACCGTGGTGGGCGCAACGACAGCAACCTGCTTGCCGCAGAATGCTGCGGCAGCACACGCCCGAAGCGCCACCTCCGTCTTTCCAAAGCCGACGTCGCCGCAGACCAGCCGGTTCATCGTCTTGCCCGACGACAGGTCGTTCATTACGGCTCGGATCGCGGCGGTCTGGTCGAGGGTTTCGGCGTACGGAAATCGCGCCGCGAAGCGCGCAAGGTCGGCACGCGACGGCTTGATCATTTCGGCGGACTGGCGGGACCTGGCCTTCGCCATGGTAACCAGCCGCCTGGCCACCTTCTCGATCTCGCGGGCCACAGACTGGCGCCGCTTGTTCCAACCTTCACTGTCTAGTCGGTCCAAGGCCACTGCATCTGGCTCGGATCCGTAGCGCCATATTCGGCCGAACTCCTCCACTGGAACCAGCAAGGAAGCGCCACCATGATATTCAACCTTCACGACATCCTGTTGCAGGCCAGCCACTTCAATTTGCTCGATGGCGGCAAGGACGCCCAGGCCGTGGTCTTCATGGACAACTAGATCGCCGACCCGCAGGTCGGGTTCGACTATGCCGCTGCCGGACCCTGCGTTTGCAGTCCATGAGGGACCGAATATGTCCGCTGCCGCAACAACTGCAATTCGGGACAGCGGATCGACAAAGCCTCCGTAAGATCGAACTCCGCCTTGAGAAGAGAGCCCCTTTTGACCGAGAGGATTTGCGGCCAGTCGGCGACTGGCTCCATCTTGTGACCGAGCTGATGCTCGATCAGCCGGTCTGCTCGGCGCAGTTCCGAAGCATCGCCTGTCACCACCACACTAAACCCCGAACTTGCGCGTGCCTCGGCGAACGCGGCGAATTCGCGCCCAGCTCGCGGCAGGTGGTAGAATTTGGGAATTCGACCGACCGGCAGAGTAAGTCTCAAGCACTGGCGATCCCGCAGCGCGCTATCCCACTCTTCGCGCGACAAATAAAATCGTTTCGCGGCCAACCCCGCCGTCGCTGATACTTGGTGTCTGCCGCGCCACGCATCCTCAATGAGGTCCAACACGCGAGCAAGCCCGATTTCTTCCAGTCCAGCCAGGAAGCAGATGGAGGCTGTCGACGCGACATCGAAAAGCGCTGGCAAGTCGGAATGGAGCGAGACCAGGCGTTCCTCCATGGGGACTGTGCGCATCGCTGCGCGGTCGAACTCGTTGCCGGCTTCCACGATGAGCTCCGATGCCGGGCCAACCACGACATTGTGCAGAGATCGCTCGCTTCGTTGAGTGATTGGGTCATATGTCTTGAGTTCAGAGATGGCGCCGCCAGGACCCAGCACAACACGTACTGGGTCGTCACGGTCGGCAGGGAAAATATCGACAAGATCGCCGCGGACGGCTATCTCGCCAGGTTCATCGACTTGATCGTCGACAACATAGCCTGTTCTCTCAGCCAACACCCGAAGTGCCCCCAGGTCCATCTTCTGTCCGATCTGCAGGGTGGCGAAACCCTGGTCGATTAGCGAGGGGGGAGGTACCCGCTGCAGGGCAGATTCGACCGAAGTAACTGTGATGCGGGGACCTTTTGGAAGGGCCGCAATAGCTTGCAGGACGCTAACCCGCCGCCCCATGGTGGCGCGAGTGGGCCACACCCTGTCGAAGGGCAGGCAATCCCAGGGCGGCATATACAGTATCTCAGCTCCTGGGAGAAAGTGGCGCAATGCCTGCGTGATGTCAGCTGCATCGCGTTCGCAACTCGCGACATGGAAAATGTCCCGGTTTCGATCGGTCTCCAAAACACTGATCAACGCCGCAGCGACTGCGGCAGCTGGCGGTGTGTCGCCCTCTCCTCCGGTTGCGAGTTCGCGCTGTTTCGCAGAAGCGCGCTCAAATTGCTCGAGCTGTTCAGCTTCTCCAGCATTTGAGGTCTTTCTATCCACATCTCACCTTCCCATCCCAGGACAGAACGGCCGCAACGCGCCCGCGTTCTGGTGGGAGGACCCTGGGGCAACACTAGTTCCAATGAGTATCCGTCACCGCAACCCCTCATGGCCGGCCCTCTATAGTCAGGCGTTGCCGGCCATTGTTGAAGCCGATCGCGCATCGCGCAGGTAATCGCGTCTTTCTGTCAGCTCCTGTGCTGATTTTTCGCCTAGAAACTCTAGCACGCCTGCCCGTGCGCGACTGAGCCGGCTTTTGACCGTTCCAACGGCGCAACCGCATATCACGGCAGTCTCTTCGTAGCTGACACCAAGCACCCCCACTAGCATCAGCACTTCGCTCTGAGATTTTGGCAAGCTTTGAATGGCCCGGTGGACCTCCTTGCTTTGCAGCGACCACTCCTGTGCAGGCTGCGAAACGGGTGCAAGCGAGGCGCAGTCAACGATACCTGGTGCTTCCCTCGTGGCAGCCCTGAAGCGCGTATAGTAGGTGTTCCGCATGATCGTGAAGAGCCATGACTTCATTCGCGTTCCGGGCTCGAACTTGTCGATGTTGGCCAGCCCTTTCGTCAACGTTTCCTGCACCAGATCGTCGGCATCTTCCCGGGCCTGGCAAAAAGCGCGGGCGAAAGCGCGCAATGCGGGAATGAACTCGACGATGGAAAGTTCACCAGCGCCCTGCTGAGCCAAGGTATCGCCCCTGTGTGACAAAATCGGCCTCCCTCAGAGCCTTGGTTGGGCTCTGTTGAACAACTCGAGAAACAGGCTTCGCGGAGAGATTGCGACTGGGCCTGATCCAGCGGGCACCTACAGGCACCTCCCGCCACCTTGCCCTGGGGCATGGGCTCAAGCATTCACATTCGTTAACCCCGAGGTTCTCGGTTTTGCAGGCTGGCCACATTGTAGCAGTCAGACCATTGCCGCCGATATGATGGCGCCTGTAGTTGGACCGACAACGACGCCCCGAGCGAACCAGTCGCCCGTCTCTGTTGAGCAAAATGCACCATTCCCAGACTCATCTCGAAGCGCTGAGTTCAAGCTTCTCGATTTTGAGAATCAAGCTGATCCTCACGATCTTTCGCCCGCTCTCGTCACGAATATCCACCAACAGCTGTTGCTGCTCCGAACCTCCCAGTGCTTCCCGCGCCAAGTCTATCAGACCGTCGACAGCTGCTTGGCGGGCTGCCGCGATCCCTTCGCATTCCACGCCCATGTCGTCTTCAACAAGATGCTCAGCATCGCCGCTGTCAAAAAAATATCGTCGCATGCGATCGGCATCCTCATCAAAAGCTAAGCAAGGTCCCTTTGGTGCAGGTACGTCGGATCGAAGTCTCCTGCTCGGACCAGGCGGGGCCAGTCGAGAGCACGCAGCCTTGTGCCTGAGGTGGCAATCAGGCCGTCGCCGCGCAGTTCCTGAAGGGTGCGGTTCACGTGAACAGTCGACAAGCCGAGAGCATCGCCAAGAGCGGCCTGCGTGAGGGGGAGGTCCGCTACGTAGTCCTCGATGGGTCCGACAGACCGCAAACGCACGATAAGCTCGCATAGGATGTGGGCTGTGCGGGCGTAGGCCTCGCGTCGCCCCACATTGGTGACCCATTCCCGGTAGATGGAGGCGTCGATGAGGGTCGATCGCCAGAACGCCGTCGCGATACGCGGATGCTGTTCGCAAATTGGGCGAAGAACGCTATGCCGGATGAAGCCTAGTCTGCTTGGCGTCAGGCTCGAGAAGCTGCAATCCATCACAGAAAGATGCAGGCCATGCAGATCGGGAATATCTCCTGCGACAAAGAAGCTGGTGATCTGCCGTCTTCCCTGACCAGTATACTTGGACGAACACACCAGGCCGTCCAGAACCACAAACGAATTTGTGGGGCTATCGCCTTCCGATACGATATCCTGATTGGCTGCGACATCCTTTTCCTGAGTCGACATGCCCCGCAGGACCGCGGCGTCATCGTCGCTGATATCAGCGATTCTTCGAATTTTGCGGATGAGCACGTCTGACGACAAAACTGAAGACAAGATTTGTGGACCTACTTTGGTTGTTATCGCAAGTTTGCACTTATACGTTCAAGTGCTCTCCGGCGACTGCGAGTGCTCGAGACAACAATTGCCGATGGACATCCTCTATTCCGATCCAACCCCCGAAGCTGGGAGCGGCACGTCTGCTGGAAGCCGATCGGTTTGCAAAGAGACCGGGCCATCCAAATCACCTGCTGCCGATTTTTGAGAATCCAAAATACATGGCCTACGAACGCCTCCGGTCTGCCATCGTTGCTGTACGAATTTAACTATCGGCCTCCTTCCGAGCAAAGGGGAACCTTTGCAGTGGGGGCCCAGCACCAATCAGCCTCACCGACATGAACGGCGTCGTGAGCAGCTTGTAGAGGAGGCTCTTCCAGCGCCTTTCGGCCTTCTGGAACCATCAAAACTGACAATCGTTACGCTGTTCAGCAACGTACATGAGGGGCAACGTGAACGAAGATGACGCCTCACCATTAGCGACCGGGGTAGAAGGCCTCAACTATGTTTTGCGCGGGGGTTATGCCAAATTTCGGTCACACCTCGTTGAGGGAAGGCCTGGCTCAGGCAAGACCACGCTCGGACTTCAGTTCCTTATCAAGGGGGCCTCGCAAGGCGAGAAATGCCTCTACATTACGCTATCCGAAAGCAAGCGCGAGCTTATATCCGTGGCAAGCAGGCACGGCTGGACTCTGGACGGGATTGAAATTCTGGAACTCGTTCCTCCAGAACTCAGCCTTGATCCCTCCCAGTTGCAGACGCTCGTGCATTCTTCTGACCTGGAACTCGGGGAGACCGTGCAGGCGGCCTTGGCTGAGATCGACCGTATTAAGCCACAGCGCGTCGTGTTCGATTCTCTGTCCGAAATCCGGCTGCTCTCGCAGGGCTCGCTACGCTACCGCAGGCAGGTCCTGGCGCTGAAAAGCTTCTTTCTGCTCAACCATGCGACGGTGTTGTTACTCGACGACCTCACGGCCGAGCAGGATGACCTCAACCTGCATTCGATCAGCCATGGGGTCATCCGCATGGAGCAACTGACCCCGATCTATGGTGGCGAGCGGCGGCGCCTGCGGGTGATAAAGATGCGTGGGGTGCAAATACGTGGCGGTTACCACGACTTTGTCATCCGGCCGGGCGGGGTCACGGTCTTTCCGCGACTGGTCGCCGCCGAGCACCCTGAAGCCGAACACGGCTCGCCGGCCTTAAGCGGAAATGCCGTGGACACTCTGCTCGGCGGTGGCCTCGATCGGGGCACAAGCACGCTGTTGATCGGCCCTTCGGGTGTGGGGAAGTCCACCATAGCCTGCTCCTACTGTCATGCAGCGCTTCAGCGCGGTGAGCGCGTCCTGGTTCTGCTGTTCGATGAAACTGATCGCATTTTCCTGGGACGTGCAGCCGGCGTCGGTATGGATCTCAAGGCCTTCCTGCAAGACGGAATGCTCCTGCTCGAACAGATCGACCCGGCTGATCTTTCACCCGGCGAATTGTCATCAAAGATCCAGATCGCAATCGAGCGGTTTGATGCCCGGATCGTAGTGATCGACAGCCTCACAGGGTATCTGAATTCGATGTCGGAAGAGCAGCACCTTGTGCTGCAGATGCATGAAATTCTCACCTACCTCAACCAGAAGGGCGTCGTCACGATCCTGCTGCTTGCCAATCACGGGCTGATCGGCCAGACGGCGGCGCCAATCGACATGACCTATCTGTCTGATGCAGTGATGTTGCTGAGGTTTTTCGAAAGTGGCGGTCGCATCCGACGAGCGATTTCGGTGGTGAAGAGGCGAGTTGGCCCTCATGAGGACACTATTCGTGAATTCATGGTCAGCAGCCAGGGCATAGCTGTCGGCGAGCCGCTCGACCAATTCAGGGGAATACTTACAGGCGTGCCCTTTTTTGAGGGCAAACAAAGCGATCTGCTCGCTGACAAGAAGCCATGACGCCGAAAGAACCTGTCGTACTCGTGCTCGCCCCGGTTGGTCGAGACGCTCAGCTAGCCGCCTCGATTCTGGCAAAACACGGGATCGGCACACGCATCTGTGCAAATCTGGATGAGGTTTTGCGGCTTCTCGACAGCGCACACTGCCTCGTCGTCGCCGAAGAAGCGCTCATCAATTCCGACCGGAGCCAATTCGCCGCCTGGCTGCGTAACCAACCTGCGTGGTCCGATTTTCCAGTGGTTCTTCTGGCAATGCGGGGAACGGAATTCGACCAGCCTCTTGCGTTTCTGGATCGGTATCTCATCGTTCTCGAAAGGCCTTTCCTGGCCTCAAGCCTGGCCAATTCGGTGCGGTCGGTTGGTACGGCGCTGGGCCGCGACAGTCAGGAATGTTTGTAGGAGCTGTCGTTGAAGACGATTGCCGCGCTGCGCGCCAATGCCGAAGCCGACTTCTCGCATCTCGAAGCTCTGGTCGGTGCCAAGTCGCCGTCAGAACTTTTTGAGCTGCAGACCACTTTCCTGAGCAAGCGCGTCGAAATGGGTGCGAGCAGGCCAAGGAATTCCAGGCGCTCACAACCAAGGCGGTGACCGACGTTTCCAAGCCCGTCAAGGACGCCTTCGAGAAGGCCTTAAAAGATCTCAAGGTCGCTTGACAGCTCGGGCGACCGCTATACCCGCAACGCGGCGCCTCGTCTCGCCTTCTTCCGGGCATAGCGGCCAGCACCTCCGACTGGACTTTGGTGCAGCGATCAAAAGATCGACGCATCCCGGTCTTTGATATCAACCCTTATGCCTTCATGGCTCGGCAGCGGACAGATTCCGGGCGTCCATATACCAGCATGCGGTTGAGAACCATGCAGCCGATGGCGACCTCGGTCTGCTGAGCCGGGAAGGAACGCGCCCGCAAGCGGCGTCCAATCAGTGCCTTGTAGCGCCCCGATGGCGGTTTCGATCAGGGCACGCTTGCCATAGCCGGTGGCCGCCTGTCATGGCAGCCGCCCGTCTTTCGCGATCGCCGCGACGTGGCTGTCCCTTTGACCAGGCGGTCCGGTGTCACCGCTTTCCACCGCTGTTGCACGAGGCGGGATGACAACCCTTGCGAGGCCACTGTGCTGCAGGACTTTTCCGTCGGTCGGCTTGCCGTCATAGGCGCCGATCGTCGGTGTCCAGCCCATGGGCAATGATGGGCTCAATATTTGATCTCATGGGAGTGGAGATACCCGTCCAGGGTATGCTCCGCAGTTCAGTTCGAGCTCGAATTTCGAAGGCGCTCCCGAGCACAGCGAATGGCGCGAGCAATTTGCTACCCGTCGATATGCCCTTTGACGAGATGGTCCTGCGCACCGTCTCGAACCGCCTCTGGCAGGGGCAAGAATCAATCATAGGCCGGCGCGAACGACGAACTTACAGGCCTTCACAACCGTCGCGGCTTCGCAATGTTCGCTAAAGAAGTGGTGAAGCGCGCCGCCCGGACCGGAACGGGGTTGGTGGTGACCTTCATCGATCTGGACGGCATGAAGCCCTCAAATGGCTGCAGGCGTGGATCTGATGGGCAAGGCGAAACAATCCGCAACTCACGAGAATTAGGCACGGTTTCGTCTTGAACGCGTAGCTGGTTCCTTTGACGCCGTTGGCGCATCGTAAGAGCCAACTCGCCGCCGCTACTCGAGGGCAGATTTGCAGATTTCTAGTGCGACAAAAGGACAGGCAGACGCAGATCGCCCAGAACGCCTTTGGTTGCCCACCCACGACAAAATCTCTCATCCGGGAATGGCCGTACGCACCCATGACAAGCAGATCGGCGCTCATGCCGACAGCGCGCTCCTGAAGCGTAACGCCAATGGGGCGATCTTCAGCATCGATTGAGACTCCCTCAGCGGGAAGGCCACGCGTTCTCAGGCTTAGAGCGAGGCGTTCGCCAATATCGCGCAGCGGCTTTTCGCTTGTCACTGTCAGTACAGTTATCTTTGCCGCACATTGCAGAAACTCATACGCGTCGGCAACGGCCCGGGCCGCAACGCGACTCCCATCCCAAGCGATGATGACATGATCGATTGCACCGACATTTGCGCCTTCCGGCAGAATTATGGTCGGTCGGCCCGAACCAAACAGAACCGCGTCAACGGTCATACGCGCAGTCTGGTTATTTGGCTCCAACCCAATCAAAGAAAAATCGAAATAGCGTGACTGCGTTGCTGCAACATCGCTGATAGATGCCGGCTGAACAGCAATCTCCTCGGTTGTCAGGGGCGATCCGACGCGTGCCGCTTCAGCTTTCAATGCCTCTAGCAAATCGAGCCCATGCTTGCGGCTGGTCGCTTCTGTCTCCCGGATCATTTCGGGAAGGTTGATCAAGTATCTCGACACGGGGTTGGAAATACCCGGGATATCGACATTGACCGTTAATGCGTGAAGCGCCGCGCCAATGTGCTTGACCACCGCGATTGCGTTTGAGACGATTTTGGTGGAATTCGCTTCCGGATACGTCACCAGAGGAAGTAAGGCAATTTTACTCATCAGACCTCAGCTCCATGATTTCGGTCGCTGTCGAGCGACCATTGGCCCAATGCGTGTTACACCTCAAGCCTCGCCACTTCAGCCCGCCAAAAAGCTCAGACGACCGAGGTTCGCTATAGCCTAGCTCAATATTCCAAGGCGATCTTGCGCCGCATCGATTCCGTCCTGAACGATTGTGGCTATAATGGCAGGCGTCGATGACGAGAGAGGGTCAACCAAAATTAGCCTGTTTGTTGCCATGAGCGCAGTAGCGACCGCAAGCATTGTTTTGACAGTAGCGGCAGCCGAGGATGTGGTGGCAACTCCGCTGTTCACGATCCGCGCCCGGGATATCTGGTGCCGGTAAACGCGGACATCAATCAAGTTGATGTGATCCTCGTCCCAGAGATCGATCTGGACGTCAACCCGGCCGGCGTCAAAGGGCTGGGCGAACTCGGCAATGTCGGAACGGCGGCGGCTGTGGCGAGCGCCGTGTACCATGCCAGAAACAGAAGTTCAAAGACGCCCCTTGAGCGCGGAAAGAAGTTCGCCGCGAGCAGGAAGAGCGCCCGCAATGAAGAAGGGGAAGCAATGGTGGCCCTATGGCGGACTTACGATCCGCGTCTTTTCGGCGTCCGTGCGTCGCCGCCGGCCCGTCGGGCCCTCGATCACCTCCAGCCGACCGGCATAGCCGTCGCTTGAGACGTCCAATTGGACGCCCATTTTGCCGTCTCTATCCATGCAGTCACCTCCGTCCAAATCAGAGGATTCTTCGCATGGTCAGGCCAGGCTGAGCAGGTCCGGAATCGAGGGGGTCGTATGAGCGCTTACAGACTTGAAGCCGTTGAGGAGGTTTAGGCATGACAAAGGCTTCCCTGCACATGCTGAAGGGCGTGGGCTATTTGATCTCAACGGTGACTGTGATCCAGTTGTGTGCGTCAAGTTCTGCAAAATGGCGTGGCATTGCGGTGACGTCGGCGTGTCCGCCGCGCAGCTCCCGTGTTTAGCGGAGCGGCGGACACATGACGGTGCTCAGGCAGCCAAGGCCCTTTGGCGCCGTGCCTGCACGCTCCTGTATTCGCTTCCAAAGCCGTTCGCGCATTTCGCGGTTCAAGGTGATAAAAGCAGAGCCGACATAACGGCCAGTACCGCGTTCGACCATCAGTGCGAAGGCGGGCTTTCCGACCTCGCGCTCGACGCCAAGCAGCTCGAATTCGTCGATAGTGAAAGCCTTCGTCTTCAGCCAGGCTGTCGAGTTGCCGCTGCGATATTTGCTGCCCTTGCGCTTCGAAACCATACCCTCCAGACCGGCCCGATCGACGAGGTAAAAGATTGCCTTGGCGTCGTCTGGCAGGGCTTCGCTGAACTGGATGCGCTGTCCTTCAGCGATCAACTCGGAGAGGATCTCGCGTCTGCCCTCCAACGGCATGTCGCGCAGGTCGTGGCCGTTGAGGTGCAACAGATCGAAGGCGACGAAATAGAGCTCGTGCTGGCGCCGCGTGATGGCTTTGCGCAGCGCACCGAAGTCCGACAGGCCGGTCTCATCGAGTACGATGATCTCGCCATCAATAATGGCGCTTTCCAACTCCAGTTCGGCGGCGGCCTTTGCGAGGTCACGGTACTTCGAGGTCCAATCAAGGCCACGGCGGGTGAAGATACGCACGCCGCCGACATCCGTGACGATCTGCGATCGGTAGCCGTCGAACTTAACTTCGTGAATTCAGTCGTCGCCCTCTGGAGGTTTCTCCACAAGGGTCGGCAATAACGGTTCGATGAACTCCAGCCGAGCGTGAGGGTGACAAAGCTATCCGATCTCGGCGCGCTAATCATCGGTCGCCGGCACGGCCAAGAGCCCGCCGACAAGGCAGACAACTTCTACATCTGCCCTGCATGTGGCCAGCCGGTCGATAGGCGAGACCTCGGGGTCATCTGGCACGAGCAGCCCGGACACAAGCCACTGGAACGTGATTCCTGATTGTTCCCTTGTCGGCGAGTCTAGTTGGCCTAGAGATGACTTCGCCGCCCTCAACCCGGTATCAACCCGCGGTCGGCTTGCTGCCCATGCCCGCGCCTTCCGGCTGAGTCAAGCGCTCCGTCGGAACTCTTAGGAGCGTCGCTGGTTCATCTTGTCTAACCCACAGGAGACCCGGTCATGGACCACACCAACCACGTACGGCTTACAAACGCTGAGCTGACGCCATCGATACTCGAAGGCGCGACCATTTACGGCCCTGACGATGAAAAGATCGGTTCTGTCGATCATCTGCACGGCAGCCAGGTCGTCATCGATGTCGGCGGCTTTCTCGGCATAGGCACCAAGCCTGTAGCGGTTTCCGCCAGCCAGTTGGATTTCATGCGCGACGAGAACGGCGACGTCCATGCCGTTACCAACTGGACGAAGGACCAGCTTAAAGACATGCCCGAGCATCACGATTAGGAGACAGTGAGAATCCCCGAATGGTGCTCCAGGCACCACGGACCAGAAACCACGTTGCGAAGCTCCGCCGGAAAATCGACCTCGAGGCTATTCGCCGGAACTGGCCGAGGATCGCTGGCGCTGACGAAATCACTCCGGGCCGAGGTGACCTCCTTGGGCCCGAAAAAAGGCGCGCCACCGGAGGGATCGATGACGCGGGCCGGCCGATGTTTGTCCATCTAGACACCATGCGGCGGCATCCAGAGCAAGAACTCAACTATTCGTATCGCTAATGTTCCATTGGGAAAGGCGTGCTCGTTCGCTCGCGCGTTTGCGTCGCCGGCGAATGGACTCTGATTCCTAAACCCGCGGCTTTTTAGCCGTTAAGCCTGTTGTATTGCGGAGAGCTTCCAGTCCGCGCCGTTCTGGCGCGTGAAGGTCCACAGTTCGGTTGTTTCCGTCGGCCGATCGGGGTCGCCCGCGACGATCTTGCCACTGTCGCGCTCGCGGGTGACGTCGCGAGACTCGTAGCGCAACGCAGCCGTCGCGTAGTTGCGATCATCTTCCCGCCAGCATTCTGCAATGTCGGCCTGCAACAGGCTGACATCCGACACGTCGTTCCTGAGGCCGTTTTTGGCATTGTCGGCAAGTTCCTCGGACAGGTAGGACACCATCTCCGGGGTCGCCAGCCGGCGCAGGGCAGCATGGTCTTCGCGCCCGAACGCTTCCTGGACTTCCGTCAACCGTTGCTGGAACGTGTCGAGGTCCGCCTGGGTCAGTGTGATTTCATCGGAAGCGGTAGCTTGAGCCGTCCCGCCAAATCCAGACCCGATGCCCGGAATGGGAAACGATGTGACGTTGTCCGCATCGCGCTGGGTCGTGTCGCTTCGCCCAAAGCTCCCCACGCCTCGCGGAACGCCAGCCATAGCAGGCGCTTGGCTGCGTGCCGACTGCGACCCGAAAAAGCGGAGGGCCAGCATGATCGCGCCGCCGATCAGCAGCGCCTGAAGCAGCAGGCCAAACATGCCTGCCAAACCGCCGAACCCGTGGCCCAGAAGAACTCCGATCAGACCACCAAGCAGCAAGCCCCGCATCATCGAACCGCCGAAGCCGTTAAGGAAGCCTGGTCGTTGCGGGAATACCTGCGTCTGGCGGGCCGCAGTATTCGTTCCGGTGTTGGGCGTCATCGAGCGCTCGACCGGAGCGACAGGCTGTGGCGCCGTTCTGGTCGGCGGGGCCGACTGAAACGTGCGCATGCCACGGCTGCCAAAGCCGCCGCCACGGCGCGCCTCAGCGTGATCCATCGCGACCATGGAAAATGCCAGGAACAGTCCTGCAAACAAAACTGCAAACCGGCTCGAACGCGAAATCAACATAGGTAAGTTCCCTAATCGATGCTCTTGCTGCTTCATATAGGCAGCGCCGAGCGAAATAGCAGTGATCCGCACCTTCCGCGTTCAACCGGTGATCCAAATTCTTTGGACACGTTCTGACTGGATCACGACTATGTCGGACGGACCCAATGGGCCCTGATCCTGTCGACGGATTGCGTCCCTCGCGTGCGGACTTGTCCTGAGAACCCGGCGAGCCTGCGTCCCGCCGCCCCAGGTTGAGGCGAGGGCCCGCATGGCAGCCTATCGGTTCTGTTGCAAATTTTGGGACCTATATACGTGTCTGACCCAGCATTTGACAGAGCACAGGTTTCAGGATCAGAGTCCGGTTAGGGCAAGCGTTGCACCGAGGCCGGGCGGACTGATCAATCGCCACGCTACATCGCAATGACTTCCGGCACCGTTACTCAGAGGCTCGAAAACACTGGGGAGGTGATAACCGGGTGCCCGCCCATCATGCCTCATCAAGAAGATCGTGGCGGACTGCGGGGGTGCCGGCGTCGGTCGGCAGCCCCTCTTCAGGCGGCGTGTTTTCCATCTGGTCATTATCGGGTGCTGGTCTCGGGGAAGTAACCCGCCGCCTCGTTTGGAACGTCTGCCAGCCAATAGTCGCCGCCTTTAACGCGGGCCACACGGTCGCGCGTGCGCCACAGCATCGTTGAGAGGACCATCTCAGGGTCATTGCCTGCAATCGTCAGCCCGCGTTCGGTGAGGGCCTTGAACAGGTCCGTGCGCGATACCGGTTCATTCCGCTCGCGGATTATGGCGCGTCCACGCTCGGCCAGCTCGTCGGCCTCCTTCTTGTCTGTCTGTGCGAAACGTTCGAGAGCCTCGGCAAAGCCCATGTCGAGATAGAGCGGCGGTTCCTGTTTCTTATCGGTCACCCGATCAAATCCTTGTACCGCAGCCGGCCCTCGACGCACGTGAATATGTCATTCAACAGGGTGTAGGTTTTCGCCTCTTAGGTCGCGACCGCTGTTTGCAGGGCGGCCATGATCTTCTTGCCATCGTCGATCGACAGGTCAAGGTCTCCGTCACGCAGACGCTCATCGCTTTTGTCGATCCGGACCTCATTTCGGCGAACATCGCCGAATTCGTTCCTGCTCTCGATCGTGATCGTCCATTCCACCGCCATCGCCGCCGCCTTAAACAAGGCAACGGTGATGGCCCAGTCGGCGCTAACAAATCGTGGCCGGGCTCACCCCAGAGAAGTTACCGGTCTCCATGCCTCGATGCCCCGAGCGCTTCATCCACCGAGTTACTGCGCAAGAACGTTGCTGATCTCGACCAGGTTCGAGCGCACGCGCAACATGTAGAAGCCAATTGTCGTTAGGTGATTCGGCAACAGCCAGCCATCCTCGCGGCCATTGGCGATGATGAAGGGCTGGATGCGCAGCGCCGAGACGAACTGGGAATCCATGGTATCCCACAGGCTCTGCAGGTGCTTTTCCTTGATCACGTCCTCGAAATCGGCCTCGGCGCCTTTCATCAGCCCGTAATAGGCATAGAGCTGGCCATAGGCGAACCAGAAGCGATCGTCGGCGCGGAAATCGAACCAGCCATTGTTGTAGTGCTCAGCGCGCTCCTTCAGGATTGCCGAGGTCGAGCCGATATCGGACGAGATGCGCTCGATATACTGCTTGAGATTGTCAGCGCGGGCATCGAACACCGTCTGGCAGGTTTCCAGCCGGGCGTTGAAGGCGCGCAGCTTGCGCACCGCGTCGCGATAGTAGCTCGGCGTCGGCGTCTTCGGGCCGAACGGGTTCAGGCCGAAATACCAGGTCTCTTCATCGAACTGCAGATTGCCGCGCGCGTCCTGCAGGTCGGCGTCGATCTGCGATGTGGTGCGCACGCGGCCGAGATTGTCGGCCAGCTCGGTCGCCGTACGCCGCACCGCCTGGTTGATGCCGCGCTGGAACGAAGCTTTGTTGTCCATGAACGGCGTGTGGTCCCAGTCGATGCCGAACAGGCCGAGCTTGTAGAGGATCATCGACGACACCCAGGCATTCTGGTTGACGCTGAAGTCGGTCAGGTCGGCAGCGACCTGGGCAATGGCTGAATTTCCGCAGGTCTTGGCCGTGGCGGTGCCGGCGCCGGCGGAAACCTGTTCACCGGCGGAGCTGTTGCGTTTTTCGAAGGTGTATTTGTCGACGTAATTTGGGTCGAAATTGTTCCACCACTGGGTGGCGTAGAAGAAGTTGACATAGAGACCGATCAGCACGAGCACAGCCAGGCCGAGCACCGCCTTCAGGATCCAGCCGCGTTGCGTGTACCAGCGCCCCGCCCACAGGAACGGCCACAGGATCGCACCGATCAGCAGGCCGATGCCGCGGCCAATCCACTGGAAAATCCGGGTGAAGAAACTCACGATCGGATCAAGCATGGCGATGTCACCCCCTCAGTCAGTCAAGCCGTAGAGGCGTGTGCGAAACGCCACCTTGTCCTTCAAATATGTGGTTTTCAGAACGTCGCGCTGGGTGAGCCATTCTCAGTTTTGGAGCCACATGGTTGTCGGCACACGATACCTCGCTTGGCCATCTTGCACGCGACCGGCAATTCCGGCGCGCTTTATGAGTTCGCTTGAGTGCACTGTTTGCTTCCATCTGATGTCGATAGACGTTCGCCAAATGCAAGCGAAATTGGTCTCATGACAGCCAGCTTTTCCGGCATAAATCTGTCCCGCCATCCGACGCAGGTTCGCGAGTGTCCGGCCACCAACCACGATCATTTCGTGCCATCGGTGAGAAGCGCCTTGAGTTCTTCGAGCCTGTCGTTGATGAGCCAGCCGTAATAGTTCTCGACGGGCAGGGCGCGGCCGGTCTTGTCGGTCACGGCCTGCCTCAACTCAGGTGCACGTCAGCGCGGCTGGCCAACATTGTAGAGCGTGGCGGTGATTCCGGGATTACCGGATATATCGAACCCCTGTTCCCGATAGGCATCGATCGAATCCCGGATGATCGCGGCGATGTAAACAAGACTGCGATCAGGATCCATGACGTCGCGATAGATCGCCTGCGGGCGATCGGGCGACAATCGGGGAAGCTTGCTGGCCCGGCTGACCATGTCTGTGACCTGCAGGGCTGCAAGCGGGCTTATCTGTCCCAGGCCGAAGGTCTGCCCCGCATAGAAGGGTTGGAAGAAGGCCCGCTGGAACGTGATGGGTTCGTAGTCGACGCCATCGACCTTGCGACCCCGGAATGTCTCTTCCCAGACCTGGTCACGGCAGCTCCAAATCAGCGCGCTGCTTTCGAGAGAAGAGCAGGATGCGAATTCGGGCCGCTGGACGAATGACTGGACCGGAGTGCTCCTGTAGCTGAAGGAGAACTTCAGATCGGCATAGGCGAGCGCCTTGACGTAATAGGTCTGAACCGAGTCGACCACGCTGATATTGTAGGTGTGCTCTCCGACGAGAGCCGCGACGATATGGATCGGATCGATGCCATAGGCGAGCGCCGCCTTCCTGATCTTGCCGACGAGTTTGCGGTCGTCCCGTTGGTCGTTTCCAAATCCGGCTTGTCGACTGCCTTGATCCAATAGCGTTTCCCCATCAGAGCCAAAGGGAGAAGCTGCCATGGACCTTCCACCTTCGGCCCCTTCAGGACAAGTTTCTTTTCCACCGACACCGCAACGCAATCGATATGGATGTGGAACTGATCCTGGGATCGCTCAGTCCTGGAATTCACAGCCATGGCGATGGCCGTTCGTGGAAGGTGACGTCCGAGGCTCGCCGAGACCTTGCTTCGTGCTTTCCATGCCCGATTCCAGAGTTGGGAACTGCCCTGCCAACGGACAGACGGGCTTTCAACACCGGCAACAGCCGTGAGTGGCGTCAACAGAAACTCGGTCCGGTAGCGGGGTGATTTAATGAGAGCTGATCCAGGCACGCCCTGCCTGGGCAGGATCACTTCCTCGCAGGGGAAAGCGCTGCCAAGATGCGCTGCGGCAAGAGCGCAGGTCTGCACAACCTGCCAGAGCGCGTTGCGATGCGCTGAAGCGGAGCCGACGTCGGTGGCCGCCGCAGTCAGCAACGCGATTGTCAAATAGACCACGGCTGCAGCACGGCAGTGGTGGAACAACGGTAACTTATGAAGGGATTCCACAGTGAGGGGATGCCCGTCATGAGGTCTTGAGCCTCGGCCTGTGGTCGGGCGAAACCGAGACGGTGAAGGTGGAACGGCTGGGAGCCTCGCGATGGTTCCGATGGGCGACTGCTCTTCTGCCCGATCACTGGTTTGATGACGTTTCGGCATTAAACCTCGCGTCCTTGGCCGTGACCGACGTCAGTTCAGATTCTGCGCCCCGCTCAGCGGCCGGATTGAGATTGCTGTCCTTCCCTACTATGGCCTTGTCAGCGCTTCGCGGCACGTCCTCCATCGCATTCTGAAGCATCGAGCGGGTTTCCTGCAGGTCGAGTTCCTTCTCGGCTTGATGTATAGCGTCGTCAAACTGTTTTCGAAAATCGCCCGCAATCCGATTGAATGTCTTCATCATTGCCCCCGCCGATCGCATGACTTTTGGAAGCTCCTCGGGGCCGAAAACAACCAGCGCCACCACGAAGATAACCAACAGGTGGGTCATGCCAAGTCCGAACATCGGTACGTCCTCTCGCGCATATCGCCGGCAGCGACAACCTCTCCGCGGTTTGCGGCGACCGATCCGGTTGAATGCCTCGACCTACGGCGCCAAATCCAACCATCATACCCTCTCGCCTGAGCCATTCCAGTATGCGGCCGCGGGAATGTCGTTCATACTTCGAGCCATGTGGCACCACCCGTCAACCCGAATATCAGGCGCACGTCTGGTAGGGATATTCGCAACCGTGCTCGCAGCAAGCGGACTCCTCGCTGGAGCCGATGGCACAGGGCCCAGAATATTTGAAGCAGGCGCCTACTCCTTTTCCGACGAACTCGGCGGATTCCGGATCATTGCCGCTTCGGGAGCCGGAACAAGGGCCGATCCTGTCGTGATTACCGAGGAACTCGAGTCGGCAAGCCCGGTAACCCTCACCATACGCGCCATCCGGCCGGTTCAGCCATTCGGTGCCTCCGGCAACTATGCCACCGGTTTCATTTCCCTAAGGATCGTTGCCCTCAACAACAGCGGTCACGCCTGGGTCGAATTCGAGTTCGAGTTGCAGGAGATTCTCAACCAGCCAAGCGATTCCAGCGACGGGCTTTCGTTCGACCAGGCGCGCCGCGAAACGGATGCAATTCGGTCCGATAGTTTCGCCGAATTCAGTCGTGAATTCGAACCTTATGACCATCTTCTGTTCCGGAAAGGCGAGGTCGATCCGCTGAGCACGGTTTCGTTCTCATTCCTGGTGACTGATTTCACGCCGACTGCGCGGCTCTATCTCGTTCAGGACCCGCGCATTCCCTCAACCTGAACGTGCCGCATCATCGCGGCCGTTGGTTCGAACAACGCTGCTCGTCATGCATGCCGGCAGTTTGGCAGGTGTCGTTGGGCGCGGCATGCCGATGGATTTGCTGGTCATTTTGGTCGCTTGGCCGTGCCTTTGATTCGGGCCACAAAATACGGACAATGAGGGCAAAAACCGACGCGAACGACGATTGAGGGATCGCGAGCGCCCGCGGTACGAGTTCTCCGCCGAGTTACTTGTGGAGCGTTCACACTAGCGACAGTTCCGGATCGTGTTATGATCTTGCGCATGAGGACGATCACGGCCTCTTACATTCTGGTTTTCGCGGCGCTCGCTGCAACGCCCGCGCGGGCCGAATGCCAGTGCCTCGCCAACGGCCACATTTTCCATCACGGCGAAATCGCTTGTCTGCAATTGCCGTCAGGTCCTGAACTCGCGCAGTGCGACATGGTTCTCAACATTTCGTCATGGAAAAAAATTCAGGATGGATGCCCCGAGGCGACTGCGCCGTTTGGCTTGCCTGTCAAAGGGGACGAGCAGAAACCAGGCGAAGGCGGAGATAAAGCCAACGATTTGGCTTTATCAACAGCAAACGCCCGGAGCTAAAGCGAAGCGCAGCTTGCGCGCAGCCAACAGTGCGACGCAAGGCCAATGCATACCCTAGCGGTGTTCCAACACCGCTAGGGACCAGTCCTATGGATGAGCTTCCTGTTAAGGTTCTGCTATCCTGTCAGTCCTTCTTGTTCCGGTAGCTCTCAATGGCTTTGCCAACCATGTCGATGGCGACGTTGGCGCCACCAAAGCCGTTCAGCTCAACGACCTTGCGGCCTTCAGGTAGCTGCTTGTAAACTCGAAAGAATGCCTCGATGCGCTGTCGTTCGATGGCCGGAAGATCATCGATGGTCTTGATCCCGTCATATTGCGGATCGATGTCCGTGGCCGGCACAGCGATGATCTTGTCATCCGTTTCGCCGCCGTCGACCATGTTGAGCACGCCGATGGCGCGGACTTTGATCAGAGCACCGGGCACGACGGGTTCCCGGGTGAAGACGAGCGCATCCAACGGGTCGCCGTCGCCGCCCAACGAACTGGTAACGGAACCGTAGTTGGCCGGATAGACGACCGGCATGGACTGGTATCGATCGACGATGATATGGCCAGTTTCTGAGTCAATCTCGTATTTAGTGAAGCTTCCCGCCGGAATCTCGATAACCGTGTAAAATTCGCTGGTGTCTTTCGGCTGCGGAAAATCGAAAGCTGTGACGAATTCGGCGAAAGCGGGCTGCGTGCCCAGCAGGGCCGCAACCGCCATGACAGTCGGCAAAGCGCGCATGGTTGTCTCCAGAGGTTGGACGGGCAGGGCGCCCTGCATCCGCCTAGCCACCGTATGTGACGGCAGCATTACAGGGTTCCGTTATTGAAAATTGGATGACCGTATTTGCACCGATCCTGCGGCGAGCAGAAATGGGCCGAAATAGAGCGCTGACGAGTGATAAGCGTCTATGGGCGTTTGCGTTTATGGGGCGTTTAAGAGACCGTGGCCGCTTCAAATGTGCTATTTCAAGCGAGCCCATTTCCGGCAAGGGGATAGCTTGCGTCGTAACTCCTGCCAATCGGGCACGCTACACCCACAACAAGCCGTTCGGCGAGAGCTGCCACGTAGACGCCTCGCGGTTCAGTGCGGCGTTGTGTGGCAATCCTCAAAAAGCAAGTGAAACTCCAACTTCAGTTGAAGTCCTTCGGAGACTACGCCACCTTCACCTTGAATCATTGCCAGGGTTCGAAATTCGTGAAGGAAGAGACAACAACACCACGTCCGCTATACTCCACTGAAAGGGCTGCTTCATGTCGGGAATGTCGCGCAGGGGATTCTTGCTGGGCGGCACGGCAGCAGTAGCTGTCGGCGCTGCAGGCGGGCTGATTGCCGGCAGGGCCGTAGCAGCCGATCTGACCTTGCCGGTTTCAGCGATCAGTCGGTCGATTTTGCCCGGCACCGTCACCAAAGGGATGATGAGTTTCGGCGCGGGCGGGCCGCCGCCCACTCTGCGTTTGTTGCGAGGTAGGCCGTTTTCCATAGAGGTGGTCAATGATCTCGATGAGGCGACGAGTGTGCACTGGCATGGATTGCGCATCGCCAATGCCATGGACGGCGTGCCTTATCTCACCCAGCGTCCCATCGCGGCGGGCGAAAGCTTCCGTTACACTCTGACACCGCCGGATGCCGGCACCTATTGGTATCATCCGCATTGCAACACGCTCGATCAGATGGCCCGCGGGCTGACAGGCGTGCTTGTTGTCGAAGATGACGAAGATGCCGGTTTCGACCAGGATTTGCCGCTCAATATCCGCGACTTCCGTCTCGGCGAAGACGGCCAGTTCATCGAATTGTTCAAGGCACGCAACGCTGCGCGCGGCGGCACGCTGGGTACGGTCTCGACGGTAAATTGGGAAGTCACCCCGATTTACGATCTGCCGGCGGGCAGCCTTGTGCGCCTGCGTTTGGCAGTCACCGATGTCACCCGTATCGGCACTTATGACCTCGATGGCGGAACGGCCAAAGTGATCGCTCTTGATGCCAACCCGCTGCGGCAGCCTGTTGCGCCTCGGGGCATTGTCGTCGCGCCCGGCCAGCGCGCCGATATCGCCCTCCGCGTGCCTGATGGCGAAGACGAGATCGTCAGCCTGAAACTCAGAACAGCCAAGGGACCTCGCGTTCTCGTCCGATTCCGGCCTATCGGCGCCAGCGCCGGGCGGGCGCTTGGCGAACTCAAGCCGCTGCGGCCGAATCGCGTACCGGAGCCGGATCTTGCCGATGCCGAGACAATGGACTTCGTCTTTGGCTGGTCGCCCAATGGTGATGCGCCGGCGCCGGGTATTTGCGGCACGCTCGGCTACAGCTTCTGGTCGATCAACCGCGTCGCCTGGCGAGGGGACGCACCGGGGCCAGTTGATCCGCTCGCGGCTCTAAAACGGGGCAAAAGCTATGTTCTGCGCCTTCGCAACGAAACGCCGAACGATCATCCGATCCATTTGCACGGTATGTCTTTCCGTCTGCTACGCTCCGACAAGCGCAAAATTGCGTCGCTTGTAACAGATACGGCCCTTGTTAAATCGAAAGAAGTGATGGAAGTGGCGTTGGTCGCTGACAATCCGGGTAATTGGGCATTCCATTGCCACGTCATTGAACATCAGAAGAGCGGCCTGACCGGTTATTTGCGTGTGGAATGACGCGGTCCTCATCCAGGGTTGCGTTGCCGAGCGCGTGAAGGGTTGAAATTGGGCGAGGCGGAGCGTCCGAGTTCTCGCCGCACTGACGGCGCTACTGCTCACGGGCGCCGGAGCGGCCGGCGACGGGTGCTGATGTGTGCATCTGATCGAGCCTCTGCTGAGTGGCCTCCCGGGCTCGCTCGCCAACGCCGGTTCTCATGCCACCGCCCTCGCAATTGCGTTCGTCATCATCACGGCGCTGTACCTCGTGCTGGGCGATCTGGCGCCCGCTCCGGATCATGCTATGATTTCGCATGAGGACGTTCAATGCCTCTTGCATCCTGGTTTTCGCGGCGCTTGTTGCAACGCCCGCGCGGGCAGAATGTCAATGCATCGCCAACGGCCGCACGTTCCATCACGGTGAATTCGCCTGTCTGCAATTGCCGTCGGGTCCGGAACTCGCGCAGTGCGACATGGTTCTCAATATTTCGTCATGGAAAAAAATTCAGAGCGGCTGCCCGGAGGCGACAGCGCCATTGAGTGTACCCGTCGAAGGGGGCGAGCAGCAATCAGGCGAAGGCGGACACAAAGCCCTAACAACGACGAACACTCCGACCTAAGACGAAGAGCAGGCTGCGCACCAGCCGGAGAGATCTCTTTCGGCAAGGCGTCAACTTGGGGTGAACTGTTACACGACCGTCACTTGATCGCGCTGACCAGTGGGTTGTCGCCATCAAGGATGGAAACCCAGCGCCCCGTGTCGGTGCCGGCTTGCCTCTTCAGGAAGCGGTAGCCGGTCTGGTCCCAGCGGCGCACCGTGTTGATGAGGTTATCGAGGATGAAGTCGCCCTTGTCGGTTCGAACAGTCAGCACTGCATGACCCTCGCCGTCGGGCTTGCGAACAACCGTCATTAATAGATCCGACACAGGAATGCCGCTGTTTATCAGCAGCCGGCGCTTTTCCAGCGCATAGTCCTCGCAATCGCCGAAACCGCTGTCTGGATAGGCCCAGAATTCGTCCTGCCATACTCGTCGAGATCGCTCATCGGCTTGACTTTGTCGTTGACCGTCAGGTTGACATTCGTAATCTGCCGCCAGAGTTTTCCGGTCATGTGCTCCGGATCATTGTCGCGTGAGCGGATCTCACATTCGGCCCGATGGGATTTGCAGAAATTGTAGTGACCGATCGGCTGCGAGATAAAGCCACCGATCAGCATCGACTGTGAAGCCGTCGCCGCCGACCACGTGGACGTTATCGCAATGATTGCAACGACCGCACCGCCGCCCAACCCGTACGCACAACCGCACTCGTGAGGAACTCATCCGACCCGCCCAACCAACTTTTGTTAAGAATGAGTTAAGGTCGATCCCGTGGGTACTGTCAATCAGAGCGAGAGGAAGATCCTTCTGAATGGTTACTTGCGCCGTGTGCGTTGCTCGGCCGCTACACGTCTGCAAGACATCCGTTCCGACGTGGCAGGTCTTTGCCAGAGGGACCGATATGGTGAGATGTCAGTCGCCGGTCACCCTTGGTGCGAATTGGAAAGTGATGAATGAGCCTCGATGAGATCACGCGAGCGACGATCGCGTTTATCCGGACGCATGAAGCATGGGGTGTTCCGCTGGTGCTCGTGCTGGCCTTTGGAGAATCGCTGGCGTTCATCTCTCTGTTGTTGCCTGCAACCGTGATCCTGATCGGTGTCGGTTTTCTCATCGGCGAAAGCGGTATCGCATTCTGGCCTCTGTGGCTTGCCGCCGCCATTGGGGCGGCATTGGGGGACTGGCTGTCCTTCTGGATCGGCACGCGGTTGGGAAACGGGGTTTCGCACTATTGGCCCTTGTCACGTTATCCAAACCTCATTCCGCGCGGTCACCTGTTCTTCGAGCGATGGGGGGTGGCCGGCGTGTTCTTTGGGCGCTTCTTCGGTCCTTTGCGCGCATCCGTGCCATTGGCGGCGGGCATCTGTAAGATGCCCGCCCTGGCGTTTCAGATTGCCAACACCACCTCAGCCTTCGTCTGGGCCACCGGCATTCTGGTTCCTGGCGCGTTCGGCCTCAAATGGCTGCAGCAGTAGATGTGATGGACAGCCGGCGGGCGAGCAGCTTGTCGATCCGCTTTCCATCCATATTGACGATCTCGAACCGCCAGCCCTCATAGTCGAAATGCTCCCCGGCTTCCGGGAGATGCCCAAGCCGGGAGAGGGCGAACCCGGCGATCGTGTGAAAACCGCCATCCGGCTGTCCTGATCGGAAGCCAAGGCGAGCGAAAGCATCATGAGCCGGCATCATGCCGTCGATCAGCAGCGAACCATCCCCACGCTCGACGATGTACGGTTCCTCGCCCTCCGCGTCCGGCAGATCGCCGGCGATGGCCTTGAGCAGATCGGTTTGCGTGACGATCCCTTCCAGGCTGCCATATTCGTCGATGACGATCGCCAGACGTACAGGCGCCTTCTTGAATTGATCGAGCACACGAAAGATTGCTGTTCCCTCGTGAACGATCAGAGGCTGGCGGATGGCAGCCATCGGATCGAGCGTTTGCCCGTCAAGCACCTGATCGAGAAGGTCCTTCTTCAGAATCATGCCAAGCGGTTCGTCGATGCCATCCCGGCCGACCAGAAGCTGCTCATGGCGACATTCGCGAATGGTGCGCAGAATCTCGTCCGGACTGTCATCAGCGTCAATCCAATCGACGTCGCGGCGCGGCGTCATGATATCAGCGATGCGCCGGTCGCCGATACTGAAGACGCGCTCGACGACCTCCTGTTGCGCCTGGTGGAGCAGCCCCGCCTCCTGGCTTGCCGCGATGAGCAGCTTGAGTTCGTCCGGCGAGTGAAGGGATTCCTCTCCCGTGCCGGGTCGCAACCCACAGAGGCGCAGTACCAGGTTGCCGAGTCCGTTAAGCGAGATGATCGCTGGCCGCAGCAGAAATAGGAATAGGCCGAGCGGGCGCACGACCCAGAGTGCCGTGCCCTCGCTGCGCTGAAGGGCAAGGCTCTTGGGGGCGAGTTCGCCGAGCACGATGTGCAGGGCGGTGATAATGATGAAGGAGATCGCAACCGCGATCGCATGAGAGCCGGCCATGGCGAGCGATTCCGGCAGCGCGCTCAGCAATGGCTCGATCAAATGGGCGAGCGCAGGCTCGCCGATCCATCCGAGCGCAAGCGACGATATGGTGATCCCGAGCTGCGTGGCAGCAAGGTTGGCGTCGAGATTGTCGACCGCCCGCTTCAAGGCACTGGCATTGGTCCTGCCGGCATTGACCAGTTCCATCACCCGGCTACGGCGGACTGCGACGAGAGAGAATTCCGCTGCGACAAAAAAACCGTTCGCGGCAACGAGAACAAGTACGGCGAGTATCCCGATCAGATCGTAAATACTGCCATCGGAACTAGGCATGGTCTCCTTTTTGGGCGGCAATCCGCCACGGTTGTTGATGGGAGTCCGCCTATAACACAACTCCTCCGTATTGACACAGATAGTGCCGACGACGGCCAGGCGATGGAAGTTTGCTTGCCGGTGCCGAAATCGCGATACGTTTTACCGGCGTCGCCCATTACTTTGGCATGCCGAAGAATCCGAAACTTGTGACGCTTGGTCGTTGAGCGGGCTGGTGGCACGCTGATCGTTATCAAGAGAGCGGCGATTCACGCGCGGACCTTCATCGGCGGGCCATCGAAATCCCACGCATTGCGTACCTGCCGCACTTGGCAACGTCGGCGTCGACGGTTCCACCCCGTCGATTAGGCCATTCTTGCGCGTGCGCTTGGCCTGCCGACTCGCTTGCTCGAGGGCCGAAGCATCCTCGCCGAAGGCGCGGGTGGCGCGGACGGCCGCTTCCAGCAGCGGCCGTTTCATGCCCCGAAGGAACGCCTGATCGACGCGTGACCGCGGACCGGCAAGTGTCAGCGCGCCAAGCAAAGTGCGCCCTGGTCCGAACACTGGCGCCGACACGCCGGCCGTTTCGGGATCGCACTGTGACCCGCCCTTTCCGCTTCCGCACGCCATCGATGCAGCAGCATCAGCAATGCGTTCTCGTCGATCGCGAGCTTCTTCAGCGGCTGGCTGGCGCTCGACGCCAGGCACGATCCCGGCGACAAGCCAACTCGCCAGGACGTCTCGCCGCCGGTCCCATAGCATCTTCCCTGGAGGCTTTCCGACGCCGGCTCCGTGCAGGAGGAGAGACTTTCGCTTGGGCCGGCATCCGAAACCCTACACACTACCCGCCATTCTCCGGCTCGCGCGAACTTGCCGTTGTGGACCCCTAAGCGGACTTTCAATTCAATGATGCCATCCAAGCTTCGTAGTGGTCAGAATGAGAGTAACCTGCCTCGCGGTCACGCAACTTGATGCCGGGCGCGTCTTTGTTTTCGACCCCTTACGGAGTGTCGCCGACCATGCCCGAGAACAGCACCGAACCGCGTTGCTCGAGAAGCGACAGCGAGGTGTAGTCCAGAATCGAGAGCCCCCCATCGGCAACCAGGGTTTGGCCGGTGATGAACGAAGCTTCATCGCTCGCCAGGAACGCGACAGCGGCGGCGATTTCGGCCGGTGTGCCCATCCGGTCGAACACGCTTGGCGGCACCGTCCAGTCGCCGGTACCCGACGCTGGCGCCGCTGCATCGATTTCGGTGGCGATCCAGCCAGGGCTGACGCAGTTCGCCCTGATCCGATGCGGAGCCCCCTCGATGGCCAGCGATCGCGTCAGCGCTTCGACGGCCGCCTTGGCGACGCAGTACAGGCCCCAATTGCCGTGCAATGTGGCCGTGGACGATATGTTCACAATCGCACCTCCACCGGAATCCCGCAGCAGCGGCAAGCCGTAGGAGGATACAAAATAAGTGGAGTCCAGGTTGGCGCCGCGCATCTTGTCCCATCTCGCTCGGGGGCGATCGCCGGGCTCAACCCCGCTTCGGCGCGAACCGGCGCCTGCGTTGTTGACGACGACACTCAGTCGCCCCCATTGGCCGATCTGGCCGATCAGGTCCTCGACTTGATGTTCTTCCGACAGATCGCACGGGAAAAAGCGGGCTTCGCCTTCGATCGCCTTTGCTTCCGCTTCAACGGCGCGGCCCTTCTCGCGGTCGCGGCCGGCGAAAGCGACCCGGGCTCCCTCTTTCAGGAAATACTGGACGATTCCGCGTCCTATCCCCGAATTCCCGCCGGTCACGAGAACGTCTTTACCTTTGAATCGCATGGACCAACTCCTGCTCAAAACTGGCGCAGATGCGCGCGAACTGCGGCATCTCTGGTCCCATTTCGCTGAGAAACGACGGACGATAATGGTGTATATCTCGCCCTTCAAATCAGCGTCAGCGCCACAGCCGGGTCGAGGATTAGCCATCGATTGCCGGGAGCAAATTCTTCAAGTGGCGGCGATTGCGGCGCGCCGGATCCGGCCCTTTTTTGAAGTCATGGCTGGTGTTGTAAACTGCTGTCGGATCTCCTCGCATCCGCCAAGAGTTTCAGAAAGGCCTTCGGGGCGTGATCTGGCGGGGAATCACTCGTGCCGTCGCCGGCTGCATAGGCTACCACGAGTTCCCAGCAGAGCTCTGTTTGAGCGATCGGGTTGATGCTGAGCGTGGAGCGCCGTGCTTCGGCGATGGCCTCCGGAACAAGGGCGATCCCGAGGCCGCGCGCAACCAATTCCAGGAGCGTTTCAAGGTCGCTAACCTCGAAGACGGTACGACGCTCTATGCCGACCTCCAGAAAGGCGCGGTCGACGAGTTTCCGCGTCCCCCAATCCGGCTCGAAATCGACGAATGGGTCGTCTTTCAACGCGGATAGCGACGCCTCACCGCAGTCGGCCAGAGCATGATTCAAAGCGCAAATCATGACAAGGGATTCGCAGGCGATCATGGTTGTCGCAATGCCGACAGGCGGATCGAACAGAGGCAAAAAGGCGAGATCAATTCGGCCGCTTCTGATCTTCTCCAGAAGATGGGTCGAGCTTCCCTGGCAGAGCCGGACCTCGATACCTGGGTGCTGCGCATGGAACCGCGCGAGCAGTGACGGCAGATCCAGAAAGGCCGGGAGGCTCTGCACGGTGCCGATAGTGAGCGTGCCTCGATCCAGTCCCCTAATCGCCGCCACGGTGTCGCGCGCCTCGCGTACCGCTTCAAGTGCCGCTCGCGCCTTGTCGAGGAAGACACGGCCGGTGGTCGTAAGCCGCACCTGTCGCGTACTGCGAATGAAGAGTTGAGCGCCGAGCTCCTCCTCGAGAGCCCGGATGGAAACCGACAGAGCCGATTGGACGATGTTCACCCGCTGGGCGGCCCGGGTGAAATGGTTCTCCTCCGCGACCGCCACGAAGTGCTGCAACTGGCGCAGTTCCATGATCGCATCCTATTAAGGCATCAAACTGATCAATAGCATCTCAATTATCCATTGGAAAGATGGACGTAGATTTCTCATGTTGCGGTGCACATAGGAGAATGCATCATGGATACGCTTCAACAATCGACATCCCTCGCCAAGGCACTCCCAACCCGCCGCTTGGGTCGCACCGATATGGAGATCACCCGTGTCGGTTTTGGCGCCTGGGCGATCGGCGGAGCCGATTGGGCCGTCGGGTGGGGCTCTCAAGACGATCGCGAGTCGATCGCTGCAATCCGCCATGCGGTGGAACGCGGTATCAACTGGATCGACACGGCGGCTATTTACGGACTCGGCCACTCGGAAGAGGTCGTGCGGCAAGCGCTCGCCGAGATCCCGGCCAATGAACGGCCATACATTTTCACCAAGTGCGGCCTCATCTGGGACGAAAACGATCGCCAAGCGCTGCCCCGCCAAGTCGGCGCGCCCGCAAGTATCCGCCGCGAGGTGGAAGCCTCGCTGAAGCGGCTCGGGGGTGAGCGCATCGATCTCTACCAGATGCACTGGCCGGCGGAAGATGGCACGCCGCTTGAAGTGTACTGGCAAACGCTCCTCGACCTGAAGAAGGAGGGCAAGGTGCGTGCCGTCGGCCTTTCCAACCACGGTGCCGCGCAGTTGGAAACGGCCGAAAGCCTGGGTCATGTCGACACGCTGCAGCCGCCTTTTTCTGCAATCCGTCGCGATATCGCCCAGGCGGAGTTGCCCTGGCGCCACGCTCATGAGACCGGCGTCATTGTCTATAGCCCCATGCAATCCGGCCTCCTCACCGGCGGCTTCTCCGTCGAGCGCGCCCAAGCCCTGCCGAAAGACGACTGGCGATCCCGCAACGCCGAATTCTCCGGCGAAAAGCTCACCCGCAACCTGGCGTTCGCCGATGCCTTAAAACCGATCGCCGAGCGTCACAGCACGAGCGTTGCCGCGGCTGCGATCGCCTGGACGCTGGCCTGGCCGGGGATGACGGGTGCGATCGTCGGCGCCCGCAGCCCGGCTCAGGTGGACGGCTGGCTCGACGCCGCAACCCTCGAATTGACAGGGTGGGATTTGGCTGAGATCGCTGCCGCCATCGAAGCCACCGGCACCGGTTCGGGCCCGTCGCAGCCCAGAGCGTGATTGCGCCGATGACAATGATCGAGTCACGTAGTCAGACGCGGCTCCTCGGCTTACCGGGGAGCCTGCGCCTTGGCTCCTACTCCCTTGCCGTTCTCCGAGGTCTGCAGCCGGCGCTGGGTCCGGCGGTTGATCTCCAAATCGGCGATCTGCGGCTGCCTCTTTACGACGAGGACCAAGATGGACCGTCGACACCGAAGACAGTGCAGGCGTTCAGACAAGCCGTTGCGGAAAGTGACGGGGTCGTGATCGCGACGCCGGAGTACAATCACGGCATCCCAGGTGTCCTCAAGAACGCGCTTGACTGGGCGTCGAGGCCTCTCGGTCGGTCGGCGTTGACCGGCAAAGCAGTGCTCGTCATCTCTGTATCGCCGGCCTTTACCGGCGGCGTTCGTGCTCAGGCACAGGCCAACGAGACACTGCTCGCCATCCAGTCACGCCCGTTCTCGGTCCGCAGGTCGTCATCGGCAAGGTCGCCGACAAGATCAGGGATGGACAATTGACCGACGAGTTCAGCCTGCGCTTCGCCTTGTCGGCGATCGATCGCCTGATCGCCCTTTGCCCAGCTGTTCATCAGACCGGGCATGCGCACCAGTCGTTGAGCTGAGGTTGGGATAGTTTCCAAAAGTGCACTCACGATGGCAACCGCGCGAGGATGGAGCACGTTCCAACAGGAACCGTATACCGCAAGAGTTCAGGCCCAAGAGATCCCCAGCCAACCCGAGCGTCTGGATCGGGCGGATCGGCACAAGTGAGAAACGCGCGCCTCGCGACCGCATCGAAAGGAGAACATCATGGACGTCGGCTTCATCGGACTGGGGCACATGGGTGCCGCAATGGCCACGAACATTCTTGAGGCAGGGCATGCCATGACCGTCTACAACCGGACGCCTGGCAAGGACGAGGTCCTGGTCCGCAAGGGTGCGCGTTCGGCGGCCAAACTTTCAGAGGCCTGCCGCGGCGAGGCTGTCGTCACCATGCTGGCAGATGATCACGCGGTCGAAAGCGTGGTCTATGGCGATGGCGGTTTGCTCGCGACCCTTCGCACAGGAGCGACGCACATCTCCTTCAGCACGATCAGCGTCGCTCTGTCGGAGCGCCTCGCGGCCGATCATGCCGCGGCTGGCCAGCGCCTCGTCGCAGCGCCGGTGTTCGGCCGGCCCGAGGTGGCGGCTGCCGGCAAACTGTTCGTCGTCGCGGCCGGAGCGCCGGACGCCATCGCCGCCGTTCAACCGATTTTCGACGCCGTGGGCCAGAAGACCTTCGTCGTCTCCGAGACGCCGAAAGCCGCCAACCTGGTAAAGCTTAGCGGCAACTTCCTGATCGCCTCGGTGATCGAATCGCTGGGCGAAGCCCTCGCGCTGGTCAGCAAGGGCGGTGTCGACAAGGAACAGTATCTCGATATTCTGACGTCGACCTTGTTCACGGCCCCCGTCTACAAGACCTATGGTGCGCTGATCGTGGAGGGCAAATTCGAGCCTGCCGGCTTCGCCGCGCCGTTGGGTCAGAAAGATATCCGGCTGACGCTGGCAGCAGCCGAGGACCTGCGCGTGCCGCTGCCGCTGGCAAACCTCCTGCGTGACCGCTTCCTCTCCCTGCTCGCCCATGGCGGCGAAAAGCTCGACTGGTCGGCGCTCGGTTCGCTTGCAGCGAGAGATGCTGGGGAGGCAGTAAACTGAGCAACTGCGATCCCGCGCCAGCATTGGCAGACTGGACCAGTGCCGGTTCATGCGAAGCGCCTTGAAGGCAGCCTTCCGATTGATTTCATTGGATGCGAGTGACCGGCTGCCGGTCGTTCTCTTTCCATCGACGTGCTCGTCGCCAGCGTGCGTCGATCTCAGGATGCTGTGCGCCTTCGACGGCTGCTTAAGAACTCCATGATGCCGTGTGCGCTCATCGGCGGGCTCAGCGCATATGCGAGGTTCTCCTTGATTCGATGGGCATGTCACTGCCTGACTTTATCGGGGATGCCAAGGCGAAAGTCGCCGCCAAACTCATCGCCGCCGCTGCCGATGACGTCGCTAAGGCGGTCCTGGGAGATGTCGACGCTCACAAGAACGCCTGGGCCGCCAAGAGCAACGAGGAGCGCATCACGCTCAGCCAGTCGGCGGCCGTTTGGGCAATCCGCCAGGCGGCCATCGGGTGAACTGTCCATCGTGCGCTTCCCAAGCGTTGGTCGTGGATGAGCCCGTCACTGCGCCGACACAAAAACTCGAGGACGGCGAGATCACCGAGACGCAGGAATATCTGCCCAATCGCTTCGAGTGCATCGCCTGCGGCTTGAAGATCAACAGCTTTTCGCGCCTCGCTGCGGTTGGCCTGGGCGAGCGCTACAAGAAAACTCAAGTCTATGACGCAGCGGAATATTATGCGCCGCAGGACAACTATGAAGGCTATGAGGATGACAACAACGAACGTTGATCCTGCGGAAAAGTGCGCAGGGCAGGGGCATGACCCATGCTGGACTGATCGCTTCCGCTGGGCGCGAGCCCTCATTCGACGGGGTTCCATTGCTCGACCGTGATAGCAGTGCATTCGGCAAAAAGTAGATCGAGAATGCGGCCGAGCAGACTGGCGACGCCGGTAGCCAGACATGACTTTCGCGCATTTCAGATTCGAGAAAGTCCTTGACTCTTGACGCCTATTACCGGACTTTCGCGCATCTGAAATGCGAGAAAGTCCGTGCCCATACTGCTGGTTGGAGAGACAATAGACAAGAGACGTGCGCATGCGCTAGCGGCGGTAGGGGAACTCGTCCCGCTCGTCCGCGGTGTTTATGCACGATCAGGCGACGACGTTGAGCAAGCAGTTTTAGGCCACGCCGTGCGCATCGCGCGCTACCTCTATCCTACTGCCTATCTATCGTCGGCCTCTGCCCAACTTCTTGCTCCCACACCTGACGGCCGCCTGTTCGTTAGCGGTCGGCGCAACCAACGAACCCGGCTACGGATGCTCGAAATAATCCAGAATGATGCGCCCCCCCATCCTTCGACTGCCTCTGCGGTGGTAGGGGACGATCTCGGCGAGTTGCGAGTTGACGTTTCCTCGCCGCGCCAACGCTTCCTGGAAGCGTTCCGCTTGCGGAGCGAGCATGCCAGCGCCATCACCGAACCGATGCGCGCAGAGATGGCGGCAAGACTCATAGAGGAACATGGCTCGCCACAGGTGGCCGCTGACGCGGTCTGGGCGTTGGCTCGCGAGAACGGATGGTACCGCGAAGGGGAGGGCGCTGAGCGTTATCTGATTGCGCGCCCGGCGGCGCCCAAGGGCTCCGTTAACAAGGCAGCACTGGATCTCCTTGTGGCATGGCATGGGGATCCCCTCGGTCGTCTAATCCACGATGGATTCGAGTGGCGCTGGAAGCCTGTGAGGCGCAGCGGTCCGCCACTCGTTCGACAGACTGCACCAGGCAAGCTGCCGGCTTTCATCGAGTCGCTCCTCCCAGAAGGATGGCTCGCGCAAGTGCTCCATCAGCGGGATGAACGCGAAGCGCTGCGACGCGGCAAGCGCTACATGTCAAATATCGCGGTCGTCGAGAGCCAAGCCGAGCTTAACGTCCTGCCGCGAGACGAACTCGACACCAAACTTGCCGCGTTCACCGACGATGGGCGCTTCACTGGTCGATACGTCGGCCCGTCGCGAGGCGAGATCGAGGGGACGTTCGAGCACAACTTGGCCCAGCTGTTTGCGCGCGCGGAAACGCCGAGATTATCGGGTGTCCAGATCAAGGCGCCGATGGATTTGGCATCGGACGGCGCCCTGCTGCCCGCGATCGATCTACCATTCACTCACATCCTTAAGCCGGCCGGAACCGCGGGCTTCGAAATGCTGCCGGTCGTCGAATGGCTTTGTCTTGAACTTGGTCGCGCAGCGGGCTTCGAGGTTCCGGCCGCCGCGCTCATCGACATGCCGGATGGGATGTTACCTGCATTGGTCGTCGAGCGATTCGACGTGCGACGCGGGCCCGATGATCGACGCTTCCTAGCGCTCGAGGACTTCTGTTCGGTTCTCGATCTGCCGGCCTCAGCCAAATACGACGGCACGATCGAACGCATGGCGCGGGGTTTGCGGCCGCTTTCGACCGACCCTGCCGCCGATATCGAGACCTTGTTCCGCCGGGCGTTTTTCGCGTGGCTGATCGCCGACGGGGATATGCATCTCAAGAACCTGGCGCTCCTCAAGATTGCAGAGCTTGGCTCTAAGCGGTTCGAGACTGTCCGGTTCGCACCCCTTTACGACGCCGTGACGACCCGCGTCTTTCCGGGGCTTGGTGGCGATCGTATGGCGCTGAAGCTCAATGGTAAGGACGACCGGCTTACACGGCAGGACTTCCTAACTCTCGCGCGCACGATCGAACTGCCGGTCGCGCGAGCGGAAGAAGCGATAGGTTCGATTGCCGCCGCCCTGCGCGAAGCAGCGCCTACGCTCGCTCTGCCGTCCTTTACCGGACGGGCCGACGCTGCTCAAAAGGTCGCGGAGCGAGTGAAGGCGATCGTGAGTGATCGTATCAAGGCGTTTCCATGACCGGCAGCGCGATCAAGATCTATGTCGGCGTCACCGATCTGGATTGGTTCGAATTTCTGTCGCGCCGCCAGGACGTTTACGAGGTGAACGGGCTCGCGATCAACACCGGGCCCAGGCATCGAACGGAGGACGGCCATGAAACATTATATCGGTCTCGAAGTGTCCATGAAAGAGACGGCGCTCTGCGCCAAGCCGCATGACCACCACCATGGCCGTCCCTTTTTGCAGAACTTGACGCACACAACTACGGAGCGCGGCCCTGCCGCGCCGAGGAAGGACGGGGAGACCGATTTTCGCCTTGCAGGGGAGAGGGGGCAGAGCCGTCTTTCCCCCTCTTTCATGAATAATCCTGGCCCGTCTGCGGGGCGCGCCCTGTGGAAACAGGCGCGGCGCCGTCGGTCAGGACAGCTGGTTCCTTATACGGGCTGTTATTCTTGCTAATTCATCGCGACAGAGAATGCCCGAGCTGATCAGCTTCATACCCGCGGTGGGTGCGCTTCGGCGGATCCACGGCTTCCAAGTTCGTATCCGTCAGTGGCGCGGGCCATGGGTTAGTGGCGACGCAGGCTGAGCCTACGCCCAACCCACGTGATCCGATTTTGCGAGCTTTAGAAACAGGTCGAACCAAAGCCGATACTCGGGTCCACCTCGATCGCCAAGCGTCTCGAACGCACAATATGCGACCGACGTCGTTGTGCCTTTGCCGTATTTGTCGATCGCAGCGTCAATCGCCTCTCCCTCGGCCAAGAACTCCCATCGTCTAATGACGCTGTCGTGATTCCTAACGGTCACCTCCTCAAACCTGTCCACGGAAAGTTAATGCTTGGGCTGTTCTGCGTCACCCCTGCTTTTCGAGAGGTCACGCCAATCGTGATGAAGGCCATCAGTAGAACATCAAGGTCGCGATCAAACTGATCAGCGCGACTGAAGTGGCGGGTGGTGTGGTTGTGGGCAAATTGGGGCGGGAATTTGGAAGCTGCAGCGGGTCGGGTGGTCGGGTCCACTCGTCGCTTTCTCATTCTCCCGTAATTCGCTGTTCTGTGAATGCTTCTTCGAGGTTTGCGGCGCAGCGCCGACGCTTGTTAGCCGGGTGCGCGAACAATCAACTCAATCGATTGTCGGTGCGAAGAAGAGACTTCAGACAGCTTCTATGGGAGATTCTTGATCTTTCGCCAAATAAACCGAACAAGACTGGTCTTTTCAACTCCCCTGAACATCGGGCTCGCCGACTATGCACGACACCACACCGGCGACTATAATTCCGAAATTAGACGAACATCATGCGACGATCGCACCGATAACGATCAGAACAAGGCCGCCGATCAGCATTGGCAACAGACTGTTGTCCGGCTCGATACTAGACTCAAACTGCTTTGTTATCAGCTTATCGCTCTTCTTTGGTTCAGCCATGGCTCGTCTCCGTGCGAGAAAAATCGGCATGTGTCCGGTAAGGGGTAACGCCTGGGTAGGTGACTGTGACGGCTGTCTGCTCCGTCCTCAAATTGCTCCGGCCACGAGATGGTGCGGCTCTTGATCCTTCGCGGCGCAATATTTTGTCTCCGATCGTAGAGAGATGTCGACCTTACTCGCCGCTTTGCGCCACGCCGGAAACTTGGAGTGGTGACGGCTTGCCGAGGAAATCCTGAGGCATCAGCGTGACGTCAGCCAGCGTGTAGCGGTCAAGGGTGCTCTGGAAGGAGGCGATCGCTTCGCCAAACATGCTTGAAAGCTTGCAGGAGCCGGTGAGAACACATTGGTTTCCCGTGGCGAAGCACTCCACAACCGCGAAATCCGGCTCGGTCAGCCGTATGACATCGCCGATTCGGATCATCTCGGGCCGGAGCCCCAGTCGCTGACGACGAAAAACCTGTCGCGGTTCGGGGCGCGGCGGCTGTTCGAGCGGCTGCAAAAATTCGAGGCGGTGCGCGAACTATCCGGGCGCTCCTCGTTCCGGCTCTATGGACTGTAGCGATGGCAGGTCCGTCCGCCCGCCGAAAGCAAAATGATCAGCCGGCATTGCTCGACACCGAGCTCGAGCATTTGCCGCCGGAGCTGCGCTGGCGCGAATGGATGGGCCGGGTCGAGGCGGTGATCTTTGCGGCAAGGCGCGGGTCGTCGGCAAAAGCTGCAACCTTGATTTTTTGATCGACGACATCCGGGAAGAGTTGCGCGGCCGGCCCTATGAACTGGTGTCGGTCGCCGGCGGCTGGCAGCACCGGACCAGAAAAGTCTATGCCGAGGCAATTCGCGGTGCATTTGGCAGAGCCACCGGGCAGGGTACGGATGGCGGGCCGGGGTCAAAACCCCTGTCGCAGTCGGAGGCGCTGGTGCTGATGTGCATCGCTTATTTCCAGCCGATCACCCGGGCCGAGCTGTCGAGCTTTTTTGGCAAGGAGGTCAGTCGCGACCTGATCGGGACGGTGCGCTCCCAAGACCTCATCGCCTCGGGTCCGCGCAGCCCCACTCAGGGCGCGCCCTATAGTTATGTCACGACCAAGGCGTTTCTGGCCGAGTTCGGCTTCGACACACTGCGACTTGCCGGACATGGAAAAGCTCGAGGATGCCGGGCTGCTGAGCAAGGACAAGCTTCTCGCCGACTTGCCTGGCGCCATCAGGGACAGATCCGACGCCCTGGACGATTCCGGAATAGCCCAGAGCGTATGCCGAAAAGTTGTGACCCATGCGCAGTCGGACGGAGCAGCAGTCTCCGTATGTACACATTTGCGCCGGCGGGTGGCTATGCCCGCTTCAAGGATCTGTTGGAGCACAGGGGCGCCGTTGATCGATGGTACGACTTCGAGCAAAAAGCCACGGAAGAAGCGTTGAAGACCTGGTGCGCGGATCACGACATCGAGGTCAGCGGCTGAAGTTGAGGTATCAAGCGTCTGCTGTCGTTCCGATGACACCCCCAGGGACCTGTAGGGTCGAGATTGGGGAGCGGTCGCGCTGCTTGCGCTGTCACATGGCAAGCTGAACAGGCTACGGAATGATTTCATGCATTTCACGCCGAAAGGCTGGTCGATCGAACGTGCGGGCCTTCCGCGCATCTGTCCCGATGTCGTGGGCGTGATCGAAATGATTGCCGCTGATCCGTGGCCCTTCCGGCATATGCATGGGAGGGACCGGGATCGGCTCGCTGCGCTCCTCGGCGAATTGCGAATGACCCTGCAAGCGTTGGGCAACGCAGATCAGCCCGCATAGGAAGCACACGTCACACGATCCGAGGGGCTTCCGCACCGGGTTAACGAAGCCCCTTGCCAGTCACTTGGTATTTCGCGGCAAAGGCGCGGCGGCTCGCCGACATCAACACCAGCCTCCCTGTGCGCGCGCATTCTCGGCAAGATCGCCAGCGGCATTGACCCTCGCGCGTCGACGCGCAAGCCGGACGGCGATGCTGTTGAGGTTGATTTGCCCTCGATTGCGAACCCCACGCTGCGCATTGCCTGGGAACGCTACCGCGACGGGCATATGAAGAACAAAGGCCGAAGCGATGGGACGATCAACAACTATCATGATCACATCGAGCGGCTATTGGCCGATTGGCTTGACGAGCCGCTTTCCAAACTCGGCAACGATCCTTCCCACCGCGCTGGGGCTTTCGGATCTCGAGGAATGGTTCACCCAACTCGCGGCATTGAAGAACTGTTCAGCGGGAACTCCATCTGTTCATGCTGCTGTCAGGCCCTCGCCCTGAAGCAATTAGGAAGGCGCGGGTCGAGCATGTCGATTTTCGCGCCCGCGTTCTCCACATACCCAGGCCGAAGGGTGGTGAGGTCAAGGCATTCGACATACCGCTTTCGCGAGCCATGATCCGCTGCCTGGTTCGAGTGATGCGTATTGGTCGGGCCCTCTATTGCGAGCAATCGCGTGAATGGCTGTTCCCCGCCGAGAGCGAAAGCGGTCACATCATTGAGCACAAGGAAAAGCGCAGCGATCTGTCGAAATGGGGGAATGACCTGCGGCAGACGTTCCGCACAATCGCCCAGGCCGCGGGCGTTGCGGAGCTTGATGTGCACCTTCTGATGAACCACTCGATCCCAGGCGTTAATGCAGGCTACATCACCCGCAACAAGCTGCTGAGCGATCACCTGCGCCAGCAGCAGGAAGCCATCTCGCTTCGGATGCTCGAGGCCGGGCGCTCGCGAAGGAAAGAAACGAAATCGCTTGCTGGCTTGTGGCCTGCACTTCCCAGCAGGCGCATACTTTCTAACCTAATGAGCGGCAAGGATTAGCGGCTTCAAACGTGTTCGGGGTTCGAGTCGGGAGAGGGATACCGCCAATACAGTGCTGTGACCGAGTTCGTTTGCTGACGGGGCTTCTTAATCAGCGCAAATAAGTCCGACTCCGAACTCCGCAACCAGTTTCAGCATAAATCACTAATAGTCGCGATCTGATCAAAGCCCCGCCGGAAAAAACGGCAAGGCCTTTTCCACGGCAGGTTTGGCGAAGCGCGGAAGGGCACTCTGCCGCCCAGAGTAACCGGCCTGCACGGTGAAGACGAGAAGGACACTCTTTCAAGCGCGGAGTTCGAATCCTCCCTCACCACCATAAGTCATTGTTTACATCATAAAAATACAAGAATAGGTTGGCGCCCGCCATAAAGCCCGCCTACCGAAAACGGCTCATTCGCGGCACGTCAGCTTACGACACAAATATGCGGGGTTGATGGTTCGACCTGGTAGATGGCAGAGATCAACTTCGGCCTCGCTAAGCGAAGTCGTGGGGTTCATGCGACAGCGGAATCAGGATACGCGACGAGCACCCCGTGCCGGCGGTCAACCTCGCCGTCGGCAAGTACCGATCGGTGCGGAACCAAGCGGATTCACGCTTGTCGGCAGCGGACGCCGGCGGTGGCGATCAGCACCCGAGCAGGCTCCTCATTAGCAAGACAAACGTCCAGAGCGGAGGCCAAGCTTGGCGCGCGACTGCGCCATCCTGAACGACCGCTCTCCTCGGCTTAGTCAAGCATACCTGCGGAATGATGCGCCTGGCCGGTGACAAATGAATCTCTGCTGGACCGGCGATGATATGGGGAGGCGCTCGCAAATCGCGCCCCACGCGCGGGTTGATCGGTTGATCAACATCAAAGCTTGAATATGAGAAATGCGCTAACTGTGACGGCGGTGGTCACCGTGGCTCGTGTGTCAGCAGATGTGGTAAGGTTGAGTGTCGGCGAGTGGCAGAGGTCCAGCAACAATGACTTTGAGACGAACCAGAGCTTACGGCGCATCCGGCTTGGTTCTAGCGGTTTGCACTGTGTTTGCTTGGCAGAACGCCACTGCCGCTCAAAATTGCGACGCAGCCGCGACGCCTGGCGTCAATTGGCACGAGTGTGACAAGAAGCTTCTCATCCTAGAAGGACAGGACCTGAGCGGGGCGAACCTGTTCGGTGTTGATTTCACTTCGACCGACCTCAGGAACAGCAATCTCGTTGCCGCAAATCTTGAGAAGGCAACGCTTGTGCGTGCTTCCCTGGCCGACTCGACCGCCAAAGGCGCCCGGTTCGACAGAATCGAGGCCTACAGGACCGACTTCAGCCGTATGGACGCGCAGGGCGCTGTGTTTGCGAGCGCGGAAATACAGCGCTCGAATTTCCAGGACGCCAATCTGACCAATGTTGATTTCACAAAGGCAGAATTGGGGCGTGCGCAGTTCCATGACGCCGATATCAGCGGCAGCCGCTTCTCGTTTGCCAATCTCGCACGGGCGGACTTCCGGGGAGCGACGTTCACCGCGCCGATAGACTTTGACCGCGCCTTTTTCTTTCTGACCCGTATCGAGGGCGTCGACCTTTCCAATTCGGTGGGTCTGTCCCAGTGGCAGCTCAACATGGCTTGCGGAGACGCCCGGACCGAGTTGCCTTCTGGCTTGACGAGGCCTGAAGATTGGCCCTGTCAATTCCAGCAGGAATAGTTGTCGGCAAGCGAACTGTGCAATGCTGCACCCGACAGGATTTGAACCTGTAACTTCTGCCTTCGGAGAATGGATAGTGATTTCCGCCGAAACTATCCGATTCTATCCGAATGCGCGCTATGTCACTGAAATCACAAAAGAACTTTGAAATCAACCAGCACCGACGGTACGACGGAGCGGCTCAAACCCTCCCCCCGGTGCTTACGCATTGCTTACGCGGGGATTCTGTCGAGGAGACGCCCAAGCATGGCGAAGCTGACCAAACGAACCGTCGATGCCACCGAGATCAGGTCCTCGGACTATGTGATAGGGGACGAAGAACTGCCGGGTTTCGGCTTGCGCGTGTTCGCTTCGGGCAAACGCAGCTACGTTCTGCAGTATCGCGCCGCTGGCCGCTCACGTCGCTTCACCATCGGTCTGCACGGAGTTTGGACTCCTGAGGAAGCCAGGCGGGAGGCGAAAGTCCTGCTCGGTCAGGTCGCAAGGGGCGGCAACCCCGCCGAGGAGCGCAAGCTCGATCGCGAGGCGATCACCGTCAAAGAACTCTGCACCCGTTACCTCGAAGATCTCAGGAACGGGCTCGTGCTCGGAAAAAAGGGGCGGCCAAAGAAGGCCACGACAATCTCCACCGATGTCGGGCGCGTTGAGCGCCACATCGTCCCGCTGCTCGGCAGTCGACGGTAAGGGACTTGGCCAAGTCCGACATTACGCAAGCCATGAAGGACATCAGGGCGGGCAAGACACGCGCGAACGTGAAGACGGACAAGCTGCGTGGGCGCGCAATCGTGCGCGGTGGTACGGCGGCCCGAACGATAGGACACTTCGGCGGCATTCTCACCTATGCGGTCGAACTCGGCATCATCGAGCAGAATTCCGTACATGGCGTTCGCAAGCCGAAGGACAGGATAAACGCCCGCCGTCTCAGCGAGCAGGAGTATCGCACGCTCGGCGATATTCTGAAGAAGGCCATAAAGGACGGGCAGTACGAAACCACTGCGGAAATGATCCGGGTGATCGCCCTGACGGGCTGCCGACGCAGCGAGGTGATCAGCCTGCGTTGCGGCGAGGTCGATATCGGGGGCAGTTGCCTGCGCCTCGCCGACAGCAAGGAGGGGGCGTCAGTGCGTCCGATCGGTCTGCCGGTCCTGGAATACCTGGAGGGTCGCCGCAACGAGGAGCAAGGTGCTGAAGACTATGTTTTTCCCGGATGGAGGGATGACATGCCATTCGGGGCCTTCCCCAGGCACTGGACGAAGCTGCTCGAGAAGACCGACCTGGCCGGCATCACGCCACATGTTCTGCGGCACGGCTCGCCAGCATCGCCAACGACCTTGGGTTCACCGAGGCAACGATCGCCGCCTTGGTCGGTCATTCCCGAGGAACGGTGACCAGCCGCTACATTCACACCGTGGACACCGCGCTCATCATGGCAGCCGACAGCATCGCCGGCTACATTCAGGGCCTGCTGGACGGCGTTGCGTTCACTCACACCGCCTATGCGCTGGATCGGGATTCCAGGAAATCGGCGCTTGCTCACTTCCTGGGGCAGACGAAGGGCACAGAGCACAAGGCGGACCACGCTGCTGCCTGATCAGACCAATCTGACAATGGCCGCTGTGCCGTCATTCCCCTTGGCTACCCCGCGCCCACCCCGCTCTTTTCGGAAAAGGTGAACTCCTGCGTGTCCAACAAGCCGTAACATCCGCGAGATTCTATGCGATCTCGTGCGCGCGGAGCTTGCCGCAAACAAGGACAGGAAGCTCCCCGATGTCGTGCCGAACGAACTGATCGTCCAGTTCGTCGTGGGTGCCTTTCTGTCGGTGCTGATCTGGTGGCTCGACGGCGGCGCCAAATTGCCGCCGCAACAAGTCGACCAGATCTTCCGGCGTCTGGCCACCGAGGGCGTCCCGTCGGCTTAGATATCAGGCCGAAGAACTGTGAAGCAGTCAGTTGCACTGCCGGCGTTGCCAATTCACCAACCACCGGCTTTGTTCGACGCATGTCCTTGAGGTCGCGATACACCGCCGTGAGGTCTGTCGACCAACGCCTCCGATACGTGGCTTGCGGCCGTCAGACGGCCGTCGGCGTGGACAGCAGCCACAGCCCGAAAACCGTATATCCGACCATAAAAACGGTCAGCGGAAATTGGCTGAGCGCCGCGCGGCGGCGCGCCGGATGCAAACGGAACGCCAGCCCATGCGCGACCAGAACGGCAAGTATATGGCCGCCGATGATCGCCGCCGCCTGAAAGTTCCAGATGATCCACGCTGCATCGGAGCCCATGATCACTCCCGCCCCGACATTCATGTGCGCCGTGCCGAATAGGTTCCATCCCCGATCAAACGGATCCGAAATAGCGACGAGCGCATTCTGGCCGTTCACCAGGAGGGCCGTCAGATAGTGGGAAAAATGATAGGCGAGCGCGATCGGGACGATCGACCAGACAAGGAGCCCGACCGCTTTTCCGAAAGAGATGCTCCCGGCCAACCGCTCACCGACAAACACTGCGGCGAAGAACACGGCGACAAGTGCGATAAACATCAGCACAAGACCGGCGCTGTTGATTCCGACTAATGCCGAGCGCCCCGGAAATTCGAGCGGATTGACACCATTCGCGCCCAGCCAAGAGAAGGTCTTCGACAGACCGTCGAAGGACACCGAGCTCAACGTCAGCAACAGAAAGAGCATACCGCTCGCCGGTAAGGCTTGCGCGCTCCACAATTTCGCTCCAGGCCAGCAGAGTGAGAGGGCGCGCCCCCCGCTTGGGTGGTCCGGCGTCGTTTCGACGATGGCGAAGCGTGACACCATGCGGAAGAACGCGGACAGAAACTCGCCGCGCCGGCTCCAGCCTTCGTAGCCGAAGATGATCATGCAGACGAAGGTCGAGAGCCAGTAGGCCATGAGAGCGAACGCAAGCCGCGCCGGATCTTCGGGCGCCGGATAGATCAGCTCGAACCAGGCGAAGCTTGCAAACAAAATCAACGCCGGCCAGTAAGCCAGTCCTTGTGGCATTGTGCGATCGCGGAATGCCGGGAAGACGCTGGAGAAAATGCGCCACGGCCCGTACCACGGGTTTGTCCACGACCAAACATTGCCGAATACGCCCTGAAGCAATGTCAGTCCGACCCAGACCAGCGTCCACACCGTTAGCGGAAGTGGATTCGACAGCGGATCTCGGCTGCCGAGAATTCCCGCCGCCACGAGTATGGCGAGAACCACGAAGGCGAGCGTGCTGATCCAAATGCGCGCGGCGTCGCCGAATTGACCAATTGGCAGGCGGGATGCCGAAATGCGTTCGAGCAGCCTGGCCGGGAGGACAGCCAGAACCAGAAAACTCGCAGCTACGGCCACCGCCCCGCCCACGACATAATATCCGGTCGGCAGGAGCATGACATAGCCGCGCTCGGAAGCATGGGCAAAGGCTGGGGTTGTGAAATGCGGCACGAGGGCAGCAGCTGATAATGCGATGCCCAACGCTCTCGCAGAGATGCTTTTATGTTCGCTGTCCGCCGCCATCCATCCGTCTTGCCACATGGCATTTGCGAAGGAAAGCGGACTACTGCTCGCGCAAGTGGAGGTGCCAAAGTGGGTGCCCGACTTCGTGCTAGCCCCCAAGCCCGCTTGGTGAACAGGCCATATGATGCAGCTACGACTTCGAGTCGAGAGTTGCGTTGTGGACGACGTTCTCGTCCTCTGCCGTCTGCTGCAATACGTGGCAGCTGTGCCTGCGCCGGCCGGCGGCGCATTATCTTCGAAACAGGACCGGAGCGCCCACCGCCAGGATCGTCGACGTGCAGAAGTTGTGGGCCGAACATCTACCAATGGCCGGAACTCGCGGCGCTGTCGATCCTGTTTCGCGAACGCCTGGTGTATTCCTTCGAGAGTCGGCCGCGCTTCTTCGACATTATCTCGCGCAGCATCGAAGGCGTCGCCGGCCTGATCCTGGGCCGGCGTCGCGGTCTGGCAGGTCGCTGCGCGCTGACCAGGCCCCGGATGGATTTCTGATTTGCGTCTGTCCATCCGGCCGGCGCATGGGCTGGCGGGAGAGGTTCGCTAGTTCAGGATCTGGGCAAGGAACAGTTTGCTGCGCCGGTGACGCGGATGCGAGAAGAATTCCGAGGGCGTGTTCATCTCAACGATCTCGCCCTGGTCCATGAAGAC